>NZ_FPIX01000033.1:0-67506 GCF_900119205.1 Pseudomonas sp. NFACC16-2 | reverse complement strand
CGAAGGTGCAAAAGCCTGGCTGCAAGGGAAATTATTGGTGGCTTGCCTGATCGAGCGGTTGATCGCAGAAGGCGAGCATTTTTCCCCTGAGCCAAAGGAAGAGCTCACAAAAAAACGAACGGGAGCAGGTGGATCTGCGGCGCTCTCGCTGGCGTGAGATGGCGTTTGTCCTTTGGCTGCTTTGTGGCGCAATCGGTCCATGTTTGTCGCTATTCGATTGCCTTGAGCAATGGGATTACTTTAGCAATGCTTTACGTGAGTCCCCGCGAAACACGCGGGGATACCAGCGAGACGGGCTACGGGGCGAGGGGTTTGGTTAGCGCCTATGGGATAAATCCCCTCGCCACAGATAATCCGTTGCCACAGATAATCTCTCGGTGCCCCAACCGGTGATCCGTGGCTATTTCATCGTCTGCCCAATGATCTGCACCAGGTCAATCTGCTTGAACGGCTTGATCAACCGAGGCAATTGCGTGGCGAAACCTTCCAGGCGTTCGGCATAACCGGTGGCCAGGATGATGGGCAGGTTCGGTTGGCGGTCGCGCAACAGTTTCGCCAACTGCGCACCGTCCATCTGTGGCATGGCCATGTCGGTGATGACCAGGTCGATGTCCGGGTTGCGCTCATACAGCTCCAGTGCCTGGGCGCCCGATGGCGCACAAAGGACCCGGTGCCCGAGGTCTTCGATCAACAGGCGCGTGCTGGTCAGCACCAGGCTGTCATCATCGACCACCAGCACTTTCAACTCATCGATTGGCTGCGTTGTTTCCTGGATCGACGCTTTGCCCGGCGCCGGGTCGTTTGCCACCGGTAACCACAACTGTGCGGTGGTACCGACACCTTTCTGGCTCGTGAGCGTCAGACGTCCCCCCAGCTGCTCCGCCAGGCCATGCACCATGGACAACCCCAGGCCCGTACCTTTGCCGACCCCCTTGGTGGTGAAAAATGGGTCCACGGCCGAGGCCAGCGTGGCTTCATCCATGCCCTCGCCTTCATCGGTAATCGCCAGGCAAATGTAGCGCCCGGGGGCCATCGGCTTGTCGTGGACCGCATCACACCCTTGCCGCTCATCGGCGCTAATCATGAGCTTGCCCCCATGGGGCATGGCGTCCCGGGCATTGGTTGCCAGATTGAGAATCGCCAGTTCCAGTTGGTTGACATCGGCCAGCACCGGCGACAGTGCCTCGGCGAAGCGGGTCTGGATGTGTATCGATGGGCCCAGGGAGCTTTGCAGCAAGCCGCTGATACCCTGCACCAGGGCCGCCAGCTCGACCGATTCGTAGGTCAATTTCTGCCGACGGGCAAACGCCAGCATGCGCTGGGTCAGCGAAACCCCGCGCAGCGCGCCCTGGGTCGCGTTGTCGAGCAATTGAGTGAGTTTCGGCTCGTCGGGCATGCGCTTGCGCACGATTTCCAGGTTGCCAAGGATGACCGTCAACAGGTTATTGAAATCATGGGCAATACCGCCGGTGAGCTGACCGATGGCTTGCAGCTTCTGGGATTGGAACAGCGCCTCGCGGGCTTGCTCAAGGGCCTGCTGGGCCTGGGTGGCATCGGTAATGTCACGGGTGATCTTGGCAAACCCCAGCAGCGTGCCGGTGTCGCTGCGGATCGCATCGATGACCACGTGGGCCATGAAGCGCGTGCCATCCTTGCGCATGCGCCAGCCTTTCTTCTCGAAGCGCCCTTCGCTGGCGGCAATGCTCAACGCCCGTTGTGGTTCGCCGGTATCGCGATCCTCGGGGGTGTAGAACATCGAGAAATGCCGGCCGATAGCCTCGGCCGGAAGATAACCCTTGATCCGCTGCGCCCCCAGGTTCCAGTTGGTGACCTGGCCTTGCGGGTCGAGCATGTAGATGGCGTAATCGGTGACGCTTTGCACCAGCAGGCGGAACTGCTGCTCGCTTTGCTTGAGGGTTTCCTCGGCCATCTTGCGATCGGTCAGGTCGCGGGTGATCTTGGCGAAACCAAGCAAGGTGCCGCTCTGGCTGTCGATGATCGGATCGATCACCACATGGGACCAGAACAGCGTGCCGTCCTTGCGCACCCGCCAACCCTCGCCTTCAAAGCGCCCCTCCTGCACGGCCGTGTCCAGCGCCCGTTGCGGCAGGCCGGTGGCGCGATCCTGATCGGTGTAGAAACGGGAGAAATGCTGGCCCAGGATCTCGGATTCCTCGTAGCCCTTGAAGCGCCTGGCGCCGGAGTTCCAACTGGTGATGATGCCCGATGGGTCGGTCATGTAGATGGCGTAGTCGACCACCGCGTCGATGAGCAGGCGAAAGCGCTGTTCCTCGTTCATGAGTGGGGTCTTGGGGGCGTTCTCAAGCATCTGGCCGGGGCATCCGTGTGGACTTTTGCAGAGTATGGAACAAGTCTGGGTGCAAGGAAAAATCCTCAAGCCTTCCAACCTGTGGGAGCGAGCTTGCTCGCGATAGCGGTGGGTCAGCTTGCATCAATGCTGGCTGGTAGTCTGCCATCGCGAGCAAGCTCGCTCCCACAAGGGGATTTGTGGGCCTCTTGGGTAACTGACCACCAGCGCGGCAACAAGTGCCGCACCCGGGCCTCGCCAAACCGATCATCGATCAGCATCACCACCCCGCGATCCTGCTGGGTGCGGATAACGCGACCGGCCGCCTGCACGACTTTTTGCAGGCCAGGGTACAAGTACGTGTAGTCGTAGCCATCGCCGAAGATTGCGGCCATGCGTTGTTTTATCTGCTCATTGACCGGGTTGAACTGCGCCAGCCCCAAGGTGGCGATGAATGCGCCGATCAGGCGTGAACCCGGCAAATCGATGCCCTCGCCGAACGCGCCGCCCAGCACCGCAAAGCCAATGCCTTGGCTATGCTCCATGAACCGTTCGAGAAACGCCTGCCGGGGGGCTTCGCCCATGCCGCGCGATTGCGTCCAGAGCGCAATTTGCGGGTACCGCTCGGCAAACAGCCCAGCCACTTGCTGCAAGTAATCGAAGCTGCTGAAAAAGGCCAGGTAGTTGCCTGGGCGCTCGTTGAACTGGCGGGCCATCAACGCGGCAATAGGCTCCAGGGACGCCTGGCGCTGGGCAAAACGGGTGGAAATGCGGCTGACAACCTGTACGTCCAGTTGTTCGGGCTTGAACGGCGATTCCACGTCGATCCAAACCGTGTCGCCCGGCGTCCCCAACAAGTCTGCGTAGTAATGCCGGGGGCTCAGGGTCGCGGAAAACAGCACCGTGCTGCGGGCCGCCGTCAGCCGGGGCCGCAGGAATGCGGCCGGCACCACGTTGCGCAGGCACAGCGTAGACAGGCTGCGCTGGCGGCCGAGTTCGCGCTTGTGGATGTCAAACAGAAAGTGCTCGTCGAAGGTTTCCGCCACCCTGCCAAACTGCAACGCGTCGAAGTAGAACGCCTGCAATCCGTTGTCCAGGCCTTGGGGATGATCATTTAGATAATCGCCGATAGCCGTAGTACAGGTGGCCAGGGCCTGGAGCAATTTGTCCGGCAACTTTTCATAGGCCCGATAGGCCGCCACCTGGGGCGCATGCAAGGCGTTCCACTGGCGATTGACCCTATCGAGGGATTTCTTCAGCGGTTCAGGGGCGGTTTTGCGCACGCTGGTCAGCGTGGCCTGGTCGAGGGTCGCGCTGTACATCTGCCTCCCGCGCTCCACCAGGTTATGGGCTTCATCCACCAAGGTCGCGACAGTCCAGCCGTTGGCCTGGGCCAGGCCGAAGAGCAACGCGCTGAAGTCGAAGTAATAGTTGTAGTCGGCCACCACTACGTCGGCCCAGCGGGCCATTTCCTGGCTGAGGTAATACGGGCAGACCTCATGGGCCAGCGCAATCTCGCGCAACGCCGCCTGGTCGAGCAACGTGACCTGGCTCGCCGCTGCCCGGGCGCCCGGCAAGCGGTCGTAGAAACCACGGGCCAGCGGGCAGGATTCGCCATGGCAGGCCTTGTCCGGGTGTTCGCAAGCCTTGTCCCGGGCGATCATTTCCAGCACCCGCAATGGCATTGCCGACGCGCCGTGGTGAATGACGCGCGCCGCATCCAGGGCCAGCTTGCGCCCCGGCGTTTTCGCCGTGAGGAAGTACACCTTGTCCAGTTGCTGCGGCGCCAGGGCCTTGAACAGCGGGAACAGCGTGCCAACGGTCTTGCCGATGCCGGTGGGCGCCTGGGCCATCAGGCAGCGGCCGGTACTGACGGCCTTGAACACCGATTCGGCCAGGTGCCGTTGCCCGGGCCTGAAACCCGCATGGGGGAAGACCAGCGCCTGTGCGCCGAGGTTACGCGCCTGTCGATGGGCCATTTCCTGCTCGGCCCAGGCCAGGAACAACGCGCATTGCGCTTCGAAGAAGGCCTGCAACTGTGTCGCCTCGAAACGTTGAGTGATGCAGGTTTCCTTTTCACTGACGATGTCGAAGTACACCAGGGCCACGTCGATGTGCGGCAACTGCAGTTTTCGGCACATCAACCCGCCATAGATTTTCGCCTGGGCCCAATGCAACTGCCGATGGTTGGCCGGCTGCTTGGCCAGGTCGCCTCGGTAAGTCTTCACTTCTTCAAGGCATTGGCGAACGGGGTCGTAGCCATCGGCCCGGCCTTTGACGGTCAGTGTCTGGTAATGACCTTCCAGGGCCACTTCAGCCTGATAACCCTCGCTGCGCCGCGAGGCCACGGTGCGATGGCCAGCGATGCCTTCCAAGGCCGTGGGCGACGGCGTGAAGCGCAGGTCAAGATCACCCACCTTGGCGGTGAACTCACACAACGCCCGTACGGCGATGCTGTAGCTGGATGCCGGGGTCATGCGGCCCCATCGCTCACGATGGCTGACTCTGCCCATTGCACATAACAAACGGCAACGGGCATCTGGTGTTCATGGCAGAACTCCAGCCAGCGCAGCTGGTTGTCTTGCAGCCGATCGCCAGGGCCTTTGACTTCGATCATGCGGTAGGTCTTGTGCTGCGGCCAGAATTGGATCAGATCCGGCATGCCGGCGCGGTTGGCCTTGATGTCCAGCAGCAAGCGGTCAAACCAGTGCTTGAGATGCGCGGCCGGCAAGCAATCGAGGGCTTGCTCCAGCAAGGCCTCGGACAGCGCGCCCCAGAATACGAACGGCGACTGCACGCCCCACTTTTCGGCATAGCGACGGCTGATGGTCTGCCGATAGCGGCCATCGTCCAACTCTGCCAGGCAAGCTGCGAACAGCTCGGCGCGACGGGCATGAAAATCTTCGTTGAGCAGGTCCACCGGCCCCCGCTGGAACGGGTGGAAAAATGCGCCCGGCAACGGCGCGAAGATCGCCGGCCAGCACAGCAGGCCGAACAGCGAATTGATCAGGCTATTCTCGACGTAATGCACTGGCGCGGTGTCGTCGTGCAGGTGGGCCTGGACGTGGTACTCCACCGACAAGGTCGGATCGACGCGAGGCAGTTGCAGCTCCAGGCGCTCCACTTCCCGGGCGAGGCCCCGTGGCACCGGCGGGCCGCCCAACTTGCGTCGAAGACGGGGCACGATCCGCAGCAAGGCCTGGGTTTCGGCGGCACTTTGCGGTGCCTGCATCGCCACCTCGCCCAGTTCAAGGGCCAAGCCGTATTCGCCGATGCGCTCCAATACCCGGACCATCCGCAACCGCGCGCCCGGGTAGGTGCAATCGCGATAGATGCCCAAGGCCAAGGCGAAGTCGCCGATGCGCTCGCCATGCTGGCCAATCTGGAACAACAACTTGCCCCGGCGCCGCTCCAGCCACGGATTGTCCAGGGACAGTTCGTTGACCTGGGGGACGATCTCATCCAGGGGCTCGCCAGCTTCGAAGCGCTGCTGGCAGTCGTGCAAGAACAGGCAGGCATCGACGTCCTCGCGGCTGCGCAAGCCCCGTGACTCGGCACTGAACTCGACGGTTTCGTAGGTGAAGATGCCCAGGTCCGCCAGGACGAATTCCGACCAGTCCTGGTAAAGGTTGCCGAAAAACATCAACCGCAGCCGGTCACACAGACTCATGATCGTCAGGCTGTACAGCCGGTCATCCAACTGCGGGCACCAGGCATCGAACGGCTGGGGCTGGTTGAGGCGTTCGTCCAAGGCGTGGAGCCATTCGGTCTTTTTCGCCTTGGGGTGTTCGATCAGGTGGCCCAGGCACAGGAGGATTTCCGGCTTGAGCAGCACTTCGAACAGCTCGACGAGCCCGATGGGGGCCTGTTCCTCGACCCAACCCAGCGCCAACAGTGGCGCGACGGCGGCAGCAGTGTCGCCAATTTCCGGGTAATGCAGCTTGCTATGGCGAAACCGTAGCCCCTTGCGCATCACCATCCGCACCAGCAAGCCCTGGGCGCCCCGCGGCAGCGCTGCGAAGTGCTCGATAAAGCGCTGCTCGTCGGTGCTGAGCACATCGGCATAACGCTGTGTCAACCAAGCGAGCACCTGCTGGAAGTTGTTCAGGTAGTAAAACGGATCGTCGAGGGAACGGACTGCCACGGAAAGAACGCCAAGGATATCGGGTACTGGTTATGCATACAGATAACAGCTGTAAACCCGCCAGGCAACAGCAAAAGATGAACGGTCTCCTATATTTAAGGTGAAATCCTTCAGTCAGCGATGAACTTTCCTACGGCAAGCGAGACCAATGGCGGTTGACTAACGTGATGGCGCGGTCGAATCAGCTGCTCCGTGTCCTTTTGATTGAGAGGTTATGGTTATGAACATCAGGTTTCTGGGCCTGCCCATGGTCGCCGTGGCATTTCTGGCTCTGGCTGGCTGCGCGTCGCCAACCGTGGTGACCTTGCAGAACGGTACCCAGTATTTGACCAAGGATACCCCCAACACCCGCACCGCCGACGGTTTCTACGAGTTCGAGGATATTTCCGGCAGGAAAGTCCGGGTCCGCGCCGATGATGTGGCGACGATCCGCAAGGAAGACTGATTCTCTCCGAGCCCTCTGCCCCGCAGAGGGCCGCCTCAGGTTATCGGAAATGATCGAGGCTCACTTCCAACGCCAGCCCGCCCTCATCGCAACTAATCCCTTCGCCTTTTCGTCGCAGCGACTGCTCATGAAATCGTAGGCAGCGCCCGTGTTCCTGTTGAGCGGAACGATCAATGCTGATGTTTCCGCTTACATGCGGCTTCTCGGTGTCCTCAACGCCGACAGAAACCCATGACTTTGGCGTCTGCATCTTGAAGCGAGGCAGGTACGAAGCCGCATCGACCGGGTTGCCCTCCTCGGCGGCGGGCAATAGATCGGAGGTAACGCCGTAGCGAGTCAGGATCGAGTGGTCAGGTAACTCCGCCAGTGTGCTACTTGAGATCATCCCTCCTATCAAGCCAATGAAAACTCTTTGTTTACAATTCATTGTTCAACTTTTCCTTCTAACGTCGCGAGACGGCATCCTTTCCACTGGGCTGCGGGGGCCGCCACTGAAGCTATGAAGGCCTGTATTTCCCTCAATGGAAGCCTCCTTTGCAAGATTCACAAATCAATCAGGCGAACACCAAGCCGTCGCCTCCCACTTGAGTCAGCCCGACGCCCACCAAGGTCACCGAACTGTCGCCCACCTCGAGCAGGGTGTCACTGCCCACCTGCGACAGATGCCGGCTGTAGTCATAATCCGCCCCGACGCCTTGAACACCGAGGAACACCAGTTTGTCGCCCACATCATAACCGCTGATCCGATCCTGGCCGAACGCGCCATTGAAGACAAATGTGTCGCTGCCGCCCCCGGATTGCATCACGTCATTGCCCGCGCCGCCGACAAAGGTGTCGTTACCCGCGCCGCCCACCAGCACATCGTTGCCGTCCTGGCCGAACAGCCAGTCACCCTTCGCCCCCGCCACCAGGGTGTCATTGGCCACACTGCCCTTGATCGACGAGGCATATGCCGTCAGGTTGGCGCCGGCCACCAGGCCATTGGCGGTGACGCTGTGGCTCACCTCATCCTTGAGCAGCCCCCAGAACAATCCGGACTCCTTACTGACCAGCGTGCCGATGTCGCGGGTGATGCTGATCGCGCCATGGGCGTCGCGCATATACAGCGTCCCGGCCCCGTCATGGGCAAAACTGAAATCCTTCACCGACTGCTGCAGTTGCAGGCTATTGCTGCCCTGCCCGCCCACGATCACGTTGTAGCCACCGCCATCACGAAAAGTATCATTGCCGGCGCGGCCTTCCAGGTAGTCGTTGCCCTGGCCGCCCTGGATCAGGTCGTCGCTGTCGCTGCCGATGATGAACGTGCTGCCGGTGTGGATTTCAGCATTGCGGTTGAGGTCCTGCACCCAGGTATTGGCCCGCGCAGGGTCCGACAGGTTGGCAACGATGATGGTGGCGTCTTTTCCGGTGAGGTCGTAGAACGCCGACCCCATGATCCGGCCCATGCCATCGCCGTAGCCGGTAGGCAGGTGGGAAATCCAGGTGGGGATATTGAGGATGGAAAACGGCAACACGTTCCATGCTGCGGAAGCGTAGTGGTCGTTGAAGCTGACGATGTTGTTGGTGGCCGATTCCTGTTGCCCATCGTGCACACCCACCGACGCGAGGTTGAACGTCGAGCCGTCCAGGGCGCGAAACACCGGATCGTTCTCGTAACCGATGTTCAAGACCTTGTCGGTACTGCTCTGGGTTGGCGAGGCGTAGGCGATGTAGTTGGCACTGGAGTAAAACCCCGACCATTGGCTGGCGCTCAAGTCCGCCAGGCTGTTGACCGCCAGCCCACCCAGGCTGTGGCCGCTGACCAGCACGTCGTTGCCCGTCAGGCCATGGGCCTGGGCAAACTTCGCGACGTCCCCCAGCAGGTTGCCAAAGGCTTCGCCGACGTAGTTTTTTGCATAGTCCTTGGGGCCCAGCGCGGCCATCAGGTCGTTGATCGCGTCACCGATGGAATCGCCGATCAGATTTTCCCGAGGGCCGCTGGTGCCGCGAAACGACACGCCGATTTCCTGCAGGTGTCCCGCGCTGTCGTATTTGCCGAGGATCTCTACCTGCGCGGTGGTGTAGCCGGCCTTTTCACCGAAAAACGTCCCGCGGCCATCCACCTTGCCGGCGTAACCCAGTTGCGCGGCGCTGATGGGCGTCCAGCCGGCCTTCTGTACCGCCTCCAAGGCCAGTTTCTCCGAGTCGGGGTTCCACGGCACGCCGGGAATTACCCCTTGGGAATCGGTGCCCCCCAGCAGCGCGGTCACCAGGGTCGCCGGCAGGCCGGCACCGAAGCCGTTGTGCTGGTAACCGGAGGCAAAGCCATTGTCGAGGTTGTGGTAGGAATACAGCATGATCGCCATTGCGTCGCTGACCAATGCCTTGGATTCGGCAGTGCCGAGGTTCTTGTAGTCGTAGATGCCCATGGTTGTTGCTCTCTTTTGTTGTTGGAATGCTAGAACCGGGAGGTACAGCTTTTTGTGGCGAGGGAGCTTGCTCCCGCTGGAGTGCGAAGCGCTCACCAGGGCGGTTGCTACGCACCAGAGCGGGAGCAAGCTCCCTCGCCACGGGGGGATATCCAGCCTTTCTTCTTGGTCAGAACTGCCAATCCAAGGTCAGGCCCACGCCGTGGGTTTTATCCCGGGAGCCGATCAGGCCGTTGTAGTCGAGGTTGACCCGCACATCCTTGGCGACCGCAAGCCCGGCACGGGCACCGATCACGGCGGCGTTGCGGTCCATGGACACGCTCTGCACCGCGAAGGTGTTGCTGCTGCCGGCGAAGGCCAGGTCCTGTTCGGACGTGGTATGGCTCAGGTTGTGCTGCCAGCCAAGGGAGCCGGACAGTTGCAGTTGCTGTCGATCCGACAGCGCCAAGGTGTGGCTGGCCCGCACGCCCAGGGTCGAGAGCACCGCATCGCGGCGATCGTCGCCCCCGTGCAGGGCCGCGTTGTCGCCGTTCTCATGGAAGCTGTCGCTGTCCAGGTGCACATAGGCCAGGTTGGCGAACGGCTCCAGGGCTACCGGTTGCAAGTTGAGGCGATACGCCGCTTCGGTGAAGAACTGGGTGGTCCGGGCATCGCGCTTGGTTTTCTCCCGGCCACTGACGTCGCCCCATTGCAGGTCCCGCTTGACGTCGATGCGATGCCAACTGTGGGCACCGCCAACGGTCAGGCGCAGCGCGTCGATTTCATGTCCCAGGTAGGCCCCCAGGTGATAGCTGTCGGCCTTGGCCGAGGAATGGGTGCCGTCACCCATGCTCAACGAACTGTCGCTGTAGCCGGTGACGAAGCCCAGTCGCGTCTGGTCGCTGATCAGTCCGTCGACACCGGCCAGCAGCCCGCCGATGGAACTGGTCGTACTGGCGTGATCATTTCCACCATCGTTTTTGCCCCAAGCGCCCAGCACCTTGAACCAGGCATTGCTGCTGGCATCGGTCGGCGTACCGGCGTCGTACAGGGCGTCCTGGCGCAGGCGATCACCCATGGCGTCGCGCAACTGACGACTGTCGTTGATCAACAGTGTGCCAATGGCCGGATGGATTTCACCGGACAGTTGCTCGAATGCCTGTTGCGCCACGGCGGCGCTGGGCGAAAGCAGCAAGGCTTCGTAGAGTCCGTTGCCCGCGCCCAGTCGTTCGGCGGCCGAGGCGACGGAGCGCTGGTTAGGTGTCAGGCCGAGGCTGGCAAATGACGCGTCGTTACGCTCGACCGCCAGTTGAATGCCACTGGTGCTGTACGCCAGGTCGCCCCCCAGAAACGCATAGTTGGGCAAGACGCCAGCGAAGTGCCCCTCAATACCATCGGCGGCCTGCAGGATATTGAACTGCCGGCCCAGCAGGCTTTTCACCTCGCCAGCCGTCAGCAGTGTCGGGCTGTTTTCCAGGGACAGCGACACCGTCGCTCCGTCAACGGACGCCTTGCCGCCCGCCACGATCAGGTCGCTGGCGGTGGGCGAGACTTCCACCGAGTAGTTCGAACCGGGTTGAAAGGTCACGTCGCCGGCCACCTGCAAGGTGCCGATGGAGTTGCCCGGCGCCACGCTGCCGCCGCGGCTGGCGGTCAGGCTGGCGATGCGCCCGTTGCCGCCGAGGATGCCGCCGTCGTTGACCGTAACGGCCGAGGCCAGCGAGCCATTGATCGCCAGTCGCCCTTGATTGACCAGGGTCGGCCCGCTGTAGGTGTTTGCGCCGGTGAGCACCAGGGTGCCGACGCCCTCCTTGGTCAGGCCGCCGTGGCCGGCGATGTCGTTGCGCCAAACGTCCAGGCCACATTGGATGCCACTGCACACCCGTTCCGTGGGTTTGCCGGCATCGATGATCGCGCCGATGCCCGGCAGGTCCACCACGAACTGGCCGGAACCATAGGCGCCATCGATACGAAACTCTGCGGGAATGTCCTGCTCGGTCACCAGCATCGATGGACCGTCGATGGCCTTGCCCAGGTTGATCATGCCCCAGCCATACAACGAATCGACGCCCGGCGCGCCCATGTCGGTGGCGGTGGTGCGCAGCACGCTGGCGACCTGGGCGCCGGTCATGTACGGAAAACGCTCCATCAACACCGCCACGCTGCCGGCAACATGGGGCGCGGCCATGGAGGTGCCGCTCTTGTTGGCGTAGCCGACAGTCAGGTCGTCGGCACGGGTGCCGCCGATCACGGCGCTGTAGACCCGGGTGCCGGGGGCCGACACGCAGAAACTGGCGGTGTAGCCGCAGCGCGACGAGAAGGTGCTGATGGTGTACGGATTGGCGCTGGCGGTGTCCGGATTGACTTGCAGCGCCGCCACGGTGAGCCAGTTCGGCGCGATGTCCGGCACAAAATACGCCAGGCCCGCGATGGCATCGGGGTTATTGAGGTTGTAGTCGTTGCCGGCGGCGAAAATCGTGACGATCCCGCTGCGAGCCGCGGCGATGGCGCCCTCATAGGCACCGCCAGGCTTGGTGCCCAGCAGCGGCTTGATCTGATCGAATTGCAGTTGCGCGTCCTGCACGGTGAAGTGCGGGAACGCCGGATCGCGGCCGCCCTGGTCGAAGCGATCGGTGATGCCAATGCCCCAGCTGTTGTTGATGATGCGTGCTCCGCTGGCGATCAACGCGTCCCAACCCGCCTTGTACACTGCGCCGTCGTTGCCCAGGATGATGCCGTCTTCGGGGCCCGGGTCGCCGTTGTCGGCGCTGATGATCTGCGCATCGTACGCCACGCCGTGCATCGGGCTGCCATCGCGACTGCCGGCAGCGATCCCGCCGACATGGGTGCCGTGGGAACCCAGCTTGCCATCGGAGCCAACGGTGGGCGAGCCGTCGTAGCGGAACGGATCACCGGCTTTCACCGGGATGTAGGGATCGGTGTACTCGCGGATACCGCTGGTGACCAAGGTCACGACTTTGCCAGTGCCGGAGAACTCCGGGTGCGCCGCATAGACCGGCTGGTCGAAGATCCCCAGCTTGACGCCCTTGCCGGTATACCCGGCGGCGTAGGCCTGCTGTGCGTTGATTGCCCCCAACCCCCATTCGGCGTTGAATTCGCTGCTGCGCCAACTGTCTGGATTACCCGCCCTGCCGCCCTCGACATAAGGCGCCGCCTGGGCCGCGCCCAAGGTCGCCAGTGCGCAGAGCATGGCGTGGTTGAGGGCCTTGAGCAGGAACAGGCGACCTGCCGGCCTGGGGTGTTTTTTGTTATCGATTTTCATCACGAACCATCCTTAGTAGCGCTTTATCAATTGTTGTAAATCCCTTCTGTGGCGAGGGGATTTATCCCCGCTCGACTGCGAAGCAGTCGCCTGAGGGCCCGAGGTCTGTCTGGAAGAACACGGTGTTTGGGGTGGGGCCGCTTCGCAGCCCAGCGGGGATAAATCCCCTCGCCACAGGTCATTGAATGGGCGCCCGGGACACAAACGCCTCGTCTACCTTCGCCAGGTCCTGCGGGCCGAGGGTGCCGGCGTAGTAATGCAGCTTGGTCCAGGCCATGAGGTAGTCGTAGCGGGCCTGGGCCAGGTCGCGGCGAGTGGTGTAGAGCTGTTGCTCGGCGTTGAGCGCGTCGAGGTTGACCCGCTCGCCGCCAAGGATGCTTTGCCGGGTCGATACCACCAGCGCTTCGGCGGAGCTCAGGGCCTTCTGATAAGCACGCAGCTTGTTCATCCCCGACACGCAGGCGCTGAACTGACGGCGCAGCTCGATCAGCGTCTCGCGGGTCTTGGCCTCCAGCTCGTATTCGGCCTGTTCCATAGTGCGGCTGGCCTGGCGGGTCGACGCCGAGACCCCGCCACCGGCGTACAGCGGCACGCTGACTTCCAGGCCGATGGTGTTGGTGTCGTAGCGTTGGTTGTAGGTATTGCCACTTTCCGATTCGTTCTGGCGCATCGTCGCGTAGGCGCTGACCTTGGGCAGGTGCCCGGCGCGGTTGCGCTCCACCTCGAAACGCGCCACGTCCACGGCTTGGCGCTGGGACGCCAGGCTGCTGTTGTTGCTCACCGCCAGCTCATGCCATGTGTCGAAACTGGCCGGTTGCAAGGCAAAGGTCTGGAAGGTGTCATGCAGCGGCGCCAGGTCGCCGATATCCAGGGCCGGGACGCCAATCAGCGAGCCCAGCTCACGCAAGGCGGCATCCTGCTCATCTCGCGCCTCGATCTCTTCGGCGATTGCCAGTTCATAGCGCGCCTGCGCCTCGAGGATGTCGGTGCGCGTACCTTCGCCCTGGCGAAACAGATGCTCGTTCTGGCGAAATTGCTGCTCGAACGCCTTTTTCTTGGCCTGGGCAATGTCGATCTGGTCCTGGGCGAACAGCGCCTGGGTGTAATGACTCAGCACCCGCACCAACAACTCCTGGCTTTTGCCACGAAAACTTTCGTCAGCGAACAACGCCTGGGCGACGCCCTTGCGGTAGGCCGCGTACGCCTCGTAGTCCAGCAGCGGTTGTTGCAACGTCAGGCTGGAACCGTAGCTGCTGTAGTTGCGATCATCATGCTGGCTGGCGCCGCGATCGTTGAGGTAAGTGACCTTGGACTGGTTGCGACCCTTGTTGTAGCTGTAGCCCAGGTGCGGCAACAGCCCGGCGCGGCCAATGGCGCGGTTCTCCAGGCCCGCATCGCGCTCCTTGATCGCGCCCAGGTAGACCGGGTCATTGCGCAGGGCTCGCTCGTAGAACTCGAAGGGCCCCATGGCCCAGGCGTTGTTGCACACGGAAGCGGCCAGCACGGCTACCCAATAGAAACGCTTCATACCGCCGGACATCCTTATTCTTCGGTCAACGCAGAGCCGGCTCGGTCGAGCAGCGGTTTGAACAGGTAGTTGAGCAATGAGCGCTCGCCGGTGCGCACGAACATCTCGGCCGGCATGCCGGGCTTGATCACCAGGCCGTTGAGCTTGTCCATCGCCACGTCGCTGACGCTGCTGCGCAGGACGTAATACGGCGCGCCGGTCTTCTCATCGAGCATTTGATCGGCAGAAATCAAGCTGACTTCCCCAGGCACCCTGGGCGTGCGGTTCTGGTTGAAGGCGGTAAACAGGATGTCCACCGGCAAATGCGTGCCGACCTTATCGATCAGGTGCACCGGAAGATGCCCTTCCACTTCCAACCGCGTGCCCTGGGGGACGATTTCCAGCAAGGTGTCGCCCTGGCGCACCACGGCGCCCTCGGTGTGCACCCCCAGGTTGACGGCGATGCCATCGGCGGTGGCAAGGATTTCGCTGTGTTGCAGCTCGAAGCCGGCGGATTTCAGTTGCTCTTGCAGGGTTTCGCTCTTGAGCTGGGCGTCGGCCAACTGGCTGCGCACCTCTTTCTGGTATTCCTCGTTGTGCTGCTGCAGCTTGAGCCGCGACTCGACGATCCCCTGCTCCACCCGTCCGCTTTCGCCGCTGTTCTGCGCCAGTTCCTGCTGCACTTGCGACAGCTGGCGTTGATAGTCCAGCAGGCGGTTGCGCGGGATGTAGCCGTTGTCGGCCAAGGGTTGCAGGTTGCCCAGTTGCAGACGCAGGGATTCGGCCTGGGCGGTCAGGTCGCTGCGGGCCCGACGCATACCCGCCAATTGCGCCGCCGCACCCTCGATGTTGGCGCGCAACGCCGCCTGCTCCCGGGCGAAGGCTTCGCGGCGGCTGCTGAACAGTTGCCGCTGGCCTTCAAGCACCAGGGCCAGGCGTGGATCGGGATCGCGACTCAGCTCAGCCGGGAAACTTACCTGCGCCAGGTTGTCCCGCTCGCTTTGCCAGCGCGCCAGGCTCGCCCAGGTCATCCGGTACTGCGCCTGCAGCGATTGCACATCGGCGGCGGCCTGGGTCTGGTCCAGGCGGAACAGCGGCTGGCCCTGCTTCACCGCTTCGCCTTCGCGCACCAGGATCCGGCTGACCACACCGCTGCTCATCGACTGCACCGCCTTGCGCTTGCCTGAAACCACCACGGTGCCCTGCACGGGGATGCCCTGGTCCAACGGCGCCAGGCAGGCCCAGGTGAAAAAACTGCCCGCGCCAACCAGCGCCAGTGCCCAGCCCACGCGCGTGAAGAAGTGGGCGTCGCGCTCCGGGCGCTCAACGTCCTGCGTATGTTCGAGATTCATGTCGAGCTCCTTGCTCATGCGCCACCGGGTTTACTGGCGGCCTGGTACTGGCGACTCATGCTCAGTCCGGTGGGGGCCACCTGGGGACTGTTCGGCGGTGAGCTGCGTGGCGCGTTGTCCTGTGAACCCGACTGGCCGGAAAGCGCCCGCAACACTT
The DNA here is from genome assembly GCF_900119205.1 of Pseudomonas sp. NFACC16-2. NCBI lineage: Bacteria > Pseudomonadati > Pseudomonadota > Gammaproteobacteria > Pseudomonadales > Pseudomonadaceae > Pseudomonas > Pseudomonas sp. NFACC16-2. The sequence goes on along the minus strand of NZ_FPIX01000033.1, from coordinate 51,923 downwards.
GCTGGCTTGGGCCGAAGGCTTGTAGCCGGCCTTCGTCGAGCACCAGCAACTTGTCGGCCTGGACCAGTGCCGAGGAACGATGAGTGACCAGCACGACACTGGTGCCCTGGGCCTTCATCTGCGCGATGGCACTGGCGAGCGCCGCTTCGCCAACCGTGTCGAGGTTGGAGTTGGGTTCATCGAGCACCACCAGGCTCGGCCGGTCGTACATCGCCCGGGCCAGCGCAACCCGTTGTTTCTGTCCGCCGGACAAACCACCGCCGTCCTCCCCCAGCACCGTGTCATAGCCCTGGGGCAGGCGCAGGATCAGCTCATGGACCCCGGCCTGCTGCGCGGCGGCGACGACCTTTTGCGGATCGGCTTGGCGAAACCGGGCGATGTTCTCGGCGATGCTGCCGCGAAACAGCTCGATGTCTTGTGGCAAATAGCCGATGTGCGGGCCGAGTTGCTCGCGATTCCAACGATGAATATCGGCCCCGTCGAGGCGCACCGTACCCGCCAGGGTCGGCCACACGCCCACCAGCACCCGGGCCAGGGTGGACTTGCCGGAACCGGACGCCCCCAGCACACCCAGCACTTCCCCCGCGGCCAGGCTGAAGCTGACCTGCTGCAGCGTCGCGTTGCGTTGCCCTGGCGGCCCGGCGCTGACGTGTTCAAAACTCACCTGGCCCTCAGGCGCAGGCAGCGTCATGCCGTCGTCCTGGGGCGCAAACGCTTGCAACAGCGCGTCGAGACGCCGGTAAGCCAGCTTGGCACCGCTCCACTGCTTCCACACGGCGATCAACTGGTCGATAGGGCTCAATACCCGGCCCATCAGGATCGAGCCGGCAATCATCATCCCGGCGGTCATGTCGCCCTTGATCACTAGCAGTGCACCCAAACCCAGCACCAGCGACTGCAGGCACAGGCGTAGGGTCTTGCTCAAGGAGCTGATGACCGCGCCGGTGTCGCTGGCCTGGTTCTGCAGGCCGAGAAACCGTGAGTGCACGGCGAACCAGCGGCTGCGCAGCGCGCCGAGCATGCCCATGGCCTGGATCGTCTCGGCGTTGTGCAAATGGCTGGTGGCCAGTTGACTGGATTGTTGCGAGTAGACGCTGGCCTGCCCCAAGGCCTTTTTGGTCATGGCCTCGTTCAGGCAGGCCAAGCCGATCAGCAGCAGCGTGCCGACGGAGGCAAACACGCCGAGCCACACGTTGAACAGGTAGATCACCAGTAGATAGATGGGAAACCACGGTGCGTCGAAGAACGCGAACAGCGCCGGCCCGGTGAGGAATTGGCGAATATGCGTGAGGTCGCCCAGGGATTGCCCGGCGTTGCCTTCACCCTGGCGCAGATTGCGCTCGAACGCGGCCTTGTACACCTGAAGATTGAAGCGTCGCTCCAACTGGCTGCCGATGCGGATGACCACGAAGCTGCGAACCATTTCCAGCAGCCCGATGAATACGAAGAAGCCGACGACCATCAATGACAACATCGCCAGCGTGGTCTCGTTCTGTGATGACAACCCGCGGTCATACACTTGGAGCATATAAATCGAAGGCGCGAGCATCAGGACATTGATCAACGCGGTAAAACATCCAACACTGATCAAAATATTTTTATAATCGCCCAGCGCTTTAAACAGCGGCGCCGCAGCAGCGCTCCTTACCCTATTCATGATCTTCCTTGTTGTTGGCTTCGCCAGCGAACTGGCCGTTATTCAACTTGCCAATCTTTGTTTTTTCGATTCGGCCGACACCGAAAAGCACGCCTGTTCAAACAAGCGCACTTCGTTCAAGACTCAATTGTGCTCATTCGTTAATGAGCACTCTGGGACTTATTCCGTTCAAGCCTGAGTATCAAGCCGGACTTCAACGTCATTTGATAACGGTCTCCCTGACGTAGGCCCAAGTGTGTCCTGGAGTCTTGTTTGCCAATCAGGGAAAGTCCGTCGGGTTCAGTGAACCAACGAACCGGCTCGTCCCCCAGCCATTGGCCCAGGCAATCGGTTTGCCCGCCCAGGGTCTGATCCGCCTTGAGTTCGACGAGGCAACTGTTGGACGGTTTGTCCTGCATCGCCTGGGTTTGCGTGTTGTCCTGCGGGCTCGACAAAACAGCCTGCCACTGACCGGCCAACTGCGAGGGTTCTGCTAACAACAGGCTGCGCGCCATGGCGGCTTCTCCACAAAACATCATCAGCGTAGCGAGCAACCCGGCGGTTGCTCGAACGCTATTGGACATGAGTTTCCTACGCATTTTTTTCATCCTGGCCGGGGTCCCGCAGGAGCAGCCGCCCCCACGGGACAGGGACATCAGGCCACGATATCCGAGACCGCAGCCTGGCCAACGGTGCTGACCAGGAAGTCAGCCACGCCGTGCCCGGAGAAGTCCACCGACAGCAGGCTGTTGCCACCCGATGTCGACAACACCGCATCGCCCGCCGCACCGGTGAACGCGCTCACGAAATGCAGGCCCGCGCCCTTGGTGATACCGGTCAGGTCGATCTTGTCCAGGCCGCTGACGAAATCGAGGATCTGGTCCGTCGCTCCAGGCCGCGAATCGGAACTGGCGGCGAACACGAACGTGTCCGACCCCGAGCCCCCCCAGAGTTTGTCTGCACCGCCGGCCCCCCAAAGGATATCGTTGCCCGCTGCGCCCTTGAGCTCGTTGGCTACCGTGTTGCCGATCAGCAAGTCGCTGCCCGAGCCGCCGATGGCGTTTTCGATGACGGCACCCTTGGCGATGGAGACGTTGCCTACCATGCCGCCAACATCGGAGAACGAGGCATCATTGAGGTTGATTTTCTGGTTCTGGGTAAAACCGGAGAAATCCAGGGTATCGCGGCCACCTGCGTCCCATACCGAAAACACCACTTTGTCCGACGACGATGACGCACTGAGAAAATCGCGACCGGTATTGGAGTTGAAACCGTAGGTCGAATCGCCGGTACGGGTCGTGGTGTTGGCACCGTAGAGCTTCTGGATGGCCGCGATGTCATCCATCAGCGGACCGGAGGCGTAGGCTTCGACGCCGCCCTTGCTGAAGTTCTGGTCGGTATTGCTTTCGCTCCAGTAGCTCATGACGCTGTAGCCACGGGTGTCCTGGCCATAAGTGGCGTCATCGTAGGTCGGGCTGCCTTCGCCGGCGTTGTAGTCACCCGGGTGGGCCAGGCCGAGGGTGTGGCCGATTTCGTGGGTCAGGGTCTGGCGGCCATAGTTGTTCAGGTCCGGGTTCTTGTTCTGGGTGTAGCTGCTGTTGATCAGGTACCAGGAGGTCCCGTCATAACCGGCCCCGGTCCCTGGCAGATAAGCAAACGCCGCCGCGCCATCCTGGCCGCCGCTGTAGTTGCCGAAGGTCATGTGAGCGTCGCCGCCGCTGGCTTTTTCGGTGAAGGTGACATTGGCCACGTCCGCCCAGGATTGCATGGCCAGGGCGGCCTGGCCTTTCTGCTGCGCACTGAACTGGCTGAAGCCGCTGATCCCATGCTTGTTCATGGTGCTGGAAGAGGCGGAAGTCAGGAAAGTGTAGGTCAGCTCGATCTTGCCGCTGCCGTCCCGGTCCTGGTAAGCCGCGCCGTCGCGCAGCAACTGAGTGGCCGCCTCGTCGACAGAGTACGACGGTTTGCCGTTGACGGTCAGGTTACCGCCCCGGTCGTATTGGTGACTGAAACTATTGATCTGGTTGAACGCATTACTGGCAGCCGCCAATGATTGCGGCGCCCAGAGGAGTTGTTCGGCAGAATCAATAGCGCTGCTTTTGACTTTCGACATAAACACACTTCCTTGTTTGCAAATGGAACAGTTTTAGTCAGACAGACAATCTCTGGCGAGATCGTCCTATCACTCGCCCAATGAGGACGTAAGAAACCTGACACAATTTGAAATCAAACGTCTAGCAATTTTTTTCGTTCAAATTCACGCCTTGCCCTTAACGCCCATAAACAATAGGGTTTTGCCTCGTTAGTGCCCCAACTAAACCGCCCGAGTTGCGGATTGTCGGACAAAAAACTATTTAAATATTAAATATCGATAACTAGCAATTTGCGTATGGCGTCGCACTTCTGCCAACTAAGTGCCAGCGAAATGCTATTAACGAATATCTACTAAATCTCTACGGTTTACGTGCGCACACTTCCCGCAGACAACTTCGAAGCCAACGATGCACAGGATCGGCGTCCATCCGTGGATGCCAGAGCATGGCGATCGTGAACCCAGGTACGGAAAACGGCAGCGTAAAACTGTGCAGGCCGACCCGCAGGCTCGCGGTGTAGCGTTCGGGCACGCTGGCGATCAGGTCACTGGAGCGGGCCAGTCCCAGCGCCGAGGAAAAGCCTGGCACCGTGGTGACGATTTCGCGGGACAGATTCAGAGCCGCAAGGGCCTGGTCGATGAGGCCATGATCCAGGCCGCGCATCGACACACCGACATGCCCACCTGCGGCATAACCGGCGGCACTCACCGTTGCCTGGCTCAGCGGGTGTCCCGCGCGCACAACCCCAATCAAGCGGTCGCTGAACAACGCCTGGGTTCGTAGTTCCGGGCTGGTGTCCTTGTCCACGACGGCGGTCTCCAGGTCCACGGTGCCGTCGCGAAGCGTCGTGCTGTCCCGGTCGGTCTTTTCCACAAAGCGCAGGCGCACGCCGGGCGCTTGCTCGTGGATGCGAGTGATCAGGTCAATGGCAAAGTTTTCCACGAACCCTTCACGGGTGCGCAACGTGAAGGTTCGGCTCAAGCGCCCAAGATCCGGGGTCGTCACTGGCCGCAGCACCGCCTGGGCCTGCTGCACCAGATGGCTGACCTGTTCGCGCAACTCCAGCGCACGAGGCGTCGGCACCAACCCTCGCCCGGCCCGAACCAACAGCGGGTCACCGGTGGTTTCACGCAACCGCGCCAGTGCCCGGCTCATGGCCGACGGGCTGAGCTGCAAGCGCCGGGCGGCCCGGGCCACGCTGCCTTCCGAGAGCAGCACATCAAGGGTGACGAGCAGATTGAGATCTGGCGAGAACATGGCGGTGTCTCGATTTCAACAGATGGCGTTTGCTGCAGCTATAACGTGCAAATGCTGCGTCTTCCGCCATGTTATGTCCAGGCGTAACGTTTTGACAGCTCCGTTTCGAGCGCCACGGATACAGGTGACACGATGAAACCCGTCAACACGCAACAAAACCGGCCGGCAACCGCGCCCGCACACCGGCTCTTTTCACCTCGCTGGGCCCTGGCGAGCCTTGCGCTCTCGACGCTGCTGGCCTCCCTTGGCGCCAGTGTGGCTGCGGTGGCACTGCCGACGCTGGCCGAGGCGCTCGGGGCCTCTTTCCAGCAGGTCCAATGGGTGGTGCTGGCCTACCTGCTGGCAATCACCACGCTGATTGTCAGTGTCGGCCGCCTGGGAGACCTGATGGGCCGGCGCAAGCTGCTATTGGCCGGTATCGCCCTGTTCACCTTGGCATCAGCGGTATGCGGCCTGGCGCCCTCGCTTTGGCTGCTGGTCGCAGGTCGGGCGCTGCAAGGCCTGGGGGCCGCCATCATGATGACGCTGACCCTGGCGCTGGTGGGCGAAACGGTCGACCAGGAAAAAACCGGCAGCGCCATGGGGCTACTGGCAACACTGTCGGCAGTGGGCACAGCCCTCGGACCGTCCTTTGGCGGCATGCTGATCAGCGGGTTCGGTTGGCCGGCGTTGTTCCTGGTCAACATCCCTCTGGGCCTGCTGACGCTAGGGCTGGCGTGGTATTCGCTACCGGTGCGGGAAGTGGTGCCGAAGGCCGAAGGAACCCGCTTCGATGTAACCGGTACCTTGCTGTTGGCAGTGACGCTCGCCGCCTATGCCTTGTCCATGACTTCCGGACGCGGAAGCTTTGGCGGATTGAATCTTGCGCTGCTGCTGATCGCACTCGTGGGCGCCGGGCTATTCATTCGGGCCCAGTCCCGGGCCGTATCGCCGTTGATTCCCTTGAAAGTGTTCCGCGACAGATCATTGGTATCAGGCCTGGTGACGAGCGCCCTGGTTGCGACGGTCATGATGGCGACGCTGCTGGTCGGGCCTTTTTACTTGTCCATCACCCTCGCACTGCCGGCGGCCTTCGTGGGACTGGCGCTGGCCGTAGGGCCATCTGTCGCGGCGCTGGCCGGAGTACCTGCCGGACGCCTGGTGGATCGCTTTGGCGTACACCCCATGCGGCTCGCCGGCCTGGCGAGCATGGGGCTCGGCTGCCTGATGTTATCACTGGTTCCCCCTACCCTTGGCACCGTCGGCTACCTCGCGGCCATCGTGGTGACGACCCTTGGCTATGCGTTCTTCCAGACGGCCAACAACACGGCAGTCATGGCCGATGTAGCAGCCCAGAGACGAGGCGTCATCGCCGGGCTGCTCAACTTGTCGCGCAACCTGGGTTTTTTCACCGGAGCCTCCGTGCTCGGCGCGGTGTTTGCAGCCGCGGCGGCGACGAATGACATTACCGGCGCCAGCCCCGCGGCTGTGACGAACGGTCTGCACATGACCTTCGCCGTCGCCCTGGCGATGATGATCCTGGCCCTGCTCATCGCCTGGAGAAGCCGCGTGCCAGAGCCATTGCCCAAGCCTCGGGACAACCCCAGCCAAGCGTGATGGCATTCTAAACATTGCCGCTTAAGTCGTGATCCAGATCAAAAAAAGTGAACCAATCGCAAAACGGACTGAAAAAATCCACATGAGCTTCATTTTCAGGTGCTATTTTTAGTTCTCACTGGTAGAGCCATGATGGCTCTTCCTTCCTGACATGAGCAAAAGGAAGCGCTCGATTGAAGAAGGCGGGCAACACATGAATAAAGGATCCTTCAGCAAGGTTACGTTCCCCAATGCTTGCCAGTTGATGCGCTGGCACTTCCATCCCATGGGATTCGAAGCAAGCATGGATGCGCCTGGCAGCATGGTTGCCCGGCTGTTTGACCGTGCCAGCGGCGAGACCATGATCGCCATTGCGGGTATCCCCTGCGCAACGGTGATGAATGCCCCGGATGTTGAACGAATAATCGAGGCCGTGGAGGCCGAGCTGGAAGCCTTTGTACCACCGGTGGGGTTGCGGCGGTTTGCCTCTTAAGTCCACTGCATGTGGCAATACCGTTTACCTGGGCTCCAAAAGCGGCACTTCCCTTTTTCCAAGGGTGGTGCCGTTTTTTTTGAGAGGGGTTCGGGATTTACTTGCCTTGGTGTGTATATCCGTTGCCGCAGAAATGGATATCCCCTCCCCCAAAAATGCACCTAAAAACGGAAAACCAAAAAAAACGGCGCTTTTCATCTCTGAAAAACGCCGTTGTTTCCAGGTGAGCAGCACGCCAAAGCGCGCTTCTCACTCATCACCCATGCAATCAGTCGTCGCGACCCATCAGGCCGAACAGCTGCAGCAGGCTGACGAACAGGTTGTAGATCGATACATACAGGCTGATGGTGGCCATGATGTAGTTACGCTCGCCGCCATGAATGATGGCGCTGGTCTGGTACAGGATGCAGACCGAGGAGAACAGCACGAAACCGGCGCTGATCGCCAGTTGCAGGCCGCTGATCTGGAAGAAGAAGCTGGCCAGCGTCGCCCCCAGCAACACGAAGAAACCTGCGGTGATAAAGCCACCCAGGAAGCTCATGTCCTTGCGGGAAATCAGCACGTAGGCCGACAGGCCGCCAAATACCAGTGCGGTCATTGCGAAGGCCGAGCTGACCACTTCGGCGCCGCCCTGCATTTGCAGGTAACGATTGAGGATCGGGCCGAGCAAAAAGCCCATGAAGCCGGTCAGGGCGAAAGTCGACACCAGGCCCCAGGCCGAATCACGGAGTTTGTTGGTGAGGAAGAAAAGGCCGTAGAAACCGATCAGCACGACGAAGATGTTCGGGTAACCCACCCGCATCTGTTGTGCGACATAAGCCATCACACCGCTGAAAGCGAGTGTGAGTGCCAGCAAGCCATAAGTGTTGCGCAGGACGCGGCTAACCTCTAGCTGCTCAGCCTGCACGCTGTTGTTCACTGCGTAATCCTGTTCGCGCATGGCGACACTCCTCCGGTTTTGAAACATTCAGTGGCAAGGATCATAACAGACGCTCTGTAACAAGCTACGTAGAGAGTTTGACAGTGTGTTTCATTCGGGTATTATGGCGCCCGCAACGCAATACGGAGGTGTGGCCGAGTGGTTTAAGGCAACGGTCTTGAAAACCGTCGACTGTAACAGGTCCATGAGTTCGAATCCCATCGCCTCCGCCATCTTTCAACGTTAAAGCCCTGATTATTCAGGGCTTTTTCGTGTCTGGCATTCAGAACGCCAATTGCAGCTTCGACATTGGACACAGCTATGGCAAACCCTCCCAAGCCAATCAAGGAAAGAAAAGTGACCAGTAAAACCATCGGTTCCATCGTTGCTGCAATCGCGGGCATCGTCCTGTTGTGCGTGTTCTTTGGCAGTTGGTACACGGTCGACGAAACCGAGCGTGGCGTACTGCTGCGCAACGGGGCGCTGGTCGGGGTGATTGAACCGGGACTGTCCTTCAAGACGCCCTTTATCGAGTCGGTACGCCTGATCAGCGTCCAGAGCCAAGTGACGGCTTATGAAGACCTCCAGGCCTACAGCAAGGACCAACAGTCCGCCCAGCTCAAGGTGTCCGTGTCCTGGCACATCGCGCCTTCCGATGTCGCGAAGGTCTATACCCAGTTCAAGGACCTGGAAGGTATCCGCGACCGGATGATCAGCCGCCAGGTGCCAACCCAGGTGGAAAACGTATTCGGCAAGTTCAACGCCGTGGCTGCCGTGCAGAACCGCGTCCAACTGGTCAATGACATTTCCACGGCCATCAAGGCGACCATTACCGGCCCCGTGATCATCGACAGCGTCCAGGTCGAGAACATTGATTTCAGTGACGCCTACGAAAAAGCCATCGAAGCGCGCATGGCTGCGGAAGTCCAGGTCAAGACCCGCGAGCAACAGCTCGCCACCGAGCAGGTGCAAGCACAGATTCGCGTGACTCAGGCCCAGGCGGAGGCCGATTCGCAAGTTGCACAGGCCAAGGCAGACGCACTGGCGACCGAGTTGCGCGGCAAAGCCGAAGCCGAAGCCATCAAGGCACGGGCCCAGGCCCTGGCCAGCAACCAGAACCTGGTGGAACTGACCAAGGCCGAACGCTGGAATGGTGTCTTGCCAACCACCGTGCTGCCAAACGGCGCCCTGCCCTTCATCGACATCAAGTAACGCCATCGGCGCGGCTACCCGGCCGCGCCTGCTTCACTGCGGCGCGCTGCGCAGCAAAGGTTAGCGCTACACTCAGCCATGAACCCGACGTTCATCGTTAGCAGGGAGCTCAACGTGTACCCAGGCCAAAGCAAACCGGCACGCCAACCCCGCACGACGTTTACCTTTCTCCCCTTCCGGCCCCCTCTCGAAAACTCACCGACTCCTTCGATAAGCGCCCTGAACAGGAGAAAAGCGTGACCATTATTATCAGAAAATATAAATGGCCCGCCCTATTGGCCATCGCGCTTGTTGTTTTTTCGGCTCTGATATTCTTTTTGATCAAGTCATACACGTACGACTCATCGACCTACTTCGAATCCCGCGACTTCATTCGCCAACTCAAGCAAGCCGACGCTAACTGGAACGTCAAGATCCTCAGGAAAAAGATCGGCGTGAACAACAACCTGTCGTTGACACCGCCACTCGAGGCCGGCAGTCGATGGGAGCAGTTGGAGCAGCTCAATAACGCTGGCCCACTGGCCGTTCTTTGGGCATCCAGACGCAACGGCTACGTGGAAGCAGTCAAGAACAAAACGGTGCTGGTCGATCAATTCCAGCAACACAACGCCAATCTGCGCACCGCCCTGGATGCGTTGCCGATGGTCGAGGATGGTATTCAAGCCTTGCTCGAGGGGATGCGCGCCGAAAGCCCGACGGAACATCTGGCAACAGCTTCCAATGTTCGTGAGCTGACGCTGACGACGCTGGAGTACGCACTTTATGTCACCTCGGACAAAGCCGAGGAAGTGCAGCGCCAATTGAGTGATCTGGAAAAATACGTCGATCAACTGCCTGCGACCAGCCAGCCCCTTTTCATTGCCCTGACCCAGCACGTCAAATCCATTATCCAGGAACAACCGATCGTCAATGATCTGCTGGATCGCATCAGCGTGATTCCGGTGGCCCAGGAACTGGACAACATCACCGAGCTATTGAACGAGACCCAGCGCAGGACCGCCGCTGCGGACCGTCAATACCATATCTACCTGGGCGCGTGTGCCAGCCTCATGGCGCTGTTGATGATCTACCTGGCAGTGAGACTGGTTCGCAGCTACGCCGTCATCAACCAGATCAACCAGCAACTGCAAACGTCCAATGAACGGCTCGAAGAGCGCGTGCAGGAGCGCACCCGAGAACTGATGGAGGCCGAACGCGAACTGGTAGATGCGGCGCGAATGGCGGGTATGGCCGAAATCGCCACGAATGTGTTGCACAACGTCGGGAATGTGCTCAATAGCGTGAACATTTCAGCCGAACTCGTCACCCGCAAGTTGAGGAACAGCAAGACGACCGGGCTCACCAAGGCGGTCAAAATGATGAATGAACATGCCGAAGATCTTGGCCAGTTCATCACCCATGATGAAAAAGGTCGGTTGCTGCCGCGTTATTTCAACGAACTGGTCGACTCCATCGCCGCAGAACAAGCCGTGCTTATCGATGAGCTGGCGCAGTTGACCAAGAGCATCGATCACATCAAGGAAATCGTCACCACTCAACAAACCTATGCAGGGGCAGCCAGGCTGATCGAACCGCTCAATGTCAGCGATCTGTTCGAAGATGCGCTACGCATGAACTCGGGCGCGCTCAGTCGGCATCACGTCACCGTCATCAAGGAGTATCAGGACGTTCCTGCGATCATGGGGGACAAGCATAGGTTGCTGCTGATCCTGATCAACCTGATCAGCAACGCCAAATTCGCGATGTCGCACACCAGCGAGCACCCACGGGAGATGACCCTGGGGATCCGCATCCTCGACGAAACGACACTATGCCTCAGCGTCAAGGACCGAGGCGAAGGCATTTCCCCGGAGAACCTGGCCCGCATCTTCAATCACGGTTTCACGACCCGCAAGGACGGCCATGGGTTTGGCTTGCACAGCTGCGCCCTGGCGGCGGTTGAAATGAATGGTCGCCTTTATGTCCATAGCGACGGACCGGGGCAAGGTGCTCTGTTTACCCTGGAAGTCCCGCTGGAATTGGCCCGCGCCTGATCACCGTGACGGGCGCAGGCTGGCCCGCCGGCATCGCGAGCAAGCTGCTCCCACAGGTTTTTTTGGTGAACAGCCAGAAAAACCGTGGGAGCGAGCTTGCTCGCGATAGCGGTGTACCTGTCACCGAGAGATTGGATGTACCGGCCCCCTCTATTTCGTGTTTACAGGCCGGCCGCTACGGGCTCTTCGGGTGGGCAACGCGGCGGCATAGGCCAGCGCTTCCTCACGGGAAGCAAAGGAACCCAATCGGTCAGCCTGGGTGCAGACCCTCCACGGGCCGCTGTTTACGCTAAGCACGTCATAACCGTTGATGTGCATTTTCGTCAGCATCGCAGTACTCATTGGTCACCTCCGACTTTAACCAAGGGTGCACGGCCTACCATACACGCGGATTGCGCTGGGTGGCCAACCGAACGTCGCGACGCCCGCCGTATTCGTGGCGCCCTCAGTGGGAGTCCGAATCCCACAACCAGTCCCACAGCCCCGGCAAATGCACGGGCTCAGCGCTGTGATCGACCGTCCGAGCCAAGGCCGCTCGCTCCAGCGCCTGGTGGTCATCATAGAACGGCTTGGTGTCAGTCCTCACTCCGGTAGCCTTGGCACTCTCGAGCAGGATTTGCAGGTATTCGCGAGCATGCCGGGCGGTATAACGATTGATGTCGTGAAACGTCACCACCACCGGAATAACCCCATCCACCTCTGGCAGTTGCCCGGCGGCGATGCGCTCGCGCACTTCGGAGAGTTGCCGGGTCAGGTTGATCCGCCGCCGCGGGCTCATCGTGATGCCCCAGACTTTGCCGTCATTGGCACTCAGGTCGGTCAACAGAATGTGCAGGCCATGCTGTCGGTAGGCGGCCGCGGTGCGCTTGTCGAAGCTCCAGAATGGCGGCCTCACCAAGATCGGTGCCGCACCGCTAATGGCAGCGATGTCGCTCCCACCATTGCTGAGCGATTGCTCCAGCTCATCAGGGCTCAGCGACCGATGATTGGTGTGCCAGTGGGTCGCCGTATGAAAGGCCAGCACATGGCCTTCCTGCTGTTCACGGCGCATGACCGAGCGGCCAATATCACTGCCACCAGCACGTGGTGCGCGAGTCTGCAGGAAAAATACCGCCTTGATGCCGGGCTGTACCGGATTGTCTGCGAGTGCGTCGAGCACCTCCAGGCTAGGGTTCCAGAAAGACGAGGCACTGGGACCATCATCGAATGTCAGCAGGAAACGGATCGGGGGGTGTTCGCGCAAACGTTGCTCGGTTTGCGGCGTCAGTTCGATGGGGGCGCCAATACAACCCGACAAACCGATGGAGAGGGCTGCGACGAACAGCACCCTGGCGATTATTTTCATGTTTTGCCTTTTGTTGATGCCGCGCTGCGTCGCCTTTGATCCCTGGTCTACGGTGTTGAAGCTCACCTTGGTGAAGGGTAACCGGGTTTGGTTCCTTGCCGCGAACTCCGACCGCCTTGGTGTTGCTCCGTGCTCGAGCCTGAGCGGTATTAATTTGACCGCCTGGAAATTCGATGGAATTTTCCGCATGCCTTTGTATCCATCCGTATAGGACTAATTAGGGAGGATTTATGGGCGGGCCATCGCTTTACATCATCGACTACATGCTTCATGGCGAACCCAAGTCATTCATTATTCGCGCAGAAGCGATGAATAACTCCGAGGCTTGGCATTGGGCCAGTTGCGACGCGGGGGTCGGGCGCATACCGAAATTCGGGAGAGAAAAGGTCAAGCGGGTCTCCAAGCCCCTGGCTGAGAAATACGGTATTACCGACGTGCGCTGGCGGACGAGCGTCACGCCGTCCTGGGTCAAGGAGTCCAGCTGACACCATTGGCATTGTTTCCGACGCACCGGCTGTCCAGCCGGACGCCGGATTCTTCGACAAACCTGAAATAACTCAACTACGCTTAAACCACGGCACAGCCCGCCCCTGGCGGGTTTTGTGCTGCCTCATCAACCCCTGAATGGAGGTGTGACATGTCCGAAAAAGAGTCCATCACCACCCTGCTCACCTTGCTCGAATCGCGTCAGGCCAGGCTCACGGCAGCCTGCAAGGAAATCGCCGACTGGGTCGACCACCAAGGCGGGCATCCCACCGCAGTGCGCATCCGGGACCGGCTCAACGACATCGACAAAGATGCCCCGTCGATCCAAAGCGCGCTAATGTCGCTCAAGCCTGCTGACCCCCCTCTGCCCAAGTTTCGCTGACGCGCTGCGCCAGACCTGTTTCTCCCTGAATTCTACCGGGCTGGAAAACCGATGGAACGCAGGCTTTTTTTGCACCTCGAAATGGATAGGCACCGGTGCAGAAACCGCAAAGGGAGAAAACTCATGAATGCCAGAATCCTGCTATTGATCGTTTGTGCCAGCCCCGCCGCCGTCTTGGCCCAAGGCTGCGATGTCATCACTCGATCCCAGAGCCAGGCCGTCCCAGTAATCGAAAGCCACAGTTGCTACGAATACAAAGGCATGCCCGCGGAAACCCTCGATTGGTCTTGCAGTAATGAAAGCAAAGGAACGCTCACGACCCAAAAGCGTAAAGTCGAGCGTTGTGCCCAGGGATACGTGGCGACATGCCAGGCGAAGCCGACCCAGGAAGCGTTGGCCAACCCGCACTCAACCAGCAAGGACAAGCGCGGAGGGTCGGCCACCCTTCCCGATCATGCAAAAGTGACGTGGTACTACTACGGTATCGAGCAGTTGCAGCAGGCCCAGGAAGACTGCGAAACCACCGGCGGCAATTGGATAAACCAGTGAGGTGGCTGCCACAGCCGTTTCCTGGCTAGCCCTTGCTGTGCTCCGGCGATGAGGGGCCCTCCTTGATCCCGCGAGGCCCGGCTACACCCCAGATGACCAGGCCCAGCACTGGCAAAATGATCAGCAGCAGGGCCCAGCCAGCCTTGGTGCCGGCCGACTTGTCGCTTCGAAAGACACTGACGATCGCCCACAAATCGACGAGCAGCAACAGCACCGCAACAGCGATCCAGAAATAACTGGCTAATTCAGACATGGCCTAATCCTCTTGTCGGTTCAAGGATTAGGCAGAGCCATTAAGGCGCCGTTCAAAGAATTTGCACCCTCACGATGCGCATTGGCGGCTATCCCCGCTCGTTCAGATAAGCGACCCACTGCTCATAGGCCTCATGTTGACGCTGGACCGCCTCATCCCAAGTCGATCCACTCATTTGGTGAACACATATGAGCTTCATCATTTCCGATGTCGCCGTGTCGAGCTCCACCAGGAGCTCATGGGATTTGATCTTGAAGTCTTCAACGGTGGTCATTTCTCGCTTCCTTCCCCTATCGAGGACGGCCAATGCACCCAACATGGATTCATTTTTTTGAAGCTGATTCATTTGAGGCGATAACCGGTCGAAAACCTAGTGCTAGTGGTCGGAGAGATGGATTGGAGCGATGGCAGGCATGAATAAGCTCAGTCTTCTCCGCTCCATCGCGGTCGTATTGGATAAGACCTTGAAAAATTCGATATTTGAACGAAGCAGCTAATGCCAGGCTCAAATATTGCAGTTATATTTCACTTTAATGACAGTCACAGATCGAGCACGGCCATGAAAATTCGAGCGACCGTCATCTGCGAGGAAAATCGCCACATCCTCCTGGTTCGCAAAGCCAATAGCCGCTGGGCGTTGCCCGGCGGTACCGTCGAGCGCGGCGAAACCCATGCCGGCGCAGCCATACGGGAGTTGGCAGAGGAAACCGGCCTGGACGTCGAGAACCTGCTCTACTTGATGCGAATCAGTGACGGGCAGACCGAACATCATGTGTTCGAAGCATCGGTCAGCGACTCGACGGCGGCCAAGCCACAGAATGAAATCAGCGATTGCCTTTGGCACCCGCTGGACGCCATTGCCCAACTGCAAATGAAAAAGGGAACGCGGGACATTCTCGAGGCGTTTCGGCGGCGGCTGTGAGGCACCGGCACTGATGATCAACGTCGAATAGGTTGCATGAGGAAAATCATACAACCTATTGTTTTATAAGTATTAGATGATCAGAGAATGCCTGAAAACCTGCCATCAAGCCACTGGGGGCTATGGGCTCACTTTTTCTGCCAGGCAGTACTGATCGGATTGACCACGGTATTTTTTTCCTGCGTATAGGTCCCGTTTTGCTGGGCTATCGCCTCGCCAGTGTCGACAATTGCGTTCTGGATAAATACGTTTTGTTCATCACCTCGAATAAAGGTGAGTTGGTGATACGCCGTTTTATTTCCCCAATCCGGGGATGGCAGGGAAATGAACTTTACGGTGTATGTCTCGTCGGTGTGTTGACCCTGCAAGACGTAGACTCCGTAATGATTTTCTCCCTGAGAGATGATCTTGTACAAACCGTTGCTGTAGTAATAAATTTCCGCATCGGGAAAAGGCTTCTTATCGTACATTTTCCGATAGTGCAGAACCTGCTTGACGGTCGGCTCGCCAAAGTTCACGGCCAGCGATTTCCCATCAACGGAGGTTGTCTCCCCAGCGTATACAGCGCTGCTGCTCATCAAGGCCAACAGACTCATCGTTGCGATTGTTTTCACTCGTTACCTCTCCATGGCTAGGATTAGCGTACTGGGCAAGGCCTGGAGGATTTGACCGCCTGGATACTCACCTTGCTAATCTCGACGCCGAGTGTGGGGGCTTGTGCCTGAAAATACCCGCAGGCTGGGACTCCATTTCCGCAGCAATTTTCCAGAAGCAGAAACGAACAAGGGTTTGCATTAGCTTTCGCTCGCAAACCCTTGATTTTAGATGGTGCCCGAAGCCGGAATCGAACCGGCACGCCCTTACGAGCGGGGGATTTTAAGTCCCATGCGTCTACCAGTTTCGCCATTCGGGCGGTAGCGCGGTTAGCCATGGAAATATCGGCAAAATCCAATGGCCGATGTTCTGGCTGTGCAGCAAGAGGGGGGAATATATACATCCCTCCCCCGCGAAGCAAGGTAGCTCATGTCCTTTTCAATACAAAAGCTTTCAATGCTTCGAAATAAAAAAGCTCCGTAAATCATAGATCTACAGAGCTTTTTAAAAGTGGAGGCCGAAGTCGGAATCGAACCGGCGTAGGTGGATTTGCAATCCACTGCATAACCATTTTGCTATTCGGCCTCAGAACGTTTGATGCGATGTTGCCACATCAACCGCGGTACAAACTGATCAGGAAACAAGCCACTTGCTTAGCGCTATCTCCTTGAAAACATTGAGATTTTTTACGTCCCAGTGCGTTCGATGGGCGCAATTATGTACTCATTTGCCTAGGCTGGCAACCCCTTGATTTCAAAAAAAAATCGTCCAGCGGTCTCGGTGTGCCAGGTAGATATCAGAAGCCTTTTGCGACTGCTGCGCAGCGCTGCGTGAGCAGGCTCCTCGCCACGGGCGATTTACGGGGTTGAGGTCTACGGTGCAACGTCCCAACCGGCTGTCGCAGCCCTGCACCATTATGGGTAACATACCGGCCTTCCCCGCAGCCCTTCTGCGACCTGCTAAATAAGCCTATTCCATGCCTTTTGAACTCAGCGTTGACCTCACTACCCTCGCTATCCTTGCTGTTGTCGCATTCATTGCCGGTTTCATCGATGCCATTGCCGGTGGCGGTGGGTTGCTGACCACGCCAGCCCTGCTGACGGCAGGCTTGCCGCCTCATCTGGTCCTGGGGACCAACAAACTCAGTTCGACCTTCGGCTCGGCGACGGCCAGCTTCACCTTCTACAAGCGCAAGCTGTTCCACCCAAGGCAGTGGACTCATGCCCTCGTCGGCACGCTGGTCGGGGCCCTGACCGGCGCCATCGTCGCCCATTACTTGCCCGCCGAGTGGCTGAACAAGATGCTGCCGGTGATCGTTTTCGCCTGCGGCCTGTATCTGTTGTTCGGCGGCACGCCCAAGGCACCGCTGGACAGCGACGCGCCGATCAAGAAGACATGGCAATTGCCCCAAGGCTTCAGCCTGGGTTTCTATGACGGTGTGGCCGGGCCGGGTACGGGGGCGTTCTGGACGGTGAGTAGCCTGCTGCTCTACCCCATCGACCTGGTCAAGGCCAGTGGCGTGGCCCGTAGCATGAACTTCGTCAGCAACATCGCGGCGCTGTCGGTGTTCATCTTTTCCGGGCAAGTGGACTGGGTCATCGGCCTGAGCATGGGCCTGTCGGTGATGATCGGCGCGTTCTTCGGCGCTCGCACCGCCATCAGCGGCGGTGCGAAGTTCATCCGACCGGTGTTCATCACCGTGGTGCTGGGCTTGACCGTGCGCCTAGCCTGGCAGCACTGGTTCAGCGTGGCCTAAGCGCCGCGCCACATACAGATCGATCAGGTAGCGGGCGATGGAGCGCGAGGCCGGCAATGGTGGCAAGTCATAGACGTTGAACCACTGGGCGTCCTCGATTTCATCTTCCTGGGGCACAATGTCGCCACCGGCATATTCAGCGTGGAAACCGAGCATCATCGAATGGGGGAACGGCCAGCATTGGCTGCCCATGTACTGAATGTTCTTCACCTCGATACTGACTTCCTCGCGAACCTCGCGCACCAGGCAATCCTCGGCCGATTCGCCAGGCTCGGCAAACCCTGCCAGGGTGCTGTAGACGCCCGGGACGAAACGCGGCGAACGGGCCAGCAGGACTTCATCGCCGCGAGTGATCAACACGATCATGCTCGGTGAAATCCGCGGATAGTGCCGCAGCTCACAGGCATCGCAATACATGGCCCGTTCCAACGGAATCTGGCCCATGCGCTTGCCGCAACTGCCACAGAAACGGTGTTCGCGGGCCCAGGTGCCGATCTGCGCGGCATAGCCCAACACTTTGTACAGCGTGTGGTCATCCTCGAGCATGAACGCCCGCAGGCCTTTCCAGTTACAGCCCGGGATGTCCAGCGAGCTGTGCAATTCCAGCAGGTAGACCGGTTCGCCATCCAGGTGACCGATGCCGTGCTCGGCGAGGACCGACAGGTCTTGGCGCTTGAGCCATTCGCGGGGAAACAGCGCGCCGTTGTCATCGAACAGAAAGCCCTCAGGGCTGCGGGCGACGGCCCAGCCGCCAGCAAGAGCGGTATCGAGTACTGCGGTGGTCCAGCGTGAAATCATGGTCGATCAATCCTGAAATTCAGGTTTCTGTTTGCTCATATGGGCGGCCATGGCCACGCGCAGGTCGGTCGATTGCAACATGGCGGCGTTCCAGGTGGCGACGTATTCCAAGCCATCGTCGATGCGGTGGTCGCGCATGTAGCTGATCATTGCCTTGGTGCCGGTCACGGCAATCGGCGACTTGGCGGCGATTTCCCGGGCGATGCCCATCACACCGTCGAGCAGGCTGGCAGTGTCACTGTAGACACGATTGACCAGGCCGATGCTGCGCGCTTCGTCGGCACCGAAGGTGCGCCCCGTATAAGCGAGTTCACGCAGCATGCCGTCCCCGATGATCCGGGGCAAGCGTTGCAGTGTGCCAACATCGGCGGCCATGCCGATATCGATCTCCTTGATGGAGAACTGGGCGTCCTCGGCCGCGTAACGCACGTCGCAGGCGGCAATCAGGTCGATGGCCCCGCCCAGGCAGTAGCCCTGGATCGCGGCGAGCACGGGTTTGCGGCAGTTGTCCACGGCGTTGAACGAGGCTTGCAGTTGCAGGATCTTGCGCCGCAGCAGGCGTGCATTGCGCCCTACGTCCTTGCCCAATTCGTTGGCCACGCCCGCCAGCATCATCAGGTCTATCCCCGAGGAGAAATGCTTGCCGGCGCCGCTGAGCACCACCACCCGTGCGGCGTCGGTGTCGTCGATCCAGTGGAAGATCTCGATGATCTCGCTCCAGAACGCGGCGTTCATCGAGTTGATCTTTTCCGGGCGATTGATCTGCACATGGGCAATGTTGTCTACAAGTTCGACGTTGAACGCTTGGTATTGCGACATGGCAGTGATCCTTTACCGGCTGAAAAGAGGCTTGAACTATAACAAGCCAGCGCGACAGGACGTAGGCAGTGCATCGGCCAAAAGCGGGACTTGCCGGCGACCCAGCAAAGGCGCCACCCTGCCCCCAGTCCAAATACCCCCCTGTGGCGAGGGGATTCATCCCCGCTGGGGCGCGAAGCGCCTCCCTGATCCTGCCTGACACACCGCAGTGGCAGAAGTATTTGGGGCTGCTGCGCAGCCCAGCGGGGATGAATCCCCTCGCCACAGGGACCTGCTTCGCTCGGGCTTACTCATCCGTCTCTAGCTGCCCATCCCAACCCCCCCCCAACGCCGCAATCAACTGCACGCTGGCGATCAACCGGCTCTGTTGCAGGCTCAGCACGCTGCGTTCGTTGCTCAGGGCGGTAGCCTGGACGGTCACCACATCGAGGTAGGCAATCAACCCGGCCTTGTACTGGTTCTGCGTCAGGCGCAGGGATTCGCGGGCGGCGTCGAGGGCTTCCTGGCGCACGCGGGCTTCGTCTTCCAGCACTTTGAGCTGGATCATGTAATTTTCCACCTCGCGCAAGCCGTCGAGCACGGTCTGGCGATAGGTGGCGACGGTCTGATCGTAGGCCGCGACAGTACGGTCGACCTCTGCCGAACGCTGGCCGCCATCGAACAGCGTCATCGCCAGTTGTGGCCCTACCGACCAGAACCGGTTCGGCACGCTCACCCAGTTGTCGTAGGTACTGCTGCTGTAGCCGCCACTGAGGCTCAGGGTCAGGTCCGGGTAATACGCGGCCTTGGCGACCCCGATGTTGGCGTTGGCGGCCATCACCGAACGTTCCGCCGAGGCGATATCCGGCCGGCGCTCGAGCAGTTGCGACGGCAGCGCCACCGGGATCTGCGGCAGAGACGGAATGTCCTGGGTCTCGGCCAGGTTGAACTCGGTCGGCGGCAGGCCGACCAGTACGGCAATGGCGTTTTCAAACTGGGCCCGTTGCCAGATCAGGTCGATCAGGTCGCCCTGGGTGGTCTTGAGCTGGTTTTGCGCCTGAGCGACCGCGTCCTTGCCGGACACCCCGGCGCGGTACTGGTTTTCGGTCATTTTCAGGGAGCGCTGATAGTTGTCGACGGTGGTCTGCAACAGGCGCTTCTGTTCATCGATCACCCGCAACTGCAGGTAGTTCTGCACCAGTTCCGATTGCTGGCTCAGGCGCATCGCGGCCAGGTCGGCAAAACTGGCTTGGGCGCTTGCCTCGTCGGCTTCCAGGGTGCGGCGCAACTTGCCCCACACGTCCGCCTCCCAGCTGACGCCGGCCTGGGCGCTGTAGGTGTCGCGAATGCCGCTGGACGAACTGCTCAAGCTCGAACTGCTGCTGCCGGTGCCCTGGCTGGAGCGCGTCTTGCCAACGCTCAGGTCCACGGTGGGGAAAAACGCGCCACGGGCATTGCGCACCAGTGCCCGGGCCTGGCGGTATTGGGCTTCGGCCTGGGCCACGGTCTGGTTGGAGGCATTGAGCTTGTCCACCAGTCCGTTGAGTTGCGTATCGCCGTAGAGCTCCCACCAGGCGCCCCGCTCCAGCGCATCGCTGGGGTTGGCCTGGCGCCAGCCCTGGGCCTCCTTGTACTGCACCGGGGCCGCCGCCGCGGGGCGCTGGTAATCCGGGCCGACGGCGCAGGCGCTGAGCATCGCCACGCACAGCACCAGGCTCAGTACCCGCGAGCCACGGGCGGTCGCCAGCGTTGCGGCAAGATTGAAAGGCGAACGGTCGGTCATAGCGGAGTTTCCAGGGCAGCATCGGTGCGCACGCCGCGCCAGCGGTTGAAGCGATGGCGCAGCTTGTCGAGATAAAGGTAAACCACCGGCGTGGTATAGAGCGTCAGTACCTGGCTGAACACCAGCCCACCGATGATGGTCAGGCCCAGCGGCTGGCGCATTTCCGCGCCTTCGGCGGTGCCGAGCAGCAGCGGCAAGGCCCCCAGGATCGCCGCCAGCGTGGTCATCAGGATGGGCCGCAACCGCAGCAGGCAAGCGCTGCGGATCGATTCCAGTGGCGTCTGCCCGGCACGTTCCAGTTGCAGCGCCAGATCGATCATCAGGATGGCGTTTTTCTTCACCACGCCGATCAGCAGGAACAGCCCCAACAGCGAGATCAGGCTGAACTCGCTGCCCAGTGCGTAAATCGACAACAAGGCGCCGACCCCGGCCGATGGCAAGGTGGACAGGATCGTCAGCGGATGAATATAGCTTTCATACAGCACGCCCAGCACCAGGTACACCGCCAGCAACGCGCCGAGGATCATGAACGGCTGGCTCTTCTGGGTGGCGGCGAACGCGTCGGCGGTGCCGGCCATTTTCGCGATAACGTCCTCGGGCATCCCGAGCCTGGCAATCGCCCGCTCGATGGCCGCGGTGCCCTGCTCCACCGTGACACTTTCGGCCATGTCGAAGGAAATGCCCTCGGAAGCGAACTGGCCTTCGTGACTGACCCGATCGTCCTCCAGGCTGTTCTCATAATGGGCAATGGCCGACAGCGGCACCCGCGCGCCGTCGGCGGTGATCACCTGGACCTGCTCGAGGGTGCTGGGGTCCTGGGCATACTTGGGATTGACCTCCATCACCACCTGGTACTGGTTGAGGCTGTCATAGATGGTGGAAATCTGCCGCTGGCTGTAGGCGTTGTTGAGCACCGCGGTGACCATGTCCATGTCGATGCCCAGGCGCTTGGCCTGGTCGCGGTCCACCACCAGCGTCACCTGCTGCGCCCCGCCACCGTCCCGGGCGTCGATGGCGGTCAGCTCCGGCAAGGCCCGGAAGGCGGCCACGACCTTGGGGTACCAGGTGCGCAGTGACGCCAGGTCGGCGCTTTGCAGGATGTAGGAATACTGCGAAGTGGTCTGTTCGCGACCGCCACCGAATTGCAGGTCCTGGTCAGCCATCAACATCAATTGGCCGCCAGGGACCTTGGGCATTTCCTTGCGCAGGCGTTCGATGACTTTCTGCGCGGAAATCGCCCGCTCCTTGATCGGCTTGAGGCGCACCAGCATGAAGGCGTTGTTGGTGCCGTTGTTGCCGCCGATGAAGCCGGCGACGCTTTGCACTGCCTCGTCCTTGAGCACGGCACGGCGGAAGGTTTCCATCTTCGGCTGCATCACATTGAACGACAGCCCGTCGTCGCCGCGCACGAAACCGATCAGTTGGCCGGTGTCCTGCTGTGGCATGAAGGTTTTCGGCACCACCACATACAACGCGACGTTCACGCCGATGGTCACCAGCAGGCTCAGCAAGGTCAGGCGCCGGTGGCGCAGCACCCAGTCCAGGCTGGTGGCGTAACCACGGACCATCCGCTCATTGAGCCCCTGGCTCCAGCGCTGCAAGCGGTTTTCCTGCCCCGGTACGTGAGGCTTGAGCCAGCGGGCGCAGAGCATCGGTGTGAGCGTCAGCGACACCACCAGCGAAACCACGATGGAGGCCGCCAGGGTGATGGAAAATTCGCGGAACAGGCTCTCGATGATGCCGCCCATGAACAGGATCGACAGGAATACCGCCACCAGCGAGACGTTCATCGACAGCAAGGTGAAGCCGACTTCTTCGGCGCCCATATAGGCGGCTTTCATCGGTGGAACGCCTTCGTCGATGTGCCGGGAAATGTTCTCCAGCACCACGATGGCATCATCCACCACCAACCCGGTCGCCAGGATCAACGCCATCAGCGACAGGTTGTTCAAGGAGAAGCCGTAGAGGTACATCACCGCGAACGTGCCCACCAGCGACACCGGTACCGCCAGGGTCGGGATCAGCGAGGCGCGGAAGTTGCCGAGGAACAGGAACACCACCAGCACCACCAGGGCCACGGCGATCAGCAAGGTCATTTCCGCTTCATGCAGGGTGGCCTTGATCACCGGCGAGCGGTCCATGGCCAGGTTCAGCTTGACGCTGGCCGGCAGCACCGCCTGCAACGCCGGCAGCTGCGCCTTGATCTCGTTGACCGTCTCGATGATGTTGGCCCCGGCCTGGCGGTTGATCACCAGCAGCACGGCGGCATCGTTGTTGAAGAAACCGCTGTTGTAGCGATCCTCGACGCTGTCGGTGACTTTCGCCACGTCCTTGAGCCGCAGGACCGAGCCGTCCTGGTAGCGGATGATCAGCGTTTCGTAGTCCTTGGCCTTCTCCAACTGGTCGTTGGCCTGGACCTGCCACATGCGCCGGTCGTCCTCCACCGAACCCTTGGGCCGGCGTACGTTGCTGTCGGCGATGGCGGTGCGCACATCGTCCAGGGCCACGCCGTACTGATTGAGCAACTGTGGCTCAAGTTCGATGCGCACCGCTGGCAACGAGCTGCCGCCGATCTGCACCTCGCCGACGCCCGACACCTGGGACAGGCTCTGGGACAGGATGGTGGACGCCAGGTCGTAGAGCTGGCCTTTTTCCAACACCTCCGAGGTCAGCGACAGCACCATGATCGGCGCCTGGGACGGGTTGACCTTCTTGTAGGTGGGCATGCTACGCATGCCACTGGGCAACAGGTTGCGCGACGCATTGATGGCCGCCTGCACTTCCCGGGCGGCACCGTTGATGTCGCGGTCCAGGTCGAATTGCAGGATGACCCGCGTAGAACCCTGGCTGGAACGGCTGCTCATGGTGTTGACCCCGGCAATAGCGCCGAAGGAACGCTCAAGGGGCGTTGCCACTGTCGAAGCCATCACCTCGGGACTGGCCCCTGGCAGGTTGGCCTGGACCACGATCACCGGAAAATCCATTTGCGGCAGCGGTGAAACCGGCAGCAGGCCGAAGCACACGCCACCGAGCAGCATGATGGCGAAGCTCAGGAGCATGGTCGCCACGGGGCGCCGGATGAAGGGGCCGGAAAGGTTCATCGGCCACCGCTCCGGGCTTCAGACCAAAGACCGAAAAGAATGACCGGGCTTTTGTGGCGAGGGGATTTATCCCCGCTGGGCTGCGCAGCGGCCCCTTTTGTGAGCGCTGCGCACTCAAGCGGGGATAAATCCCCTCGCCACAAAAAGCGCACTTGCCCCGAGTTCTGCGGCGCAGGGTCCAGCCGGAAGCTCCCGACCGTCATACCCGCACCTCTTTCCCTTCCGGCTTGGCAAACCGGCGTCCCAGGCGATCGAAATACAGGTAGATCACCGGCGTGGTGAACAACGTCAGGACCTGGCTCACCAACAACCCGCCCACCATCACCAAGCCCAGGGGCTGGCGCAGTTCGGCGCCGGAACCGGTGGCGAACATCAGAGGTATTGCGCCGAACAAGGCCGCCAGGGTAGTCATCAGGATCGGGCGGAAGCGCAGCAACGCCGCCTGGTAGATCGCCGTCTGCGGGTCGACGCCCTGGTTGCGTTCGGCGTCGAGGGCGAAGTCGATCATCATGATCGCGTTCTTCTTGACGATGCCGATCAGCAGGATGATGCCGATGATCGCGATCATGCCCAGGTCATTGCCGCTGAGGATCAACGCCAGCAAGGCGCCGATGGCCGCCGAGGGCAAGGTGGACAGGATGGTGATCGGATGGATGTAGCTTTCGTACAGCACACCCAGGACGATGTACATGGTCACCACCGCCGCCAGGATCAGCAGCAAGGTACTTGACAACGACGCCTGGAACGCCTGGGCCGCGCCCTGGAACTCGGTCTGCACGCCCACCGGCATGCCGATGTCGCGCTGGACCTTTTCGATCACGTCCACCGCATGCCCCAGGGCCACGCCCGGCGCAAGGTTGAACGACATCATCACCGCCGGAAACTGGCCGATGTGGGCAATCGCCAGTTGCGCCTGGCGCTCTTCGACCCGAGCCAGGCTCGACAGCCGTACCTGCCCACCGTCGGTGGTCTTGACGTGAATCTGGTCCAGCGCCTGGGGCCCGATCCGTTCCCCGGCCTGGGCCTGCAACACCACCCGGTACTGGCTGGCCTGGGTGTAGATGGTGGAAATCTGCCGCTGGCCGAAGGCGTCATAGAGGGCATCGGTGATGTTCGATACCGAGACGCCCAGGCGCGAGGCGGCGTCGCGGTCGATCACCAGGTAGACCTGCAAACCCTTGTCCTGCAGGTCGCTGGCCACATCGGTCAGCTCCGCCTGTCGGGCCAGGGCTTCGACCAGGCGCCCGCTCCAGAGGCTGAGCAATTCGGCGTCCGGCGACGACAGGCTGAATTGGTACTGGGTCCGGCTGACCCGGTCTTCGATGGTCAGGTCCTGCACTGGCTGCATGAACAGGCGAATGCCCACCAGCCGATCCAATTGCGGCTGCAAGCGGGCGATGATCTCGGCGGCACTGTCATCCCGTTCACTGTGGGGCTTGAGGTTGATCAGCAAGCGACCGCTGTTGAGCGTGGCGTTGTCGCCGTCCACGCCGATGTAGGATGACAGACTCTCCACCGCCGGGTCCGCCAGGATCACTTTCGCCAGTTGCTGCTGCCGCTCGCTCATAGCGGCAAAGGAGATCGATTGCGGTGCCTCGGAAATGCCCTGGATCACCCCGGTGTCCTGCACCGGAAAGAACCCCTTGGGCACGGCCAGGTACAGCACCACCGTCAGTACCAGGCTACCCACCGCCACCAGCAGGGTCAGCGGCTGGTGCTTGAGCACCCATTGCAACTTGCGTCCGTAGGCGGCGATCAACCAGTCGATCCAGGCGCCGCTGGCGCGGTAGAAACGGCCCTGCTCTGCTTCCTCGGGCTCACGCTTGAGCAAGCGGGCACACATCATCGGCGTCAGGGTCAGGGAGACCACCAGGGAAATCAGAATCGCCACCGCCAGGGTGATGGCGAACTCGCGAAACAAGCGTCCGACCACGTCGGCCATGAACAGCAGCGGGATCAACACGGCGATCAGCGACAGCGTCAGGGAAATCAGCGTGAAGCCGATCTGCTTCGCGCCCTTGAGCGCGGCCTGCAGCGGGCTGTCGCCCTCCTCGATGAAACGAGCAATGTTCTCCAGCATGACGATTGCATCGTCCACCACAAAACCGGTGGCGATGGTCAGGGCCATCAAGGTCAGGTTATTGACGGAAAAACCGGCCAGGTACATCACACCGAAGGTGCCGATCAGCGACAACGGCACGGCCACCGACGGAATGATCGTGGCGCTGACGCGACGCAGGAACAGGAAGGTCACCATGACCACCAGGGCGATGGCGATCAGTAATTCATGCTGCACGTCGGTGACCGAAGCTCGGATGGTCTGGGTGCGGTCGGTCAGCACGGTGACATCCAGGCCGGCCGGCAAGTTGTCGGTGATGCTCGGCAGCAGGGCCTTGATCCGGTCCACCACTTCGATGACGTTGGCCCCCGGCTGGCGCTGGATGTTCAGCAGCACCGCCTGGTTTTCGTTGGCCCAGGCGGCAAGGCGTTCGTTTTCGGCGCCGTCGACGATCTGCGCCACGTCCTTGAGCCGCAACGGCGCGCCGTTGGCGTAGGCCAGGATCAGTTCGGCGTAGTCCTTGGGCGAGGTCAACTGGTCGTTGGCGTCGAGCATCGAGACCCGGGTCGGGCCGTCGAAATTGCCCTTGGGCTGGTTGACGTTGGAGGCACCGATCAGCGTGCGCACATCCGCCAGGTTCAGGCCGTTGGCCGCCAGGGCCTCGGGGTTGACCTTGATCCGCACGGCCTGGCGCTGGCCGCCGGCGATGGTGACCATGCCCACGCCATTGATCTGGGCGATTTTCTGCGCCATGCGGGTGTCCACCAAGTCGTTGAGCTTGGGCAGCAGCATGGTCTTGGAGGTGATCGCCAGGGTCAGCACCGGGGTGTCGGCCGGGTTGACCTTGTTGTACACCGGCGGTGCCGGCAAGTCCGTGGGCAGCAGGTTGGTGGCCGCGTTGATCGCCGCCTGCACCTGCTGCTCGGCGACGTCCATGTTGATGTCGAGGTTGAAGCGCAGGGTAATCACCGAGGCACCACCGGAACTGGTGGAGGCCATCTGCGTCAGGCCCGGCATCTGCCCGAACTGGCGCTCCAGGGGCGCGGTCACCGCGCTGGTCATCACATCGGGACTGGCGCCCGGGTACAGGGTCATCACGCGGATGGTCGGGTAATCGACCTGGGGCAAGGCCGACACCGGCAGCAGCCGATAGGCGATCAGGCCGGCCAGGATGATCGCCAGCATGCTCAGGGTGGTGGCGACCGGGCGAAGGATGAACAGCCGCGAGAGATTCATGCGCCGCCCTTTTTCGCCTTGTCGGCCGCAACCGGCTCTGGGGGCACCGCTGCGGACTTGCCCTGCAGGTGCTCGGTCGGCGTGGTGGGCACTTCCTGGCTGTCGCTGACCACTTCCACTTCACTGCCTTCCTTCAAGCGATCGGTGCCTTCGAGCACCACCCGGTCACCGGCGGCCAGGCCTTCGGTGACCACGGTATTCGTACCGTCGCTGGCGCCGATCTTCAGCTTTTTGATGGTGACCTTCTTGTCGCCCTCCAGGGCATAGACGAAGGTGCCATTGGTGCCGAACTGAATGGCCGCCGTCGGCGCCAGGGTCACGCCTTTGAGGGTGTCGGCCAGCAGGCGGACATTGACGAACTGATTGGGAAACAGCGACTGGTCGCGGTTCTCGTAGCGGGCCTTGAATTTCAAGGTGCCAGTGGTGACATCGATCTGGTTGTCCAGGCTTTGCAGCACGCCGCTGGCCTGCAGCTTCACATCGCCCCGGTCCCAGGCCTCGACGGGCAGTTTCGCCCCGCTGCGATAACGGGCGAGCACGGTGTCGAGGTTGTTTTCCGGCAAGGTGAACACGACGCTGATGGGTTGGGTCTGGGTGATGACTGCCAGGGCCGTGGTGTCGTTGGCCGCCACCAGGTTGCCGATATCCAGTTGCCGCAAACCGACCCGCCCGGAGATGGGCGCACGGATCTTGGTGAATTCGAGGTTGAGCTTGGCGTCGTTGACCGCCGCCTGGTTGGTCTTGACCGTGCCCTGGTACTGGCCCACCAGCGCCGCGGCGGTGTCGAGGGTTTGCTTGGCAATGCTGTCTTCGGCGTACAGGCCGCGATAGCGCTCAAAGTCTACCTGGGCATTTTTCAGCTGGGCCTGGTTCTGCAACAACGTGCCTTCGGCCTGGAGCAAGGCGTTCTGGTACGGACGCGGGTCGATCTCGGCCAACAAGTCCCCGGCCTTGACCATCTGCCCCTCTTCGAAGGCGATCTTGACCAGTTCGCCCCCCACGCGGCTGCGCACGTTGATGGTATTGAGCGCCGTGACCGTGCCCAGCGCCTTGAAGTACAGCGGGAAATCCCCGGTCACCGCCGGCGCCACCCGTACCGGAATCGGCCCCGTCGCCCCACCGAACCCTGGTCGCATGCCACCCGAGCGCCCCATGTGCCCCGCCGCGGCCTTATCCCCTGCCCCAGGCTTCTGCGCCGAGCCACTGGGCCAGAACTTCCAGGTCAGCGCCGCGACGACCAATACGATGAACAGGCCGAACAGCCAGCGACGGGAATTGCGGGAAACAGAGGATTGCATGGAGTGATCAACCATTGGACGCGTGGACTTCTTTTACGGGAGGCTGAACGATAAGCACTGGCGGGTGTTTAGCAAAGCGCCTTTACCGGCAATTTACGTTGGGCTTACCTTTCGAATAGTCAGCTAAGACGTTGAAGCACAAAAGAAAACGGCCTGGACAGGGCCAGGCCGTTAACAATTGTAATAAATACTTTATTTCAGAACGGCCAGCGCAGCGTCGTAGTTCGGCTCTTCACCGATTTCCTTGACCAACTCGCTGTGCAGCACGGTGTCGTTTTCGTCCAGCACCACCACGGCACGGGCGGTCAGGCCTTTCAGCGGGCCATCGGCGATCGCCACGCCGTAGTCCTGGATGAACTCGGCACCGCGCAGGGTCGACAGGTTCTGGACATTTTCCAGGCCTTCAGCGCCGCAGAAACGCGCCTGGGCAAACGGCAGATCGGCGGAGATGCAGAGCACCACAGTGTTGGTCAGGCCGTTGGCCTGGGCATTGAACTTGCGCACGGAGGTGGCGCAGGTCGGCGTGTCGACACTTGGGAAAATGTTCAGCACTTTACGCTTGCCGGCGAAGTCCTTCAGGGAAACGTCCGACAGATTGCCGGCAACCAGGGAAAAGGCTGGCGCCTTGCTACCGGCTTGTGGCAACTGGCCGTTGACTTGGACCGGGTTGCCTTTGAGGGTGACTTGAGCCATGAACGGATTCCTTCTGACAGGTTTGAAAAAGGTGAAGGCCGGAGTTAACCACGAAATGCTTGCGCGACCTATGGTTGGACATAAAAAGTCGTGGTTTGGACGCCGGCGCGTGAGGTTGCGGCGGTGGCTATTTAGCCTTGAATTTCAGAAACGACTGATGCAAATCCGACGCCCAGCCATCGATGACCCCTTTGACGTCATCGGGCTTCATCACCTGGGACTCGTTGGACAACGGCTTGCCCGTGCCCTTGCGTACCACCTGGGCGACCACCGCGTTGTTGCCACCGTCGAGAAAAACCGCTTCGGTGCCCAGGGTGGTTTCCTGGTCGCGAATACCGCTTGCCGTGCTGACAGCGGCCGCCACCAGCGCAATCGGGATCACCTCATAAGGTTTCAAGCCTTCGGTCTTGCTGCCGACAGCCGTTATGGCCGCCCGCATCACCAATACACCTGGCCCAGGCGCTGTCGCCAGGGGCAAGGATTTTCCTGCTTCCCGCTTGAGGGCCTGATCGTAGTAGGCGGTGATACCCGACAGCGTCGCCTGAGGGATCTTCTCGGTCGGCTGCGGCTTGGGGTAAAGCTGTGTCGGCTCGATATAGAGACTGGTGTACTTGCCTGGGTCGATCTTCGGATCGACCCAACGCATCACCTCAGCCCCCGACGGCGACTTTTCTTCCTTGAGCCGACTGTAATCCCCCAGGAAGCCGGAGTACTCATCCGGCTGTGTGACTTTGCTGGAGCAACCCGCCAAGGCGAGCGAGGCAATGCACACAGTGCCGATCATCGACGAAAACTTCATGCTGTCACTCCTGTAAGCCACACGAGGCGGGGCCGGAACTACAGGTATAGCCAATGGACAGGTTTTTGCCTGCTCTGAAAAGAATGCGCGATTCAGCCGCGCTCGCGCGGTATCAGGCTCTGCAACTGTTGTGCGAGGAAGTTGGCCTCGAACGCAAACGTGTCGGGATCCTTCAACCCGTTGGTCCGGCGCCATTGCCATTGCACCGACGGTGGTTGGCAAACCAGGGAAATACTGCCGTGACGGGTAGCGGCGAGGCCAATGATCGACAAAGAAATCAGCCCACCTACGCCCATCACCTCCGGCACGAATTCCACCGGTCTACCGGTAATGGTCAAGGTCAGTTTTTCAGTCTTGAAAGCGGACGTCTCTACCGGCGCACTCGGCCCGTGCGCCACATACGTCTCACGGCTCAGTTCCAGCAGACCGAGCGACATGACAGGCGCCAGCCATTGCTCGATTTGCCCGTACAGTGCCTTGATCTGCTCTGCCCAAACCATCGACTGGGCCTGGTGCAATTGTTTCTTGTGTGCTTCGCTGTCGGCGTAGTGACGAAGCATCTCGCCCAATTGCTGTACATCGTCCATGGGCCGGTCCTCGATTAAGGGAGTGCTGCGAAGAGCGATGATGACAGGTTCAAGACGTAGGCGTACGTAAAAGCCCTCTTTGCCTGCGTGCTGGGTCCTTCAGCGCAACCGTGCCATGGCCAGGGTGTCCACCCAGCGTCCGTCACGCACGGCGTAGTCGCGCATCAGGCCTTCGGTTTCGAAGCCAAACTTGCGGTACAGCCCGATGGCCGCTTCGTTGTCGGCGTACACCGTCAACTCGACCCGCCGCAAGTTCATCCAGTTGTCCGCAACGTCCAACGCGGCGGCCAGCAACATCGAGCCCACACCCTTGCCCTGCCAGGCGACCGCCACGCCCATGCCGAGGCTGCCGCAATGGGCACGACGCACTCGGGAAAACTGCTCCAGCCCCAGGTTGCCGACAACTTCACCCTCGTGCAGGGCCACCAGTTTCAATAAGCGCTCGTCGTCCATTGCCAGGCGCTTGCGCCAGACTTCGGTGGACTGGAAAGGCATCTGCAGCACCTGGCGAGTCACCGCCGGGTCGTTGTAGAGCGCGGTGACACCGGCGATGTGGATTTCAGTGAAGCGTACGAGGGTGATCGACGATTCGGACATGCGGCTCCTCCCTGGAGACGTGACAAGGCCGATCACTATAAGCCGCGCCACGCGCTATGGGGAACCTGTGGGAGCGGTGGTTCAGTTGGACGCCGCTATCGCGAGCAAGCTCGCTCCCACAAGGGCGAGACACTTTTTTTCGGTTATGCCTGGAACCAATCCCGACGCTCATCCAGCGTGTGATGGATCAGTTCACGAAGCATCTGCACCTCTGGCGAGCCTTCGGCCTGGACATTGACGGCCATCCACAAGTGCCGCTGCATCGACAGGCCGAACACTTGCGGCAATGCCACCAGGCCTCGGTCGAAACGGCTCATGTACTGCGGCAACAGGCCGATGCAGGCGCTGCAGCGAATCATTTCCAGCATCAGTTCGTAGGATTGCACCTGCACCACACCGGCCCGGCGTTGTTCTATCAGGGCGTTCCACGGGGCGAAGCCGTCCACGTGTCGGTCCGCCTGCCATTGCACCAGCATGTAATCGTTCAGGTCGTCCAGGCAGTCCGGGCGCGTGGCTGAGCGGGAGTAGCGCTTGGCAATGTGCGGCACATAGTCCAGCCGCGCCAGGCGATCCGCAGGCAACGTGGCGAAACTCGGCCCCTGCCCCAACGTGTGGGCATCGCTCAACCACAGCACCAGGTCGGCGCTGACGGCTTGCAGCGCCAGGTCACTGTCCAGGGTAATGATCTGCAGTCGCACGCGGGCATTGCGCCGTAGCAACGAGATCAGGTCGCGTCCCAGGATGTCATGCAGAATCGACTCGGCCACGGCGAGGCGAATCATGGGTTGTTCGTTCAACGGCGGCGCGCTTTCGTGGGCCAGAGTAATCAATCGCGCCTGCAACTGCCGGCCTTCGCGAGTGAGGGTCAAGGCGCTGCCTTGGAAGCTGAACAACGAGCGTTGCAGCCGCGCCTCCAACTGCGCCAACTGCTTGCGCAGCAGGGTTGCCTTGACGTTGAGGCTACGGGCCGCTTGCATGAAGCAGCCGCAACGGGCACTGACCAGGAAACACTGCGCCACCTGCGGTTCAATACCGCCGGCCAATGTCAGCCAGGGATCGGGGGCACGCAACGGTGTGCGGTATGCGGTGACAGCCTGGCGTCCTGCGGGCTCGGTGAAGGTCATGGGTGACTCCCTGTCGGTTGTACGAAGTGGCGAGGGGATTTATCCCCGTGGGTCGCGAAGCGGCCCCCTTGGCTTGAAATCCATCAGGTCTGACACTGAGGGATATTGATGGGGCTGCTACGCAGCCCGACGGGGATAAATCCCCTCGCCACAAAAATCCCCTCGCCACAAAGAAATCCTCTTGCCACAAAGGTGTTCACATCAAACAAAGTACTGGTCTAAAGCCCCTCCTCCAGCACCTTGCTCAACTGCGCGCCATCGATGCTCAATGTGGCCGTGTCGAGCATACCGTCCAGGTAGGCCTTGGCGATCTGTTCCTGGCGCTGGGCACGCAAGGCCTGGGTCAGGCGATCGCGGACTTCGTCCAGGGTCGCTTCCCGGGCCGGCTGTTGATCGGTGAGCTTGATGACATGGAACCCTGCCGGGCTCTGCACCGGGTCCGATACCGCGCCGACCTTCAGGCGTGCCACCGCCTCCCGCACCGGCGGGACCAACTGCTGCAACGGCTGGTAACCGCTGTCACCGCCGCGCTCGGCACTGGTGCGGTCCTGGGAGAAACGACTGGCCAGGGCGGCAAACTCGGCGGGTGACGTCTGGGCCTTTTTACTCAGTTCCAGCGCTTGCCGGCGCACCGCCTCTACGGTTTGCGGCTCGGTGGCTGCCAGGAAAATCTGGCTGACGCGGTACAACGCTGGTGCGGTCCAGTTGGCTTTCCCGGCGTCGTAAGCCTGCTTCAGTTCTTCGTCACTGGGATACCCGTCCGGCACCTGGCTGACCGACTGCATGTAGTCGCGAAACACGATCTGCTCAGCCGCCGCTCGCGTCTGCCGCCGCACCTCGGGCCGCTCGCGCCAACCCTGGGCGTCGGCCTGCTCCAACACGGCCTTTTCCGCCAGGCGCGCACGGATCCAGCCTTCCAGTGCAGCGCGATTGCCACGCATTTGCTGGCGAACCTCCGGGGCCAGTGCGGCCAGCAAGGTCTTGAGCTCTTCGGGGCTGACCTGCTGGTTGCCCAGTCGTGCCAAACTCGGCGTGTCGGCCGAAACAACACTGGCGGTCTGCACCGCGGCGACCGGATCGCTGCCCGGCCGCAGGCCCAGCACCAGCGCCACGGCGATCAGCCCCAGCGCGGCGGCGCTGATGACGAAGGTCGGCTTTTTCACGATGCGACGGCCTCCTGCGATGGCGCTTCGACGGGCTCGGCCGGGGTTTGCAGGCGCGCCGCGTTCTGGCTGTACTCACGCAGGTAGACGATGAATTCCTGCAACAGGCGATCCCACAGTTCCAGGTGGCTGCGCAGATGATCGGCACTCACGCCCGCAGCAACCACGACGTCCATTTCCATCACCAGGAATTCGCCCTGCAGCGACAACCGGGCAAAGCGACGCGAGGCGTTCCACAACGCCACCAACCCAACTGGCAACTCGCCCTGTACCCGCAAGGCACAACTGAACGTGAAGTCCAGGTACTGGCCCGCTGTCGGCGCAGGATTACCCAACCGCACCGCAAAGCCGATGCCCTGGCTGGCACTGAGCAGCTGCACGATACCGTTCTGCTCGGTTTCGTTGACCCGATAACCCGCGGCCTGCAACCACTCGGTCAGGGATTTTGCACCAACGTATTCAATCATTGAGGTCATGTTCGCTTCTTCCTTGTTCTGTTCAGTGAGTGATCGAGGCCTGTGGCGCATCGAAACGGTTCTTGTAGAGATCATCGCCGAACCCCTGGGCCAGCTCTTCGAAACGCACCCGGGCCTTGGCCGCGAACGGCTGGCGGATCTTCATGATGTCGGTCACATCAATGGTTTCGTAGGCATGCAGCAGCGCCTTGGCGACTTCGTACATTTGCTGATTCTTGACCGAACATTGCTGCACTTGTGTGTCACGCTCGGTCAATTGCGCCTCCAGGCGAGCGCGCTCGGCCTCTTTGCCGCGGGCCAGGACCAGCAGCTCGTCGTAGGCTTTCTTGAACTTGCCAATTTGCTCGTTGCTGGCCGCCACCTGGGCCTGGGCCTGGCTTTGCAGGTTTTGCTGATGCCCAGCCAGTTGCTCATTCAGGGCCTGGGCCTTGCTCAATTGCGCGGTCAATTGCTTGATCTGCGCCTGGGCTTCTCTGGCCTGGCTCTCGGCAGCCTGACGAGCGGCGCTGGCCTGGGCCTGCTCGCTTTGCAGGGCCTGCAACTGGGCGGTGGTGCTGCGCAGTTGTGCCCGCAGCCGCTCTTCCAGGCCTTCGCCATGAGCCACGCCACTGAGCAGCAGGCCCAGCACCAATAACGCGGCCGGGCATGGGTATTTGGCTCGCCTTTTCATGAGGCCTCCCTGCGCTTAGAAGCGCGTGTTGATTTCAAGCTGCAAGACATCGATGTCGTACGGCGCGCCGTACACCGCTTCGGAACTCAACCAGCGACCGGTGGCGAAAACGTTGCTCGCCAGGCCATAGTTGCCGCCCAGGAAATAACCCTTGGCGTTGGTGCCACCCAGATGGAATGACGAATCGTTGAAGCCGTCCGGCAAGGCATCGGGCTGGATGTACTTGTAGCCGGCGAACAGGTTCCAGTCGCCCTCGCGCTTGAGCTCCAGCGAGTTGCCAAGGGTGAACTGGAGCATCCAGGCGTTGGCGCCGCTTTCCACCTCGCCATCGCTGTCCAGGTTGTTGGCGAACTGCCCCTCAGAGCGCTTGCGCATCTCGCCTTCGTCGTAGCCCAGGTTGTGGACGTAGTGGGCCTGGCTGCGCAGTTTCAGGTCTTCGGGAAGATCGGTATCCCACGCGACGTTCAGGTCCAGCAGGTTGAACTCCGAGGCCAGGCCGACGTATTGCGGCTGTGGCGTGGTCGATGGGTTGAGAGGGTTGGGCGTGATGTCGCGCAACAGGAACACGGTGTTGCCCTTCTGCATGAACGCTATCCGCGAACCGTCGCTGTCACAGCCTGGATCACCGGCCCAGGGCTGGCATGGCGAAGAGCGCTGGCCTTCGATGTCGTCGAAGCGGTAATAGGCCAACGCGCCCTTGATGCGGTTGCTGTCATTGATGGCCCAGTTGGCCCCCAGTTGCGCGCCGTACAGCCACTTGTTGTCGCTCTCTTCCTTGTCGCTGCCATTGCTGGTGCTGGTGTCGTTGGTGTACTCCACCGGGAACGCGCCAACAGTACCGAACACGCCCCAATCCTGATTGAGCTTGTGGTTGAAGTTCGCCGCCACACCGTCGAAGTTCAGGTCACCGGAATACAACAGGTCGGTGGAGAAGAACGGGTTGGCGAAACGCCCGCCGGTGAGGGTCAATTCGTCCGAAGGCTTCCAGGTCAGGTAGCCCTGGTCGAGCCAGATGTCTTTCTTGCCAAAGCCACCACCGAGGGTCTGAGTGGTGGACACCGGGTTGTTGTCCGAGCCGGTGCCGATGCGGATGCCCGCCGTCCATTGCGGGGCAATCACGGCCTTCATGCCCAGGCGTGCGCGCAGGCGGAACAGGTTCTCGCGGTCTTCACGGGTGTTGAGCAACGGCGGCAGGCTGGAGCTGCTGTTGGGGTTGACGTCGTAGGGCCCCTTGTCGTTGAGCCGGGCGAAGTCGACGATTTCGTTGCTGTTGGTGCCCGAGTAATAGCGCGACTCATCCCGCAGGCGAATGTCGCCGTCAAAACTGATGCGCGAAACCCAGTCCGGGAAAGTATTGGGTTGGGCCCAGTTTTCCTGCTTGGCGGTGGCCATGACTTCAGCCTTGACCTGGTCGCGAATCTGCTCACGCACAATGTTCGGCACGTATTGCACCCGCACGTCCCCCGGCGCACCGGCCGGCGTCGCGGCGACTGCCGTGGCGGCTTGGCGGGCCTGCACGGCTTCCCGTTCGGCCTGGGCAATCAGGCCGTCGGCCTGGTCCTGCTTCAATACGCCCTGCTGCACCAGCAGGCGGATCAGATTGATCGTGGCGTTTTCCGAAGGCGCCGGGGCGGCCAACGCGTGCCCGGACAGGCCCAGAACGATCAGGCCGATCGCCCACGATAATCGATTCACATTGGAAATCATCTGCACACAACTCCTGTTGGCAAACTTTCAAATAGTCGGTTAACCCGGCCGCCGTCCCTGCAAGGACAGGCGCACGGGTAAAGTCAGGGAGGCCGGTGGCCGTTCACTCAAATGGGGTGCGGCACGCAGGGCGGAAATCACTTGTTCGTCCACTTGCGGGTTGCCGCTGGACTTGACCAGCTCGACCCGAGTGATTTCGCCCACGGCACTGAGCCAGACATCGGCCTGCAGCGAGAACGCCAGACTGCGCAGGTCGGGGTTCTCCCGCAGCAAGCGCTGGAAGGTGAACGCCAGGAACTGGCTGTAAGTGCCATTGCCGAGGCGTCCGCCCCCGGCCCCGGCCATGCCACCACCCTTGCCGGCACCGATGTTGAAGGCGTCATTGCCGGATTGGGCATCGCCGTCCATCTGCATCGGATTCGCCAGGTCATCGACTGGCGACGGTGGCGCCTCTTCCTCGGGCTTGACCTCTTCAGGCTCCGGAGTCGGTTCTGGCTCGACCACCTTCTCCTCGACCTGAGGTTCCGGCTCCTTGGGTTTCTCTGGCGGTGGTGGGGGCGGAGGCGGCAACGGGATGATGGTCGGCACCTTCGGTGCTTCACGGCGCACGCCACTCATGTCGTTGGCCCACTGCCACAGCAGCCAGGCCGCCACGGCGACGAGCACCAGGCCAACGGCCCACTTGAGCAGGCGCAGCGGCGAAGTCTTCACCGGGGGCGGATCGATGGGGAGTCTGGCGGTCATGATCAGCCCTGGCTCGGTTTGCCGGTCACCAGACCGACCTGGGACAGTTCCAGACGCCGCAACAGATCCAGCACTTCAATGACTTTCTGGTACTGCACCGTCGCGTCGCCGCGCACGATCACCGGGAAGTCAGGGCTCTGGGCCTTTTCGATGCGCAGGCGCTCTTCCAGCTCGACCAGGGTCACCGGATAGGCATCGAGGAAAACCTGCCCGCCGTCGTTCACCGAAATCGCCTTGGTCTTGGCCTCGGACAACGACACCGAGGCACTGGCCTTGGGCAGGTTGATCTGGATACCCGACACCTGGGCCGTGGCCGTGAGGATGAACATCACCAGCACCACCATGAGCACATCCACCAGCGGTGTGATGTTGATGCTGTCGACTGCGGCATCATCATCGTCGTCATCATGTGAGGCGTTTACGCTAGCCATGGCGATTTCCTCAGGCCGGTACGGACGATGGGGCGTGATGATTGCGGCGATGCGCCGCTTCACCGGACTGGCCTTCGCCGTGCATCTCCGCCAGGCGCGTGATGAACTCGTCGACGAACACGCGCATGTCGGCGCTGACTTCCTTGTTGCGGGTGATCAGGCGGTTGTAGCCAAACAGTGCAGGGATCGCGACGAACAGCCCCATCGCCGTGGCGAGCAAAGCCGCGGCCATGCCCGGGGCAATGGCGTTGATGTTCACATCACCGGCCATGGCCGTGCCGAGGAATACCACCATGATCCCCAGCACGGTGCCAAGCAGGCCGATATACGGGCCGCCGGCGATGGCGTTGGAGAGGGTCGAGAGCTTCGAGCTGAGCTGCTGGTTTTCCCGGGTGCGCACGCCATCCATGGAACAGCGGATCGCTTCGATGGTGGCCGCCGACACCGACGAAGTGTCAGCGCCCTGCTCACGGCGAGTGCGGATTTCCTTGACGGCCACCAGGTACAAGCGCCACAGCGATGAATGTTGCAGGCGCTGGGCGAGGTCCTGGTCGTCGGCGAACATCTCCAGGCGTGTGCCGATCCTGGCGAATTGTTCACGGAAGGCTTCGTTGGCCGCGCTGAGACGGCTGATCATGCGGTTCTTGCGGATCATGATGATCCACGACTGGAACATCATCAGCACCAGCACCCCGATGATCACCCAGGCGTCCATCGGCACGGCGTTGAGCAGGAAACCCAGGCTGCCGAAACCGAAGCCAGACTGCTCTTCATCGACCCCGTAGGCCACCAGTTTCGACTCGGCGCCCTGGGCATTGGCGTCGGCCAACAACAGTGGCGCCGGACGGGCGACCTTGGACAGGCGCGCTTCGTCCATGGCCCCACCAAATGGCGCGAAGGCACCGGCGGACACGTCTGCGCCCAAGGCCATCGGCGAGTTGAACGCGGGCATCGCCACCGCCAGGCTCGCGGTTTCACGCCCGTTGACGTAGAGCACGACCCGGTCGCCCGAGGCGGTCAACGCCAGGTGCTGCCACTGGCCAGGATTCAGCGGCTGGGTCGAGACCGCACGCTGGTCATTGATCGCAACGAACGGCACCCCCTGGTTCACGCCAATCAACAGGCTGGTGGTGGCTTCGCGACGGGCCAGGATGATCTGTTCGCCACTGGCCTGGTCCTGACGCAGCCAGGTACTGAAGGTGAACGCCGCACCGGCACTGTGTTGCAACGAAGGGCTGGCGGGCAACAGTAGCGGCTGGCCGTTGAACTGCAGGGCATGCCCGATCACGCCGTCGATGCTGACACCGGCTGCGCCCTGGGCATTGTTGCCGTAGGCCGTGGTATCCCGGGGCGGTACACCGGTGGCGCCTTCAAAGTGGTACAACGCGGTGTAGTCCGGGTCGAAGGTCAACTGGCCGCTGCCTGTGGCTGGCGCCTTCTGGTTGCCGTAATACATCCACACGTCCTGGCGCTGACCGCCCTCCACGTTGGGCACATCGACCCAGATCAGCGCCATGCCCATCAGCGGGTCGAAGCTTTCGATCTGGTGATTGAGCACGGTCTTGTCGTCGGCACTGACGAAACGCAGGTCCGAGCCGTCGTCCTTGACCCCGTCGAAGGTGAAGTTGCCGGTGTGCAGGCGCACCAGCAACGCCGTGCGACCCAGCGCCTGGGCGATGGCCGCGCCCTGTGGCGTGGTGTCCACCGAAATCTGTTTGCGATAGTGCCAGTCGTCCTGCCACCAGGCGTTGGCGGTCGCCGGAAGCACCAGCCCCAGGCAGATAAACAGGGATAACAATAAGCGTTGC
The DNA here is from genome assembly GCF_900119205.1 of Pseudomonas sp. NFACC16-2. Classification (NCBI taxonomy): domain Bacteria; kingdom Pseudomonadati; phylum Pseudomonadota; class Gammaproteobacteria; order Pseudomonadales; family Pseudomonadaceae; genus Pseudomonas; species Pseudomonas sp. NFACC16-2. The sequence goes on along the minus strand of NZ_FPIX01000033.1, from coordinate 12,546 downwards.
ATGGACATGACTCCTGGGTTCAAAACGTCGCTTGCAGGTTGAAGTGCAGGCGCGATTCCTGTTTCGAGGTGTTCGGCCCTTCGAGCAGCGGATAGCCCCAATCGAGGCTGCCGGACAGCCATTTGCTCAGGCTTGCGCGGGTGCCGAGGCCGACGCTGGCGAGGCTGTAGTCGGCTTCCTGGTCGGGCAGTTCGTCACGCAGGTACAACTGCGCGCCTTCGGCGAAGGCATAGAAGCGCCACTCCTGGACGTAGCTGCCGAGGAATTTGGCGAGGGACGGTGTGCGCAGCTCCTGGGACAGCAGGTAACCGTCGTCCCCGGTGCGCTCGGCGGCCAGGTAGCCGCGTACCGAGGTCGCGCCACCGGCAGAGAATTGTTCGTTGGAAACCAGTGGCCCGGAGGCGAGCTGGAAGGCGGCCTTGGAGGCAGTCTGCCAATCATTGGCGAAGGTGAAGGTGTAATTGCCGTCGCCCTTGAGCACGGCGAAGCTGGGGCTGGCGCGATAGCGCTTGTAGTCGAATTCTTCGTCGGAGCTGCCGTAGCCCAGCAGACTGCGGGTACCCGCCACCAGGCTCAGGCCGAGGCCCAGCTGGCTGGTTTCGGTGTAGCGAAAGCCGTTGTAGGCGAAGGTGAACGGCGCGTACTTGAGCGGTGCCTTGTCGCTGGCGCCGCCGAGGTTGAGCTCCTCCTCGAAATCCTTGAAATCGACCCCGACGGAAAAACTGTTGGCCCACGCTCCGCTGGAGGGCAGGCTGTAGATCGCCGACACCCCGTAGGAATGGCCTTTGCCCAACACGTTGCTACCGCCGACGGTCGCCACGTTGCTGTCGGACTGATAACCAGAGAACTGCACGCTCCAGCGTTCGCTCAACGGCGCGGTGTAGGAACCCGACCAGACCTTGGCATTCTCGGTGTCCTGGGGCGCCGTGAAGAAGGTCAGCGAAACGCTGTGGCCCAGTTGCCAAAGGTTGTTGTAACCCAGGCTGGCAACGGTGCGCAGTTTCTCGGTGTCGGCGCTGTAGTCGTTGTTCACCCCCAGGCTGGCCTGCCAGGGGTCCTGGTCTTCGACTTGCAAATCCACGTCCATGGTGCCGGGGCGCTGGCCTTCGCGCACCAGCGGCATGACCTGGCGCCCCGGGGTTTTATTAAGCAGCGCCAGTTCAGCCTGGACCTGGGCGAAATCGGGCACCTCGCCTTCCTTGAGCGCTGGCACGTCATCACGGATTTCGACCGGGGAATAATGCTTGGCCCCCACCACCCGCACCCGGCCAATCTTGGTCTCGCTGACTTGCAGGTAGACGATGCCATCTTCCACTTTCTGCTCTGGCAGTTCGACGAACACCGATTGATACCCCCGGGCCTGATAAGCCTTCTGCAAGGCTTCCCGGGCGCCCTCGATGTCGCTCAAGGCCTTTTGCGGGCCGAGGAACGGGTACACTGCTTCCTCGATGGCCCGGGCATCGAGCACGGTGTTGCCTCGCACGAAATACTCGTTCACGTCTACCAGGCGCGTCGGTGCCGCTTCGGCCTCCTGCCCTCCTTCTGCAGCGATTGCCGCCGGCCCCCCGACCGCCAGCAGCAACCAGCCCCACAGCGCCGGCCGCGATTTGAAGAAATGCTCCACACCACCCCCTGAATTCAAAGTACGGCTCAATTGCTTGCGGTCGATGTCGTGGCGTGCCGGGCCAGCCAGGTGTGCAAAAGCGCGAAGTTCAAGGAGAACTCCGGCATTTGCAGCAAGGCGCCACAGAACACTTCACCGATGATTTTCTGGATGAGCCGCACTGCCCGCGCGTCGCCCAGCAGTGTGGCGAGGTCTTTGCTCAGGACGTTGAAGCTCCAGACCTTCTGGTTCAGGTCCAGGCCGACGAACCAGCGAAACAGCAGGTTGTAGTTGAGTTGTTCGTAGAGTTGCTGTTCGCTGGGCACCGAATAGAGCAGCTGCAGCAGGAGGATATGCATGGCGGTTTGCGGTGCGATCAGCATCTGGGCGCTGGCATTGAGCCCCTGCAACACATCGCGATGGTCATCCAGCAGGTCGTCGATCTGCGGACGCAGCAAGACCAGTGAATGGCCTTGCGGAATGTAGCTGGACACTTCCTTGAGCGCGCCCTGCCAGTCATCCTGGGAAACAATCCAGACCCACGGCGCGCCGTAGCGATACACCGAAACCGGCTGCTTGCGCGCCGCCTCGACGATCTTCGACAGCCGCTGGTCAAGCTCCTGCATGCCCACTTTCGAATAACGTTCCATAGTCCCCATCGCCTCACTCCCGGCTTCGCGCCCCGGCTCCAAAACGACCTGAAAGGTCCCCTTGAACACGTCACACTGGCATGACGGGAATGGCGATGTGCTACCGAACTTTTGTCATGAAAGCTTCATTTTGGAGGGCAAGAAGGGAGTGAAATCTTGTGGGAGTGTTCAACCCTGTGATGGGCGACAGCGAACCCCCTGTGGCGAGGGAGCTTGCTCCCGTTGGGGCGCGAAGCGGCCCCGGGACCTGCCGACTCAGTGTGTCAGGAAAATACCTTGGGGGCCGCTGCGCAGCCCAGCGGGAGCAAGCTCCCTCGCCACAGACGGTCCGGGGCAATGAGTACCGGCCTTATCGCGACCGGGTCGCTCCCACAACAGGTTCTCGGGTGTTCACGACAATGACGTCCACCGTCAATCTCCTGTGGAAGCGAGCCTGCTCGCGATGAGGCCGCCAGGCTCCGCAGGCTATTGGTGCTGCACCTGCACCATCGAACTCACCTGCACCCGCGCCTGCATCTGTTCCGCCCCGCCACCCCGGCGCATGCCGCGTACCGGGCAGGCGTCGAGGTAGTCCAGGCCGACCGCCAGTTTCAGATGGCGGTCTGGAAGGGTCAGGCGGTTGGTCACGTCGAAGCTGTACCAGCCATCATCCAGCCAGGCCTCCGCCCAGGCGTGGCTCGCCAGGTGGCTTTCATCTTCGGTGCACAAATACCCGGAAACATAGCGCGCAGGAATGCCCAGGCTACGAGCGCAGGCCAGGAACGCGTGGGTATGGTCCTGGCAAACCCCCGTCCCACCGGCAAACGCCTCGGCGGCCGTGCTGTTGACCGCCGTCGTGCCAGGGCTGTAGGGCATCCGCGCCGCCAAACCGTTCATCAGATCGGTCAAGGCCGAACGATCACGCCGACCGGCGCATTGCTCGACGGCGAAGGCGCTGAGGGTCTCATCCGCCTGGGTCAGGCGACTGGTGCGCAGAAAAGGCAGCGGCGACTGGTTGTCCGGTTCCATCGCGATGGACTGATGGATTTCCACCTCGCCATAAGCTGTCAGGATCAAGGCACCGTGGGGCTCGTCCATGGTCATCACATGCAAGATGTTGCCATAGGGATCAAGCTGGCTACGTACCAGTCGCGGCAGTTCCAGGTGCCATTGCAGGATACGCTGGCGCTGAGTGTCCCGGGGCGTCAGGCGCAGGAACTGGATGCTGGTGCAGACTTCATCGGCGTAGCTGTAGGTCGTGTCGTGGCGTATGGACAGTTTCATACGACCTCCAGGTAAGACTCATGGACGGTCTGGCCCAAGTGGCGGATCTGCCCGATCAAGTCGGTCAACCATTGATGCAGGCCCGACGCCAGGATCTCATCGATCCCCGAATAACGCAGGCGTGCATTCAGTTCGGCGGCCAGGCGTTGCGCTGGCCGACCGTTGTTGCCCGGCAGGCTGGCGAGAATGTGGTCCAGCTCCTCGATGCAGGCATGCAGCGAGCGCGGGACGTCAGCGCGCAGCAGCAACATCTCGGAAACCTGCTCGGCATTGGGCGCATTGCGGTAGATTTCGTTGAACGCCTCGAACGAAGACAGCGCACGCAACAAGGCACTCCACTGGTAATAACCACGGGCCGAGTTGTCGCTGACCTCCTCCGATTCCTCGCCGAACATTTCATAGCGCGCATCCAGCAGGCGCAGGGTGTTGTCGGCCCGTTCGATGAAGGTCCCCAGGCGAATGAAACAGTAGGCATCGTTGCGCATGATGGTGCCCGACGTCGCGCCACGAAACAGGTGCGAACGCTCCTTGACCCACTCGCAGAAATGGCTGATGCCGTAGCGGCCCAGGCCGTTGCTGGCGATGTTGCGCATTTCCAGCCAGGTGGCGTTGATGTTCTCCCACATGTCGGCGGTGATGCGCCCGCGCACGGCATGGGCATTGGTCCGCGCGGCCCGCAGGCAACTGTAGATACTGCCGGGGTTGGTTTCATCCAGCGCGAAGAAATGCAGCATGCGCTCGGTGTTGAGTGCGTCATAACGGGCGTTGTAGTCGTCCAGCGTACCGGCCGCCAGCAGCGACATCGCCAGCTCCGCATGGCCATCGCTGCGCCCGGCCTGGGGCATCAGCGACAGCGAATAGCTGACTTCGAGCATGCGCGCCAGGTTCTCGGCGCGCTCCAGGTAGCGGGACATCCAATAGAGGTCCGAAGCAGTTCTTGAAAGCATGTCTTAGTCCTCCACTACCCAAGTGTCTTTGGTGCCACCGCCCTGGGACGAGTTCACCACCAGCGAGCCTTCGCGCAGCGCCACGCGGGTCAGCCCGCCAGGCACCAGGCGCGTTTCCTTGCCCGACAGTACGAACGGACGCAGGTCGATGTGGCGCGGTGCGATGCCGCTCTCGACAAAGGTTGGACACGTGGACAGACTCAAGGTGGGCTGGGCGATGTAGGCTTCGGGACGAGCCTTGAGGCGCGCGCGGAAGTCTTCGATCTCCGCCGCGCTGGCGGCCGGCCCGACCAGCATGCCGTAGCCGCCGGAGCCCTGGGTTTCCTTGACCACCAGATCCGGCAGGTTGGCCAGCACATGGGACAGGTCCTGGGGCTTGCGACACTGCCAGGTGGGCACGTTTTTCAGAATCGGCTCTTCGGTAAGGTAGAAGCGGATCATCTCGTCGACGTAGGGGTAGATCGACTTGTCATCGGCCACGCCGGTGCCGACCGCGTTCGCCAGCACCACATTGCCCGCGCGGTAAACGGCGATCAGCCCAGGCACGCCCAACATCGAATCGGGGTTGAACGACAGCGGGTCGAGGTAGGCATCGTCAAGGCGACGATAAATCACGTCCACCTGTCGTGGGCCGGCGGTGGTGCGCATGTACACATGGTCGTCCCGCACGAACAGGTCGGCCCCCTCCACCAGTTCCACGCCCATTTCACGGGCCAGGAACGCGTGCTCGAAATAGGCACTGTTGAAGCGCCCCGGGGTCAGCACCACGGCGGTGGGGTTCTCGAGGGGGCTTGAGCTTTTGAGGGTGTCGAGCAGCAGGTTCGGGTAATGATCGATGGGGGCCACGCGCTGGGCGGCGAAGAGCTCGGGGAACAGGCGCATCATCATCTTGCGGTCTTCGAGCATGTAGCTCACGCCGCTGGGGGTACGCAGGTTGTCTTCCAGCACGTAGTAGCTGCCGTCACCGTCGCGAACCAGGTCGACACCGGCGATATGGGCGTAGATGCCCCGGTGCAAGTTCAGGCCCTGCATCGCGATCTGGTAGCCCTCGTTGGCGAGCACCTGCTCGGGCGGGATGATGCCTTCCTTGAGGATGTGCTGCCCATGGTAGATGTCGGCCAGGAACATGTTCAGGGCCTGGACCCGCTGAATGCAGCCACGCTCGACCATCTGCCATTCGCTGGCCTTGATGCTGCGGGGAATGATATCGAAGGGGATCAGGCGCTCGGTGCCCTGCTCGTCCCCATAGAGAGTGAAGGTGATGCCGGCTCGATGGAACAGCAGGTCGGCTTCGCGGCGGCGTTGTTCAAGCAGTTCAAGCGGGGTGTCCGCCAGCCAGCGCGAGAAGGCTTGGTAATGCGGGCGGCAGTCACCCTGGGCGTCATACATTTCATTAAAAAAAGCGTGGGGCATAGCCAACTCCCAGCCGCGTTCTACACGGCATTTCTTATCACTTCGTCATTCCGACGGTTCGGCCTTGCCTTGCTTTAAACCCTGCTTGATTGAGTGCGGTCTTGGGATTGCCCTCTGTTGCTCTTGATGGATGGTGTGTCCTGGCCTGAAAGGCCGGGTTTTCAATCCTTAGCAAAGGGTGTGCCTAAGCGTGACGGTGTCACGTACTGGATAGAAGAAGTATTGCAAAACCCCAAAAAGGCGAAATTATTTTTCGATCTGGCGACATTAACGACCATAAATGCGGGCGCCCTTTTCTCTCGAACGGGGCTTGAAAGGCTCTTGAGCGAGTGGAATGGGACAGCCGTGCCCCACAAGAGGGAAGTTTTTACTCATTCATCCACGGCTAACCCCTCACGCGCCGCGCTCAACCCCAAGCAGTGAAAACCTGAACGCACTGCAACGTTGCAGGAAAATGCACGGATTCATACCGTCGCCCCAGCTTGAAGCAGCCAGCCGTTCACCTCAGCTCATCGAAGAGGGGGCGGTGATCGAACCATTGGCGATTTCCAAAGGCCTACGTCCTCGGGACCTGTCGCGGGTGACCCGAAACAATCACATGCCTGTGCACGAAGCGTAGACCACTTCCCTCAAGGTCGCGGGCAGGTTGCCTTCGGTCTCCTTCCAGGCGGCCCCGGACAACCATTCTGATGTGCCGCGTCCGCAATTGATGGTGTTGCGCCCCCCTGTTCATCCCGTGGACAGCAAGTGGTGTCGGCGTTTCGCTGAGGCGTTCGTCATCGCGAGCAGGCTCGCGATAGGCATCCACCTGAAACAATAGTGTCAAATCTGCCAATTATCCCCACTACCCCGCCGCCGCCCCGCAAACCACTATTAACGGCTCGCAAAGCCACATAACTTATCGCGCAATTTGTTTAAGGATGATGCGCGTGGGAGCTTATCGGTTGCTGCTGGCCGTGCTCGTGGCCGTTTCTCATATGGGCGTGACGTTCATGGGTATTAACCCCGGCGCTGTTGCCGTGGTGTCCTTTCTGATCATCAGCGGCTTCGTGATGACCTCGCTGATCGAGAGGACCTACAACACCCCCGGCCAAATCCGCCTGTTCTACATGGATCGATTGCTAAGGCTGTACCCACAGTTTCTGGTGTACTTCGTCCTGTCCTGCGCGGTCATCCATTTCCTTCTGCCGGGAACGCCCCCGGCGGCCGCGCTGACGCTCGAAAACATCGCCACCAGCCTGCCGATCGTGCCGCTGGGCTTTTACATGTTCGGCATCACCGTGCCCGAGATCCTGCCACCCGCTTGGTCCTTGGGTCTGGAAATGTGCTTTTACCTGTTGATCCCGTTCCTGATTCTCTACAGGATGCGGGGTATCGCCTTTGCGCTGTCCGTAACGGTGTTCATGGTAGCCTCGCTGGGTTACCTCGACACCGACATCTACGGCTACCGCCTGCTGCCGGGCGTGCTGTTCATTTTCCTCTGCGGCAGCTATCTGTATCGGGCCCAGGCCAAGGGGCTATGGATCGCATCAATCACCATCGCTGTTGCAGCCTTGATGTTCCTCACCATTATCGTGGGGATCATCCCCCGCCGGCCTTTAACCGCCGAGGTGACCCTGGGTATCGCCCTGGGCCTGCCGACGGTGTTTCTGCTCAGCAGGTTGAAGCATCACCGGCTGGATGAGTTCCTGGGAAATATCAGCTACGGCGTGTTCCTCAACCATTTTGTGGTGATATACGTGTTGCGCGCATTCTGGCCGGTGGAGTACAGCATCCTGATCATCACGGTGGTGCTGGTGCTGTCGTTAGCGATGAGCGGCGTGTCTTACTACGCGGTCGAAAGACCGGCGCTGAAACTTCGTCATGCTCTCAGGGCGGGCGTTAAAGACGGCGTCATGCAGACGCCCGTTGGCAGCACGGCGGCTTAGCCGCTGACGGCCATACAAAAATGCCCGGAACGCAGGTCCCGGGCATTTTTGTGTTTCAGCGCAGCCGAATCAGAACGTCACGCTGGCGCTCAGCTTGGCAGTACGCGGCTCGCCGACATTGACCTGCAACTGGCTCCCAGTGGAGGACGGGTAGTACTGCTTGTCGAACAGATTGTCGACGTTCAGTTGCAGCGAAGTCTTGTGCCCCAGCACCGGCGACTCCCAGCGCAGGAAGGCGTCGGCGACGGTGTAGCTGCTCAGCCAGAAATCGTTGGCGTTGTTGGCGGCGCGTTCGCCGACGTAACGAGCGCCGGCCCCCGCATGCCAGGCACCGAATTCGGCGGGTACGTTCAGGTGGTGGGACAGGTAGAGGCTGGCGGTGTGTTTAGGCGCGTCGGAGAGGCGGTGGCCTTCGTTCTTAGGGTCATCAAGTATTTCCGTATGGGTATAAGCGTATGTGCCGATCAGATCCCAGCGGTCGGCCAGGCGGCCAGTGATGTCGAGCTCCAGGCCTTGGGAACCCACCTTGCCAGCGGCTTCTGCGATGTTCTTTCCGCCGACCACAGTGGTTGTTACTACGTTCTTTTTGACGATATCGAACAAGGCGAGGTTGATATTCAGCCCAGGCATCGGGTCGTATTTGGCACCCACTTCGTAGCTACGCCCTTCTTCCGGCTTGAAGGTGCTGAGGTTGTCGTCGACGGTATCGTTGGGCTTGAATGACCGGCTGTAATTACCATAAAGAGACAGGGTATCGGCAGCTTTATAGACCAATCCCAGGAATGGAACGAAGGCGTCGCCATTATCGTCGCGAACCCCCTCTCGCTTGATCATGCCTTGTTCAGCGAATTGGTCGTAATGCTGGTAGCGACCACCGAAGACCAGTATCCAGCGATCATCCAGGTGCCAGTTGTCCTTGAGATAAATGGAGCTGGAGGTCAGTTGGTTACTCAGGTTGCTCTGTTTTGCATTCAACTTGCTGGGTTCTGTCAGCCCACCATAAACCGGCGCAGTGATGTCGAACCCTCCTTGCGCATCCCCACGGTAGGTCTTGCCACGAAACTGATCGGACACTTGATTATCGACGCCAACCAACAGGTCATGGCGCTGGCCGAACAACTCCTGCTTGCCGATGAAGTCCCAACTGGCGTAGCGCGTTTCGTCATCGTAATGAGCGCCGTTGGATTTTCTGCTCAGTTGATTTCCCGTCAAATCATCGGGCTGCGCAATCGAAAGACTGTACCGATCATTGTTCCAGCCATAGGTGACCCGCGTTTTCCACGCCTCGCTCAGCTCATACTCAAACCGCGCTGTCGCCGTTTCGCGAATGCCGACACTCTTGGCCCAAGGCTCATCCAGGCGTTTGTCATAGTCGATATCCACCGGATGCCCGTTCCTGAACACCGTCCCACGATCAAACGGATTGGAATATTCGTTGTACTCATAGCTGAGATTCAACGAAGCCCGCTCCCCCGTCCAGGCCAGGGACGGCGCCACCAGCGTGCTCTCGTTGACCCCATAGTTGCGCCAGTAGTCCTCATGACCACGTTCGGCAATCAAGCGATAGGCCAGGCCGGTGTCTCCCAATGGCCCGGTGGTGTCCAAGGCCATGGTGCCGCCGCCTTCGCTGTAGGCCGAGCCGCTTAAGGTGGTGCTTTGCGTGTATTCCGGTTTCTTGCTGATGACGTTGACCAGGCCGCCGGGCTCCAGCGCGCCGTACAACATCGAGGCCGGGCCCTTGAGCACTTCGACGCGGTCGGTGGTGGCGCTGAAGTTGTGGCCCAGGTTCGAACGCACGCCGTCGCGCAGGATCGAGCCGTCGTCGTTGGTGCCGAACCCGCGCTTGACCAGCGAGTCCCTCGAGCCGCCCAGGGTGTTGCCCTGGCTGACGCCGCTGACGAACTTCATCGCGTCGTTCAGCGAGCGCACCTGATAGTCGGCCAGGGTCTGCTGGGTCACCACGTTGATCGATTGCGCTTCTTCCTTGATCGGTACATCGCTCTTGCTCGCCGTGCTGGCTTGCGACGTCGTATAGCCCTCGTCCTGAGTGACGCGACTGCCCTGGATGTCCGTGGCCGGCAGTTCGAGAGCGTCCTGTGCCCACAATGGGCTCGCTATGAAACAGCAGGACAGCGTTGGTAACACACACTTGATAAAGACGTTGCGATTAGCGAGGGGGGTGGAACGTTTCAAGACGCGCACTCATGGAAGGGACGTTAATGAGAGCAAATATACTTTGAGAATCATTCCCAGTAAATCTTTTGTATCAAATGATGATTGCCGCAAACCCTTGTAGAAGCGGGCTTGTTCACAATAGCGGCGGTGCATCCAACATCAATGCAATAGCCTCATTGCCATCGCGAGCAAACTCGCTCCCACAGATTTCGCGAACGGTGATATCAAATCGCCCTGCCACCCTAAAGCTTTGGCGTGCGCGGTCGAATGTATTCCATTGAGAGATTTTTTTGCCCAGGAGCAGCGGCATGCAGACGTTAAAGGCCTTGTACGAGTCTATCGAGATGCAGTTTTTCGATACCCTCACCAAAAAACTATCGAGCCTTTTCCTGTTGGTGCTGGTCAGTGGCTTGCTGTACTGGGTGGCCCTCAGCGCCCGCGCCGAGATCGTGCTGCAGTTGCGCAATGCGCAGTTGGACAGCGCGTTGCTTGGGCAGATCGAAGGTCGGCTCGACAGCCTCACCCATGCCCTGCTCTTCGGCGCGTTCCTGACGCTGTGCATGATCAGCTTCATGGTCTGGTATTTCCGTCACCTCATCGTGCGCCCCGTCACCGCCATGACCAAGGCCCTGGAAGAGATCGCCAACGGCGAAGGTGACCTGTCCAAGGACCTGCCGCTGGTGACTCACGACGAAATCCGCGTGCTGGCCGGCACTTGCAACCGTTTCCTGGCCAAGCAGCGGGAGATCATCAGCAACGTCCAGGCTCTGACCGTACACATCGCCGTCGAATCGGCGCGTTCGTTGAAGAACATCAGCGACTCCAGCGACAGTGCCACCCACCAGGCACGCTTCGCCAAGGAAGTCATGGACCAAAGCAACACCGCCGTGGGCCGTATCGAAGAAGTCTCGCGCCAGACCCAGGGCATTTCCAGCACCACTGCCCAGAACCTGAGCATGGCCCGCGACTCCTACGCCGAGCTGCTGGAAGTGACCGGCAACATCAGCGAAATCTCCAGCAGCCTCGGTGAATTTGCCACGCTGGTAAGCGCCTTGAACCAGCGTTCCTCAAGCATCAAGTCGATTGTCGGGTTGATCCAGCAGATCTCTGCCCAGACCAACCTGCTGGCCCTCAATGCCGCCATCGAAGCCGCCCGGGCCGGCGAAAGCGGTCGGGGCTTCGCGGTGGTCGCCGATGAAGTGCGGACCCTGGCACAAAACGTCAGCCGGGCCACCGATGACATCTCACGCAACATCGACGCCATGCTCGAGGAAGTCAGCTCAACCCACGAACAGACTACCCAGATCAGCCACAGCGCCCGGGAAACCCAGAAAGTGGTGGAGCGCGCCTCCGGCCATTTTGAAAGCATGATCGGCGACTTCGAATCCACCAACGGCAAGCTGGCGGACATCGCGACCCATATCCAGCAGTTCGCCGACAGCAACACGGGGATCAACGACCGAGTCACTCAGATCCACGCCGACAGCCAGTTGATCGACCAACGTATGCAGCATTCGGCAACGGCCACCCGCGACCTGTCCGGCGTGGCCGAAAAGGTCCAGGCGTTGCTGGGTCGGTTCGTGCTCGGCCACGGCAAGCTGGACGCCGCCATCACCCGCGCCAGCGAGTGCCGCGACACGCTCCAGGTTCGCCTGGAGGCGCTGCAAGGTGAAGGCCTGAACCTGTTCGATCAGAACTACCAACCGATTCCCGGCACCGACCCCAAGCAGTACATGACCAGCTACACCGAACGCTTTGCCCAGGTCTGCCAGGAGGAATGCGACAAACTCACCCGCAGCACGCCGGGTGGCAAGGTTTCGTTCATTGTCGACAGCAAGGGCTACTGCCCGGTGAACAACAGCTGGGTCTCCAAGCCGCCGACCGGCGACCGGGCGGTGGATTTGCCGGTGTGCCGCAACAAGCGAATCTTCAACGACCCGATCGGCCTGCGTGCGGCGAGCAACGTCCAGCGTTTCCTGCTCCAGACCTATCTGCGCGATACCGGGGAAATCATGACCGAGATCGACGTACCGTTCTTCTTCGGCGGCCGTCATTGGGGCAATTTGCGGGTGGGCTTCGATGCGGCGGTGTTGTTGGCGGAGTGATCAACAGCGCAATCAAGCCAGACAACCACCCTGTGGCGAGGGAGCTTGCTCCCGCTCGGCTGCGCAGCAGTCGCAAAACCGGCTGATACAGTCGGCCTGAAGGACCGCCGGGGCCTGCTTCGCACGCCAGCGGGAGCAAGCTCTCATCAAACAAAATACAACCCTCTGTTTTTAAAAAGCTTTTAAGCTGCATCGACCACCCTCATACCCAACTTAGTAGCCTTGCGTTGCAAGGCTCTAATTTGGCGATTACGACTTTGGGCCTCAAACTCCTCTATGCCTTTTTCCACATACGGCTGTCCTTTGGTCAGCATGGCGTAGATCAACCGGGCCAGTTGATGGGCGGTAGCTTTGATCGCGCATGAGGTATCCATGCGGGCCAGTCTGGCGCGGTGACTGGCGCCAATAAAGCTCTTGTCGTTACGGGCACTGGAAGCAGCCTGCTTCAGGGCCTGCGCGGCT
>NZ_FPIX01000079.1:0-7532 GCF_900119205.1 Pseudomonas sp. NFACC16-2 | reverse complement strand
CGGGGGCTCTAAACAGGTTCAGCATCCAGTTCGAAGACAGGCTTTTGCAGGATTAACAGCAACCCCGTTTACACAAAATTCAGTACACCCCCCGAAGCAGCCCCAACCCCCATTTCACCAACAAAGAACCGCCGCCCGAACACGAACGACGGCTTCAGACTGAGCTTCAAAACCCACGCAAAACCCGCGACGTCTTCCGCCACCAAGACTCATGCTGGCCAAACGGATCATCCACCAACACCGCCGGCATATCCCGCAAACGAATCCACGGTTCATCTTGCCAATGCAGCATGCAGAGCGACATCTTCGGCCAATCCAGCACGCTCAGCGTAGGACGCTCCACCTTATGCGAGAAGCGCTCGTCGCGTAGCGTAGGCACCACCTGGTGCGTAATCCACTCACGCAGCAACCGATACTCGGGACAGTAGTGATAAACCAGCAACGCATACACGCCCGATTCGCTCAGCATCAGACGTTCTTCGGTCAGCCCATGGACATGCACCCGCATCATTCGGCGCTGGTCGGGGTCAAGCTTGCGGGTCATGCGCTCGTCGAGGTGCTTGCTCATCAAACGTCCCAAGTCGGATGCGCTGAACCAAGCCTGGTTTTCAACCAGGAGGGCATGAAGATGGAGGTTGTGACGGGTGAACGATCCCGGGAGATAAGCATCAGGCATGATTGATCTCCACGGTATACGGAGAGCAGGGTGAAATTTTTGTGGGCATAACCACCTCTACGTTCGAAGGTTAGCGGCGCGAGCCCGACGTAGAGGATGTAAGAAAATCCCAACAAGCTATTTCCTTGCACAGAATTGCTCATGTTCTTAGACAACATGCGCTTCTATGTTCGGCGATCAGCTACTACGTTGGGCGTTTCTTAGGCACCTGCGACTAAGATAGGTAACGAGGCGATACGGCGTCAATGTGGAAGGATTCTGAGTTTTTCGTAGGGCAAAGGTAGCGCGCCTGCGCCAGAGTTAAACGCGGCTTGGCTTCTGCGGAACACAAAAAACCCCGTTTTCACGGGGTTTTAAGTTAAGTCGCTGGTGGTTCAGCTCAGGATTTCCCTCTCGAAATCAATCCCAGCTCAAAGCCCCACCCGTCTGATACTCAATCACTCGCGTCTCAAAGAAGTTCTTCTCTTTCTTCAAGTCCATGATCTCGCTCATCCAAGGGAACGGGTTAGTCGTGCCTGGATACTCTTCCTTCAGACCAATCTGCGACAGGCGACGGTTAGCGATGAACTTCAGATAGTCTTCCATCATCGCCGCATTCATCCCCAACACGCCGCGAGGCATGGTGTCGCGGGCGTATTCGATCTCCAGCTGCGTACCCTGCAGGATCATCTGGGTCGCTTCTTCCTTCATCTCGGCATCCCACAGGTGCGGGTTTTCGATCTTGATCTGGTTGATCACGTCGATGCCGAAGTTCAGGTGCATGGATTCGTCGCGCAGGATGTACTGGAACTGCTCGGCGACGCCGGTCATTTTGTTGCGGCGGCCCATGGAGAGGATCTGGGTGAAGCCGCAGTAGAAGAAGATGCCTTCCAGGACGCAGTAGTAGGCGATCAGGTTGCGCAGCAGCTCTTTGTCGGTGTCCGGGGTGCCGGTTTCGAACTTCGGATCGGAGATCGAACGGGTGTATTTCAGGCCCCAGGCGGCTTTTTTCGCGACCGATGGGATCTCGTGGTACATGTTGAAGATCTCGCCTTCATCCATGGCCAGCGATTCGATGCAGTACTGGTAGGCGTGGGTGTGGATCGCCTCTTCGAAGGCCTGGCGCAGGATGTACTGGCGGCATTCCGGGTTGGTGATCAGGCGGTACACGGCCAGGACCAGGTTGTTGGCCACCAGGGAGTCGGCGGTGGAGAAGAAGCCCAGGTTGCGCATCACGATGCGGCGCTCGTCGTCGGTCAGGCCTTCCGGGTTTTTCCAGAGGGCGATGTCGGCGGTCATGTTGACTTCTTGCGGCATCCAGTGGTTTGCGCAGCCGTCCAGGTACTTCTGCCAGGCCCAGTCGTATTTGAATGGCACGAGCTGGTTGAGGTCGGCGCGGCAGTTGATCATGCGCTTTTCGTCGACGGCGACACGGGCGGAGGCGCCTTCGAGTTCGGCGAGGCCTTCGGCGATGTCGAGTTTGTCGAGGGCGGCCTTGGCGCGAATGATCGCGGCCGAGTCGTTGGCCGTCACGGCCCGGGCTTCGAGGGCGGCGGCACCACCGGCGCTGTCGAGGCGGTCCATGTTGGCTTCAGAAGCGTGGCCGGCGTTGGCGCCTTTTACAGCGACTTCGCCGTCTTCTTTGTCGAATTCGTCCCAGCTCAGCATGACGTGTCGTCTCCTGCGTGAGGGCCAGATGCCCGATGAAGGCCTACTGGCCGCGGTGGATCTTGAAAAATCGTTTGTTGCAGCAGCTGACGCAGGCAATAAACAGAAAAATGTACGGGTCATTCCGGAGCGGCTGTGAACGCGAGGAGGCGATTTGGCCTCTGCGTGGGCTCCAGGTTGGCGTGATCCCCTGTAAGGGAATATTGCAGGCCCGTTTAAGGCGGCATTATAAGGACTTTTTTGCCTACGTGCTGCGGCGAAATAGCTCACAGAAGGGGTAGCGGCTGGCATATCCGCGTGGGAGCGAGGGTTTACAAGGCTTTGGCCGCTGAAGATTTTTTTTGCATGGATCGTATCGCGGTTTTTTTTGATCAAAAAACGAGCGTTTTTTGAAGGTTTGCACTACATGTTGTGTTTGTGGAGGGGTTTAAGCGGTTCTAGACACAACCAGGCCCGATCGAAACCGGGCCGTGGAAAATGTCAGTAATGATCAATCGGTATGGGCTGAACCGGTGTGATCGCTGCCGTCGCTAGCTACCGCGGTGGGGTCAGTGGTGGCGTGATCGTCACTGGCGATCGTGGCGCGATCCGTCTGCTCGTAACCCTTGATCGCGGCTGCGGAACCGGTGCGATCAAAACCGTCGGCGGCGAAAGTATTGGCGGCCAGCACGGACAGGGCAAGGGCGAAGATCAGTCTGCTTTTCATGGTGGTTGTTCCTGGTTCGATGACGTTGATCAGCCGTTGGAGCAGCCGTTGCCCATGACGCTGTAGCGCAGGATGTGGCGCTGGCCCTTGGAGTCGTCGTATTCCATCTTCGCCGGGACCACTTCGCAGACGTTCGGGATTTCGCTCATGGAAATGACTTTGGCGATGTCCAGGTGGGTGGAGTAGGTGTACTCCTCAATGGCCGGTTTTTGCTGTGCAGCATCGGTCGGGAGCTCGTCTGCCATCGCGGTGGCGCAAAGGCTGCCGAGGACCAGAACCCATAAAGCTTTCATCTGATTCACCTTTCTTGAAGTCGAGTGGGGTCACGCAACCTTTTTGGGGTTGCGTGTGGAGCGTGTATTGGAAGTTGGATTAACGGCCTTCGTGGGGGCTGTGTTGCGTTAATCGTGTTTGCCGGTTGGCGAGATGAATTTTAGGGAGTGGGGCGGGGCACAAAAAGACTCGGTTTTGATAAACACTGTTGGTTGATCTGGTAATAATCGCTGCAGGTGGGGGGATTGTCTGCTGTATCTATGTTGGATGGGCTACCGCCATCGCGAGCAAGCTCGGCTCCCACAGGCTCGGCTGCTGCACAGGGAAAAGCCTGGCGGGAGGGAGTTGCACGTTAGTACCGACATTTTGTAGGGACTTGTTACTACCATCGTCGAATGGTTCTATAGGCCCGCCCCGGGCTACAACGGGATCATACAAAAACAACTATTCACCGAGGTAAGAAAGATGAGTGCGGCTTCTGTGTATCCCGTTCGTCCCGAGGTTGCGGCCAATACGCTGACTGACGAGGCGACCTACAAGGCCATGTACCAGCAGTCGGTGGTCAACCCGGACGGCTTCTGGCGCGAGCAGGCCAAGCGCCTCGATTGGATCAAGCCTTTCACCACGGTGAAGCAGACGTCCTTCGACGATCACCATGTCGACATCAAGTGGTTCGCCGACGGCACCCTGAACGTTTCCTACAACTGCCTCGACCGTCACCTGGCCGAGCGCGGCGATCAGGTGGCGATTATCTGGGAGGGTGATGACCCTGCCGAGAGCCGCAACATTACCTATCGCGAGCTGCACGAAGAAGTCTGCAAGTTCGCCAACGCCCTGCGCGGCCAGGACGTGCATCGCGGCGACGTGGTGACGATCTACATGCCGATGATCCCCGAGGCCGTGGTCGCCATGCTGGCTTGTGCCCGGATCGGAGCGATCCACTCGGTTGTTTTCGGCGGCTTCTCGCCGGAAGCACTGGCCGGTCGGATCATCGACTGCAAGTCCAAAGTGGTGATCACCGCTGACGAAGGCGTCCGCGCCGGCAAGAAGATCCCGCTCAAGGCCAATGTCGATGACGCGTTGACCAACCCGGAAACCAGCAGCATCCAGAAAGTCATCGTGTGCAAGCGCACCGGTGGTGGCATCAAGTGGAACCAGCACCGCGACATCTGGTACGAAGACCTGATGAAAGTGGCCGGCACCGTTTGCGCGCCGAAGGAAATGGGCGCCGAAGAAGCGCTGTTCATCCTCTACACCTCCGGTTCCACCGGCAAGCCCAAGGGCGTGCAGCACACCACGGCCGGCTACTTGCTGTACGCGGCGCTGACCCATGAGCGCGTGTTCGACTACAAGCCGGGCGAGGTCTACTGGTGCACCGCCGACGTCGGCTGGGTCACCGGTCACAGCTATATCGTCTATGGCCCACTGGCCAACGGCGCGACCACACTGCTGTTCGAAGGCGTGCCGAACTACCCGGACATCACCCGAGTGGCCAAGGTTGTCGACAAGCACAAGGTCAACATCCTCTACACCGCGCCGACCGCCATCCGCGCGATGATGGCCTCGGGCACTGCCGCCGTCGAAGGTGCTGACGGCAGCAGCCTGCGCCTGTTGGGTTCGGTGGGCGAGCCGATCAACCCGGAAGCCTGGGACTGGTACTACAAGAATGTCGGCAAGGAGCGTTGCCCGATCGTCGACACCTGGTGGCAGACCGAAACCGGTGGCGTGCTGATCAGCCCACTGCCAGGCGCCACGGCATTGAAGCCAGGTTCGGCCACGCGTCCGTTCTTCGGTGTGGTGCCGGCGTTGGTGGACAACCTCGGCAACCTGATCGAAGGCGCGGCCGAAGGCAACCTGGTGATCCTCGATTCGTGGCCTGGCCAGGCGCGTACGCTGTACGGCGACCATGACCGTTTTGTCGACACCTACTTCAAGACTTTCAGCGGCATGTATTTCACCGGCGACGGTGCGCGTCGCGATGAGGATGGCTACTACTGGATCACCGGTCGGGTGGATGACGTGCTCAACGTGTCCGGCCACCGCATGGGCACGGCCGAGATCGAGAGCGCCATGGTCGCCCACCCGAAAGTCGCCGAAGCGGCGGTGGTCGGCGTGCCGCATGACATCAAGGGGCAGGGCATCTACGTCTATGTCACCCTCAATGCCGGCGAAGAAACCAGCGAGGCGCTGCGCCTGGAACTGAAGAACTGGGTGCGCAAGGAGATTGGTCCGATTGCTTCGCCGGATGTGATCCAGTGGGCGCCGGGGCTGCCGAAAACCCGCTCTGGCAAGATCATGCGCCGCATCCTGCGCAAGATCGCCACGGCGGAGTACGACGGGTTGGGTGATATCTCCACTCTGGCCGACCCGAGCGTGGTGGCGCATCTGATCGAGACGCACAAGACCATGAACGTGGCCTGACGGTAGTTTGTGACCTCAAGCAGCCCCGCCTGGCATTTGCCTGGCGGGGCTTTTTTGTGCGCGCCGTATGGCCTTTGTGGCGAGGGGATTTATCCCCGTTGGGCGGCGAAGCAGCCCCAAGATTCCCAACTGATTCTTCCTGATACACCGAGTTGCCTGGTTTTAGGGCCGCTTCGCAGCCCAACGGGGATAAATCCCCTCGCCACAGGTTGGGTGTTCGAATGACGGCGGTGCCTGGTTTTAGGGCTGCTTCACGCCCTGAGCTCTTCCGTCAACATGCATTCGTTGCCTCCGGCGCTCTTATCAAAGGCGAGTCGTGGCGGGCCAAGGCTTGTAAATAGACGCTCTCGTCATACTGGGATCCAGCATTCCAGCACCGATAAACGATCCTGATCCATTTAAAAGCCAGTGCCCTCAGGGCTGCTTGATGAGAGCAGCCTTTGGCCTTCTGCTGGCGATAGTACGCCCCTGCCCATACCGATTGATTGATGCTGTGGGCAGCCCACTCGACAAATGTCTGGCGCAAAAAGGTTGAACATTGATAGCGCCAGCGAACGATTTTCTTCTTGCCACTGCGCTCAGTAACCGGAGCGATCCCGGCATATCGCTGCATAGCACCAGCATCCTTGAAGCGATCACGTTGCTCACCAAAAGCTACCATTAGCCGTGGTGCAAGCTGTTGCCCGGCTCCAGGCAAGGATTTGAAGAGGCTGTAATCGGCCAGGGTATTGGCCGTTTCTTCGATCGCCGCATCAAACTGCTTGATCGCCACCAGCATCCCACTCAGTTGCGATGCCAGGGTCCGCACATACAGCGCTGAAGGGGTAACAATCCCCGGATCCTCTGTCAGCGGCGTGGCCTTGAGGATCAAGGCCAGACGCTGCTGATTGAGTTCTGCATGGCGAACATTATGCGCGTTAAGAAACTTCAAAACGCTTGTAGGCCGAGCACGTTTAAGTGTTTCCAACGTCGACCAGCGCTCCAGGAAATCACAAAACACCTGCGTGTCATGGTCGTGGAACAACTCCAGCGCCAACGGATAGTACTGCTTGAGCATGCAAACCAACCGATTACTGGTTCTTACCCGCTCATCAACCAAGGTTCTCCGATGTTCGGTCAAGCTAGCCAGAGAGCGTATGGCAGGACTTTGTTTCTCCTGCTGGGGAAATCTGTCGGGATGCTTGAGCAATAGCTCAAGTGCCCACTGGGCATCGCTCGGATCGTCCTTCGCACCGCTGGGAACAAAGGCCTTACGCTGCTTGGCTAAGGTGGCGGGGTTGATTGGGAACAAACAAAAAAAATCATATTTTTGCAGGGCCGCTATCAACGGTCCTTTGTCTAACTCCACGGCAATGGCGATAGGACCGCCATAACGCTGATACAGCGCATGAGCCCATTGATCAATAGCTTCGGGGTTGTGTCGGATGACCGAGAAGCACCGCTGGGCTTGCCCAGCAACCTGCAAGCAGACGTCATGTTTGGTATCGGCCCAATCAATTCCGATATAAGCAGTGAATTTCTGAGACAAGAGCGTTTGCATTGCACACCTCCATAGACGCTAAAGTACATGCAGGAACATGCATGCTTGCGTCCAGCGAAGGCGATATAGAGAGCCGTGCCCGGCTTTCCCTGAGTGTTCGTTAGAGGGCGCAAGCGCACCTGCTGGGCTCGAAGGTGAAGCAGTAATCATCGAAATGCGTTGCAGCCCTATTCGTAGCTCGCAGGTGCATGTTCCTTCCTCGCGACAACCGGACTCCAGCGAGTATCAGTATGGGGGAGCAAGGAACGGACTACCTATATCGCAGCCCA
>NZ_FPIX01000028.1:0-80095 GCF_900119205.1 Pseudomonas sp. NFACC16-2 | reverse complement strand
GCCGCGGCATTGTGAAACGCCAGCAGCCCGGCGTAGATGCTGACCATGAACAGCACGCGGATGACCTGGGTCAGGTGCGGGCCGACAAAGTGATCGGACATGCCGTAGATGAACGTCGTCGGATCCTGGAGCGCCTGCAGGGTCGGCACGATCTTGTCGGCCCCGACGCCGATCACCATCGCCCAGACTGACAGGGCATAGAAACCACCGATCAACAGCACCGAGCTGTAGGTAGCAATGGGAATCGTACGGTGCGGGTTCCTGGCCTCCTCGCCGTAGATGGTGGTGGCCTCGAAGCCGATGAACGCCGCGAAGCAGAACAGCAAGCCGATGGACGGCGTGCCGCTGAACACATGGCTGCGCTCGAACGAATCGAAGTTGATGCCGCTGTCGCCGCCCGTCCTGAGAATGGCGAAATCCAGGAGCAGGATCGCCAGGTATTCGGCGATCACAATGACCGACAACACCCGCGCCGACAGATCGATCTTGCGGTAGCCGAGAATCGCAACGCTGGCCATCGCCATCAGCGAATACGACCACCAGGGCAATACCAGGCCGAACACGCTTTGCATCGTGCCGCTGACCACTCCACCGAACATGCCATACAGGCCGACCTGCAGGATGTTGTAGGCAAACATCGCCAGCACCCCCGCCGCCCCGCCGGCCAAGCCACCCAGGCCACGAGACGTGAACGCATAGAATCCACCGGCGTTGGTCACGTGCCGGGACATGGTGGTGTAGCCCACCGAGAAAGCCAATAACACCAGCAAGGCCAGGATCAGCAACGCCGGCGTGCCGGCACCGTTGCCCAGCATGATGCCGATAGGGAAACCGCCGGCGATGACACTCAAGGGGCTCGCCGCCGAAACCACGAAGAAGATAATGAAGCCGACACCCAGGGCCCCACGCTTGAGCTCCGTGGAGCTGTTGACCGGGAGAGGTACGCTCATGTTTTCTTGACCTTATTGTATGAGGCAGGCGTTGTAGGATCGATGCAGTCAACCGCTCACCGTCACCGAATAGCGTTATTGTTCTTGTCGCACGCTGGATTCGATCCTATGCCTCTCCCTGAATACCCCACTATCCCAAATCGGTAACCAGAGAGCTCTTCTCAAAAAAACAGATGACCGTTATCCATCCGCCCGTATTCAGGCAGGCGCGCGGTCGTTGATGGCCGCACGGGCCGTATGGGAAGGCAATTCGGCGAACAGTTCCTGATACTCCGCTGCAAAATGGCTGAGGTGATAAAAGCCCCATTGGGCGGCGGCATCGCCGATCGAGAGATGCGACGCCCGGGTGGACATCAAGGTCCGGCGTACACCGTTGAGCCGCACGGAGCGCAAGTAATTGAGCGGGGTCGTCTCGGCAACCGAGCGGAAGCTGTTCTGCACAGTACGTCGACTCACCTGGAGTCGCTGGCACAACTCGTCCACGCTGGGCACATTGTTCAGTTCCGCGGTCGCCAGGCGATGGCATTTCTCGACAATGAAGCTGCGCGTGGAGCTTGGCGAACGCTGCTGCTTATCACAGGCCGGGTCCGTCATGAGTTGCAGCAGCTCGTCGAGCATGGCCTGTTCCAGCTCCCGATCTTGCGCGTTGTCGAGTTCTTCGTTCGAGAGAGCCTGGGAGAATGCCGCCAGCATCCGACGTCGAGCGTCAGCGTAGCGTTGCGTGGGGAGTCTGATTACCGGTTGCCGCAGTAGCTGGCTGATTTCCTTGGCCGACGCAGTTTGCGCCAACGCCTGTTCGAACAATTCACGCTCGAAGGTAATGGCCAGCAGCTCCATGCCCATCGGCATGTGGAACATGAACTCTTCGCCGCCATGAAGAAAGAACAGGCTGCTCTCGTCCACCTCCCGTCCCTGCATCCTGATCGAACCCGGGACGGTGATGGGCACGGCAAAGCACATCTTGCCCCGGGGGGCCACGCCATGCTGCACCACGCGCTGGTTGATCTGCTCGCGGAATACATGGCACCGCCCCGTCGTCAACTGGATGAGCGAACTCTCGGCCGAACCGGCGGTTAACTGGTTGTAATCCTGGTTCCACTCCTGGACGGTGGCGGCGTGGACATGGATGTCACGAAAATGGCTGATGTTCTGATTTTTCATGATGTCGAAAGCCTCGGCCAAGATTCTTGTTTTTAGAATGCCTTGTTGCGCGATATTCTCACATTAAGAGAATTCTGCAAATTTTCTTTGCTTCATGTCAGCACCCTGGTACTGACGCTCCAGGCGGCGCGTCCAATGTGCCGATTCGGGCTACCGGCCAGGAACGGGCCACGAGGATGATCGAGACACTGAAACCGACATCCTGAGAGACCGTCATGAGTGAAGCCAAGCTAGAATCCCTCCATTTCGCGGATGCCCCGCGAATTACCTCCGCCATTCCCGGCCCAAGGACCACCGAGGCCCTGGCATTGTCGGCGCGTACCGAGTCGATGGCTCGTGGCGGCGGACGCATGCCTGTAGCCATGGACCGGGCCTTTGGCGCGACCTTCAAGGACGCCGATGGCAACACCTACATCGACCTGTCCGCTGGCGTGGGCGTCAGCAGCGTAGGCCGTTGCCATCCGAAAGTGGTGCAGGCCATTCGCGAGCAATCCGAAGTGCTGATGCATGCCTTGGAAGTCAACAGCACCCGGCGCACCGAACTGGCCGCCAAGCTCTCCGAGATCGCACCGGACGGCTTGCGCGGCGACTGCATCACCTTCTTTACGCAAAGCGGCAGCGATGCGCTGGAGGCTGCGATCAAGTTCGCCAAACGCGTCACCGGACGGCACCAGATCATCGCCTTCCACGGCGGCTACCACGGCGTGTGGAACGCTTCTGGTGCGCTGACCACAGGCACGGCCTACCGCAAGGGCTACGGTGCCCAGATGGGGGGTGTCATTCACGCCCCCTACCCCTATGCCTATCGTTTTCCCTTCGACACCACGCACAAGAGGGCCGAGCAGATTGCCGGTGAGTACGTGGATTACCTGCTGAACACCCCTTACACCGCCGCCGATGACGTGGCTGCCGTGATCGTGGAACCGGTACAAGGCGAAGGCGGCTACGTGCCGCCCTCGCCAGAATTCCTGCAGCTGTTGCGCAAGGCCTGCGACCACAGCGGCGCGCTGCTGATCGTCGACGAAGTGCAGTCCGGCGCGGGACGTACCGGCAAGATGTGGGCGGTCGAGCACTCCGGCGTGAAACCCGACATGCTCACCTTCGGCAAGGGCATTGGCAGCGACTTGCCAATGGCCGGCCTGATCATGCGTTCGGACCTGGCGGCGGCGATTCCTGATGGATCAATGCCCAACACCTTCGCCGCCAACTCGTTGTCCGCGGCGGTGGCGCTGACCAACATCAGCATCCTCCAGGACCCGGAGCTCGATCTGCTCAACCGCGCTCATACGCTGGGGCTGGAAGCGCAGGAACGTATCCGTGGCTTCGACAGCCCATGGGTCGGTGAAGTCCGCGGTCGCGGCCTGATGATCGGGATCGAGCTGGTCGAAGACCCGGTCACCAAGGCACCACTGGCACCGGACAGGATCGGCCAACTCATGGGTTATCTGTTGAACCACGGGGTACTGATGATTCCCTGCGGTCGCTACAGCAACGTGATGCGCGTCATGCCCTCGCTGACGATCTCACGTGCGCTGTTTTTCAAGGCACTGGACATCTTTGGCGACGCCCTGGCCTCCCTCAAGGGATGAGGTGTGTATACCCCGACTATTCCACATCACTTGAGGGACTGCGAAATGACTCAACACTTGAACCACTTCATCGAAGGCGCCTCCTTCGAGGCCTCCGACGGCCGTCGCATCACACTCGTCGACCCCGTGACAGAACAGATCTACGGCAACTGCGCGCGTGGCACGGCCGAGGACGTGGACCGCGCCGTAGCAGCGGCACTCACCCAACTTGAGCGTGGCGCCTGGAGCCAGCTCGACGGCGCCCAGCGTGGCCGGCTGTTGTCGAAGCTGGCGGACCTGGTGGCGCGCGACACCGACGTGCTGGCTGATCTGGACGCCAATGCCATCGGGCGCTCACCGATCGAGCCGCGCCGGCTGGACGTACCCAACGCCGTCGCCAACCTGCGCGCCGCCGCTGGCTGGGCCAACCAGTTGGAGGGCCGCACCATTCCCACCGGCGGCTACTTCGGCACCAAGACCCTCTCGTACACGATCCGCGAGCCGGTGGGCGTGGTCGGCGCCATCGTTCCCTGGAACTCGCCACTGATGATCACGGTCTGGAAGCTCGCCGCTTTGCTGGCGGCCGGTTGCACGGTGGTCATCAAGCCTTCGGAAGAGACGCCACAATCGGCCCTGCACCTGGCGGCGCTGGCTCAGGAAGCGGGCTTTCCTGACGGGGTGATCAACGTGGTCACCGGCTACGGCAACGAGGTTGGGCGCGCCTTGTGCGAGCACCCGCACGTCGCCAAGATCAGCTTCACCGGCAGCCCCGAGGCCGGACGCGAAATCCAGCGCACCGCTGGCGTACTTTTCAAGCACGTGGCACTGGAGCTGGGCGGCAAGAGCCCACAGATTGTCTTCGACGACGCCTCGTTCGAGGACGCGCTGTTCGGCTGCTCGCTCGGCCTGTTCGCCAACCAGGGACAGATCTGCGCGGCTGGCTCGCGCATCCTGGTCCAACGCAACATCGCTGATCGCTTCGCCGCGGCGCTTGCGGATGCCGCGCGAGCCGTCAAGGTCGGCGATCCTCGCCAACCCGACGTACAAATGGGCCCGGTGGCCAAGAAGGCGCAATGGGATCGCGTCAACCGTTACATCCAACTGGGCATCGACCAAGGTGCCACCCTGTTGGCCGGCGGTGTATCGAGCCCTGAGCGGGGCTGGTTTGTCCGACCGACGATCTTCGCCAACGCCCGCAATGACATGGCGATCGCCCGGGACGAGATCTTCGGTCCCGTCGGCACGGTGATCACATTCGACAGCGAAGATGAGGCAGTCGCACTGGCCAACGACTCCACCTACGGCTTGGCGGCCACGGTCTGGACGAGCGATCTGGTGCGAGCCCACCGCGTCGCCGCGGCGGTCAAGGCCGGTGCCGTGGGCATCAACTGCTGGAGCCCCCTGGACGCCAATCTGCCCTGGGGCGGCGTCAAGGCCAGCGGCGTTGGCCGTGAAGGCGGGTTTGGCGGCGCATTGGCCTATACCGAGGAGAAAGTCATCACCGTACTGCTACCCAGCTGAGAACAAAAAACCGCACTGACCGGACCACCCTCCAAGCCCCTGTGTCGTGGAGGGTGGCCGTCCAAAACGTGCATTTTCGATGCCTTGATGATCGATGGAGAGACCGCGATGAATCCGGTAAATCAAACAATAGTTGATCGGTATCCGACGTCCCTGCGTCTGTTGCACTGGGTGCGCGCCGTGCTCATCGCCGGCCTCCTCTGGGCAGGCTGGCACATGACCGGGCTCGATGACGAAGTGGCGAGCAAATATGAGCTCTATTACCCGTGGCACAAATCCTTTGGGGTGCTGGCGTTTCTGCTGGCCCTGATTCAGATCACCCTGCGGGTGCGCGCTCCCAGGTTGCCGCAGCCACCAGAGACACTGGCCCGGTATGAAAGAGTTTCGTCAAGGCTTGCGCACCGTACCTTGTATGCACTGCTGGTGATCGTGCCGTTGATGGGTTATTCGATGTCGAGCACCTACACGATGAGTGACGGGGTGTTCTTTTTTGGGGTGAACCTTCCCGAGCTGCTGGGCAAGAATGACAATTGGTTCGTTGTCTTCCAATGGCTGCATAAAGTGCTCGCCTACACCCTCCTCGGCCTGATCGTGGTGCATATTGCCGGCGCCCTCAAACACCGTTTTTTCGACCGAGACCCTCGAAGCGACGTCCTGCGCCGTATGCTGTGACCGTCTCTGCTTAATCACCTCTCCCGCCTCCCGCCGGGAATGCGCCACCGCTGGTGGCGCCTCCGGGTCAAGCTATCTGCAACAGATGCCGCAAGCGGCGTATCAGAACGTCACCCACACGATGAACTGGAAGTAAGTGTTGGTTGCCGCGCTACCGCTCTGCAGTCCACCATCCCCGAGCCACTTCCTGGGCTTATAGAGACCAACCAGCGGCGAAAGCGTGACGTTGTCGGTCACCATCCAATCCAGATACAAGTCGACCTCGCGTGCACTGAAGTCTTGGGCATCCCGGTCGGAGAGTTGGTGGTAGTGGAAGTACATCGCGTTAAGCGTCAGTTTGTCGGTCGGCTGGACCGAGAACAACACATCGTTGATCTGCATGTTCGAGGTGACGGAACCGGCATAGTTCGCAGCGACTTCACCTTGGTAGCGTTTGCGAAAGCCACCCTGGAACAGGAAATCCCAGCCTTCGGAGTAACGCGAATACCGGTAACTCAGCGCCGGTTGCCATTTGACGTCGGCGAAGGTGTAGCCTGCGTCGAAGAACATCGCCCGCTGCGACCCTGAACGCTTTTCCTGGCGCGCCACCTCGAACGCGAAATCGGCATTGTCGATGCCTGCATTGCCCTGGCCACGGATGCTGTAGATATCCATGCCCTTGCGCTCACCCCGATCAGCGAAGACATATCGCTCGTTGACATCCAGGCCATGTACGTACGTCGAGCCGATCGAGCCAATGGGCGTCGTGTAATCGACGGTGGCGGCCGCCACTTCGGTCTCCGACTGTCCGGGGTTATCCGACTTCAGCCACATCAGGCTGCCGTGAAGGCCCTGTGTACCGCCCAGCTTCAAGACCGCCGTATTCCCAAATGCCAACCGAGGGCCCAGATAAAAGGCCCCGCCGCGATTGAACCGGCCGTCCGCGACGCCTGGGATGGGGCTGAAGGCCTTTCCTGGCGCGAACCCGTCGTCGGTGATCAGGAAGCCGTCCACTGTCACCAGTTGCCGGCCAAAGGAGAAGTCCACGCCGTCCACGCCCAAGGCGGGAATCAGCTCACCGGACCTCCAACCCAGGTAGGCATCCTCCACAGCAGTTCTTCGTTCTCCACCGTCGGTGTTCGCTCCCGCGTCCCCATCGCCCCATGTCCCCGTGCTGATCAGGCTAAACCCACCGTAGACCGAACCTGCACCGATCTTGTCCGTCGTACCGTTTACGCCGTACTTCGCGAATCCTTCTTGCCATCGCATCCTGCCGGGCTCCTTCTCGGGATTGGCGAGGTAGTTCTTTTCACTGCCGAACCAGCCAAACCCCGCCCAGAGGTCGGCATTCAGGACGGTCGCGCCATCGTCTTCGTTGTAGAACTCATAGGCCTGCGCCTGCGGCTCCAACGTGCAAAGTGCAACCAGCGAAAGTAATGGGGCGTAGTGGGGGGTGCGCATGACGTCTCTCCTGTTTTTATATTTATGAGGCGAGTCATGAGTGTTCCGATTCGGGTCGACCATGCGGTAGCCCAAATCAGCATGTGCAAAGGGTCGGCCGCGCATTTGCGTGGCGTCATTTCTCCCCAGCGAAAAACATGTCCAGGGACTTGAACGGTTGCCGTTTTGGGCTACGGCCTGCACAGGCGTCCCCCCTATGCTGGGGCCATAAGAACGCATAAGAACGAGGTACCCGTCATGCCCCCATCACCGCCGTTACGTCAGGGGCTTTGCCTGCTGATTGTCGCCGCCTGCAGTGCACTGCCATCCCTGGCCACTGCCCACCATTCATTCGCGCTGTTCGACCAGACCAAGACGGTCACGATCCAAGGCGTCGTCGAGCGCTTCGCCTGGACCAATCCGCACATCACGATTTACCTCGATACGCCCGGCCCGCCGGCCCAGCGTTTCAAGATCGAGACCGGCAGCGTCAACGCTTTGCAGCGCGCGGGTTGGAGCGCCGACTCGATCAAGGCGGGCGAGAGCGCCGAGGTGTCCTTCAGACCGCTGAAAAACGGTGACCCGGGCGGACTGCTGGTGGAGATCAGGATCGGTGACGTCGTGCTCTCGGGCGGCGGATAGGCCAAGCCCCTCTCCCAGTTTCATGAGTACCGAACCGAACAGGCCAGCAGCATGGAGACGTTTCAATGAAACCGACACGAACCTTGAGCGCAGCAACGCTCTTCCTGGGCGTCGTCCTCGTGACCATCGCCGGGGTGTGCAACGCGGCATCGCCCAAAACCCAGAACAACGCACGTGCGGACATCAGCGGCACCTGGGAAAGAACCCCGGACGACTGGTTCGGTGAGAACCCGGACGATCCGGTGCACCCGGGCGGGCCGATGGATCTGAAGGAACCCTATGCCCGCCAATACGCCGCACTGAAGAAAAAACAGGCCGCTGCGAACGAAGCCGGGACGCCACTGGCCACGACGAGTTCCAGGTGCCTGCCCGAGGGAATGCCAACGTTGATGGCGGCGCTCTTCCCGATCCAGATCATTCATGACGACAAGCAAGTGATTGTCCTCGGCGAGTACCTCCAGCAGGTACGCCGGATTCTTCTGAACCAGACATTACCGCCCAAGGAAAAGCTCGACCCCAAGTACCAGGGCCATTCGCGCGGCCACTGGGAAGGCGACACGCTCGTGGTAGAGACACAACGCGTGCGAACGGACGTGACGTTCTATGACGTTCCCCACAGTGAGGAGATGAAGATCACTGAACGCATCAGGCTACGCGGACCGGATCACTTGGAAGACCAGGTGGTGATCGAGGACCCGCAGGTGCTCAACACCCCGTATCGGTTCACGTTCGACTACAAGCGCTCCAACTACGCCATTCAAGAGTATGTCTGCGAGAACAACCAGATCGTGATCGACAGCGAAGGCAAGGCATCCCTCAGCCGTGAGTGAAGCTCTATCGATGCTCCCTTGGAGATGACCGGATGGAACAACCGATGACCATCAGCCTCCTGCGGCCGGCGCTGCAAGGCGCCCTGCTCTCGCTGATCCTCGCACCGAGCGCGTTTGCGGAGGTACCCCGCATGCCCACGGCCATACCTGTTCCGCCCTCCGACAAGCCACCGCTGTCGTCGGCAAAACGCCCGGGCACCGAATACAGCGACCTGGAAAAGTACGGCTACATCGAGCAAGAGTATTACCTGCAAGGCGTCGCCCCGGCCATTACCGCCTCGGGCAAACAACTCTTCGAGGCGCCTTACACCACGCGCATCCTGGTGCGTAAACCGGCGGACCCGGCGCGCTTCAACGGCACGGTGGTGATCGAGCCGTTCAGTTGGTTTGGCGAGCGCGGCGCCGGATGGATCCTGACCCGCGATTACTTGTTGCGGCGTGGCTACGCGTACGTCGGCTACACGCTGAACATGAACAAGCCGGCCGTCGATCCCAAGTTCATCTCGGACACCCCGGCCGCCGAGGCCGAGCAGATCGCCCAGTACGGACGGATCGTCAACTTCGAGTTCATGCGCCGCTTCGACTATGCACGCTATGCGTCGCTGGGCACCTATTACGATCCTGAGCGCTTTACCCGCGGTGAAGGCCCCGATCCGTTCGTTCCACAGTCACAGGGGATCGCGGCGCAGCTGGCGTTGCTGCTCAAAACCAATGCGGCCCAAGGGCCGTTGGCCGGCCTCGACGTGCAACGCGTCTACGTCAATAGCTGGGCCGTGACCGCGCAAGTCTGGATGGACTACCTCGACCAGGGCCGCCACCAGCGATGGCGCATGCCCGACGCAAGGCCACTGATCGATGCCTACATGACCGGTCGGATGGCCTATGGCGAGGTGGGTGGCGACGTCATCCGGCTACCTCGTCAGATGCCCGACGGCGTGCCGTTCGTGACCGTCTACAGCCAGTCCGAACTGATGCACGACGTGTTCGAAGGCATCGATCTGCCGCCGGACACCGACAGCCCGCAGCTTCGCTACTACGAAGTAACCGGCATGCCCCATCTGCGGCTGGCCGACCTTGGTACGGAACATACCGAATTGGTCGCCGCCGACATCGGCAGGGGCGACGACCCTCGGTGCCGGACGCTGTACGACGAACCGGTGGAATTGGTCGTCTCGGCGCTCCTGGACGGCATGGACCAATGGGTGCGCGAGGGTAAAGCCATGCCGAAGGCGCCGCGGGTCGTGCGCGAGGGCAAGGCCGCCGTGCGCGACCCCGCCAGCGGCAACCTGCAAGGGGGCGTGCGTCCGCCGTGGATCCAGGTGCCCAGCGCGGCCTATCTCACGGACCAGGAGACCGGCTGCGGCCTGATCTATGACACCAAGGAGCCCTACTCCAGGGACCTGCTGCACCAGCGCTACGGCAGCTTCAGTCACTACGAAAAGGCATTTGAAGATGCCAAGCGCCTCTCGATCAAGCAAGGCTATCTCCTGCAGCAAGATGCAACGGACCTGCGTCCGATCGCAACCCCCCAAGACTTCTAACCCCATGCGGAAGCAAAGCAAATGTCATCAGAACTCATCATCGCCTGGATCTATGCATCACCCTTGAGCACCGCCATCAGGGACCTGTCCTGGGTCGTGCCGACCATCCAGAGCGTTCATATCGTCGCCATTGCAGCGATCTTCGGCGCTGCGGTGATCTCTGATCTTCGCCTGGCCGGCGTGTTCGCCACCGACGAGCCCATGGCTGGCGTCGTGCGCCGTTACTTCCCGTGGATGCGCGCCGCGCTCATCGTCCTGCTCCTCACCGGGCTGGTCATGATCATCGGCGAGCCAGACCGCGTACTGGTCAACACGACGTTCTGGCTGAAGATGTTCCTGGTCGTCGCGGTGTTCACGCTGGCCTGGTCAATCCGGCGTCCGTTGCTGCGCCCCGCCGCTCGGGCGCAAGGCGATGACGAGAAGCCTCCCATCAAGACGCTGGCCTGGCTGTCGATCGCCCTGTGGTGCGGCGTGATCTTCTGCGGTCGCTGGATTGCCTACTGATCCCAGCGTTTTCAATGATCGTTTTCTCAGGTATTCGCCATGGACATCCAATCGATACTGCAAACCCTCGAGGACACCTCTCTGGCCGCCTACATCAGAGAGTCGGGCTCGATTTTCCCGAACCTGGAGTCGGTGCACGTGATCGGCATCGCCCTTGTATTCGGGACCATCGCCGTCGTCGACCTGCGCCTGCTCGGCGTTGCTTCCCATCGTCGAAGCGCACTACGACTGATCCAGGAACTGCTGCCGTTCACCTGGGTCGCCTTCGCCGCCTGCGTGGTCACCGGCCTGCTCATGTTCACATCCAATGCCACCACCTATGCGCAGAACAGCGTTTTCTGGTGGAAGATGGGCCTGTTGCTGCTGGCGGGCCTGAACATGGGGATATTCCACTTGGGCGCCTATCGCCGGATCGACGAATGGGACACGACCCTGCCGCCTCCCAGCCAGGCCCGTATCGCTGGATTCAGCTCGTTGGCGCTGTGGGTGAGCGTGATATGCCTTGGCCGCTGGATCGGGTTCGTCTGATGGCTCGCCTGTCGCACACCTGCCACGGCAATGACGCCAACGGCGCAGTCCAGGTCGTGCGCCCGGCTTCCAGCCGCTGGGAATCGCTGGCCCTGTTGCTTGCGGCCCTGGTCATCATCGCCAGCGTGACAGGTTATGTGCTGCTGCGCCCACCGCACGCCGGCCCACCGCCCCCCTTGAGTTGGCAGGTGCGCTCCTTCGATGGCCTGGGTGCGGTCGACCAGGCCATCCACAGCGCCCTGCTGCCCGCGGGTGAAGAAATCATCTGGAACAATAATGACACCGGCGGTTGGATCACGCTGGAGCAGGCCCAGAAGAGCTTGCTGCCACCCTTCTACCGGGACGCCTTCTGGAAGACCAATGGCGAGGTGTACTGGCAGTTGATCCTGCCTGGCACCCACCTGCCCCATGCCGGTTCCGTCGATGATCACGACGCCGTCGACACCCCGCCGACTGCGAGCCCCAGCGACGTATCGCAAGCCACCCAGGGCCAGGGCGCCACGGTCTACTACGGCTCCGGCGGTCGCGCGCCCGGCCAGAGCGCCTACCTGCTCGTCATTGGGCACGCCCATGCCGGCGTCATGTGGGCCAACCAGGCCACGATCTGGGTCCATCGCGACCCGAACGCGCCCTACCCCGGCATCGTCAAGCCCGAGTCACTGGTCGGTAGCGGTTGGCGCCAGGTCATCCCTTACGACGGTGCCAGCGAAGTCGAACGTGTAAAAGGAAACCAGCCATGACCGTTCCTACCAGACACCGCGCACTGTGGCGTCGTTGCCTTGCGCTGCTGGTGCTGATACCCGCCATCGCACTCGCTGGCCCGACTGCGGCCTTGGGCAAGAAGCTCAAGATCGGCGTCACCCTGCACCCGTACTACAGCTTCGTGGCGAATATCGTCGGCGATCGGGCCGAGGTCGTTGCGCTCATTCCGGCGCAGGCGAACCCGCATAACTATCAGCCGCAGCCCGACGACATCACCCGCGCGATGACCCTCGATGCCTTGGTCGTCAACGGCATCGGCCACGACGAATGGGCCTTCCAGATCATCAAGGCCGCCGGCCGTGGGGCGACACTGCCGATCATCCAGGCCAATGCCTCTGTAGCCCTCATTCCCATCGGCGGCGACCAGGACGGCGCCAAGGTGGTCAATCCGCATACCTTCGTTTCCACCACGGCAGCGATACAGCAGGTCTTCGAGATCACTCGCCGGTTGGGGGAACTGGACCCGGGCAACGCTGCGGCGTATCGACAAAACGCCCTGGCCTACGCCGCGCGCATCCGGGCGCTAAGGGCCGGCTTCATGACCCGCTTCGCCGCGCTGGATTTGTCGTCTTTCCGCTGCGCGACAACCCATGCCGGCTACGACTACATGATGCAGGAGTTCGGCCTGTTCGTGAGCGCGGTGATCGAGCCCCGCCATGGCGTCGCGCCGACCGCGCGCCAGTTGGCCAACACCATCGACGCCATCAAGAAGGCCAATGTGAAGGTGTTGTTCGCCGAGAAAAACTTCTCCCTCGATCTCGCCAAGCCAATCGAGGCCGCCACCGGCGTGAGGGTCTTTTCGCTGTCGCACATCACCGGTGATACCTACAGCGCGGACGAATTCGAGATAGCGATGCGCGAAAACCTCGAGACCTTGGCCGAAGCCGTTGAGTTCATGCAGCGATGAAGGAGAAACAAGCGATGCGCGGTCCCGCCATAGTGTTCGATAGCGTCTCCCTGCGACTGGGAGGCACGCAAGTGCTTGAAGACGTCAGCTTTCGCGTGGAAGCCGGTGCGCTGCACTGCCTGGTCGGCCCGAACGGCGGCGGCAAGACTTCCCTGGTGCGCGCGCTGCTGGGCCAGATGCCGCATTCAGGAACGGTCCGCTTCGAGGGCGAAGTCACGGCCCCCATGGGCTATGTCCCGCAATTGCCCGACTTCGACCGCAACGTGCCGATGACGGTCAACGATCTCATGGCCATTCTCGGTCAACGCCGACCAGCCTTCCTGGGCTCCAACCGATCCGCAAGGGCGGCCAATGCCGAGGCCCTGTCTCGCACCGGCGTGGCCGGAATGGGTGCCAAACCCTTTGGCAGCCTGTCCGGCGGCCAGCGTCAGCGAGTACTGCTGGCCCAGGCGATCAGCCCGGCGCCCTGGCTGCTCATCCTCGACGAACCGACCGCCGGCATCGACGAATCGGGCGTGCGGCTGGTGGAGGCGCTGGTGGCTGAGTTGCATGACCGTGGCGTCACTGTCCTGTGGATCAACCATGACCTGAAACAAGTCAGGCGCATCGCCCAATCGGTGACGGTTATCAACCGCAGAGTGCTGTTCCATGGCGCCCCCGACCAAGTCGCTTACTCGCTGGAGGGTGTCCAATGAGCGCCCTTTACGACTTCATTCGCAACCACCTGCAGGCGCTCGCCGCGAGTGGCATCCTGCCGCAGCCGTTCGAGTACGAATTCGTGATCAATGCACTGCTTTGCGCGGTGCTCATTGGACCACTGCTGGGCGTACTGGGCTCGATGGTCATGATCAAGCGCATGGCGTTCTTCAGTCAGTCCATCGGCAATGCGGCGATGACCGGCGTGGCCCTTGGCGTGCTGATCGGCGAGTCCTACACGTCCCCCTACTTCTCGATGTTCGGCTTT
The DNA here is from genome assembly GCF_900119205.1 of Pseudomonas sp. NFACC16-2. Taxonomy (NCBI): domain Bacteria; kingdom Pseudomonadati; phylum Pseudomonadota; class Gammaproteobacteria; order Pseudomonadales; family Pseudomonadaceae; genus Pseudomonas; species Pseudomonas sp. NFACC16-2. Next base: position 66,126 of record NZ_FPIX01000028.1, on the reverse strand, counting down.
TGCTTGTTGTTCGCGCTGGCACTGAAGTACACGCAGCACCGCACCACCCTGGCCAATGACACGCTGATCGGTGTGTTCCTGTCCATCTCGCTGGCGGTCGGTGCCTCGCTGCTTTTGTTCGTGTCGGCGAAGATCAACACCCACGTGATGGAAAGCGTGCTGTTCGGCTCCATCCTGGCGGTGGACCACACCGACATGAATGTGCTGCTTGGGGTAACGGCGATGTGCGCACTGCTCGGGCTGCCGCTGTACAACGGCATGCTTTTGGCCAGCCTTAACCCGAGCCTGGCCCATGCCCGCGGCGTACGGGTGCGAAGCGTCGAGTACCTGTTTGTGGTACTGGTCACACTGGTGACGGTCGCCTGTCTGAAAATCATCGGAGCCGTGCTCGTCGAAGCCCTTCTGCTCATACCGGCAGCGGCGGCACGCAACATCAGTCGTTCCCTCCCGGCGCTGGTGGCGCGCGCCATCCTGATTGCGACCTTTTCCTGCGTGGTGGGCATCCTGGCGCCGATGCAGTTTCATATTCCCGTGCCAACGGGCGGCGCAATCGTGATAGTCGCCGCCCTGGTGTTCATCGCCACTACCGTCATGCGCGCGACCGCGTCCCGGTTCGGGGGGGCTAGCGTATGAATAGGCAATGGCTCTACAGGTCCCGGCTGACGATGCTGGCACTGCTGCTGGGCATCCCGTTTTCGGTCTTTGCCGATACCGGCAGGCAGCAGGTGCTTGTCGCGCTGCCTGCCCTGTATGCGCTCACCTCGGCACTCAGCGACGGCACGACCCTTGAGGCCATCCGTGTTCCGGCGGACGCGGCCGTGCCCATGGAAAGCCAGGCCAACGCGCTGTCACGCCTGGACGCCGCGGTGTTCCAGCAGGCCGAAGCCGTGGTCACCCTCAGCAGTCTCTGGCACGCGGATCCACTGTATGCGACAGCACGCCGCGAAAATCTGCGAATCGTCGAGATCGATGCCTCGCGCTCATGGGACGCCATCAAGCCCGGCGTGGCCGCGACCCGCGCGCCATCGAACGACGTTCCCTGGGCCGCCGCGAGCGATGCCGATGAGGGGCAGTCGCCACACGCCTGGCTCGGTCCCGTCAACGCCATGCGCATGTCGGCGCTGATCGCTGCCGACCTGGCACGCCTGGCCCCCACCGATGCAGCACGGATAGAGCACAACCTCGCCGCGCTCGAAGGTCGCTTGCGCCGGCTCAAGGCCGACTACGGTGCCCGGCTGACGGCAGTGCCGGACCTGCGCGTGCTGTCACTGGCCAATGAGTTCATCTACCTGTTCGGCGAATTCGGCGTCTTTGTCGACGGCTGGTTCGTCCAACAGGACATCGACTGGAGCGACGCCGACCGCACTGCGCTGACCCGATACCTGCGCGAGCGTGACATCCGCGTGGTGGTCCACAAGTGGGCACCGGACGCCAAAATCGCCAAGGCCATCGAGGACGGGGGCGCACGGCTGCTGATACTCGATACGGGCAACCCGGGAATGCTCGCCGACAAGGCCAACGGATACGAAGCACTCCTGGGTTCGAACCTGGAGGCCCTGCTGGCGGCCTTCGCCACGACTGGCAACGACCATACGAGGGGCGACGGTCAGTCGCCTTCCCAATGACCGATCTTGACGGCGAGACGTTATGAAACCCATAGGTTCAGCCCCGCGGCTAGCGATGGCAGGCGCTCTGGTGTTCTGCCAGGCAACCTTCGCCCATGGCCCCGTCTTCGATTGCTACATCGAGAGCGATAACCAGGTGAAGTGCGAGGCAGGCTTCACCGATGGCAGCTCGGCCGCCGGCAGGAAAATCCATGTCCAGGACCCGAGCAACAAGGTGCTGCTCGAAGGCGAGGTTGGCAAGGACAACGCCTACAGGTTCCGCCCCCCCGCCGGAAACTACTCCGTGGTATTCCTCGGTGGCGCCGGCCATGAAATCACGATTCAGTCTTCCGACATTTCAAGGTAAAAGCGACCATGACGTTCAAACGAAAACTGCTCCAAGCCCTTGCCGCTACGACGCTTACTGGCTTGGCCGGCGCGGCACAGGCCCATTTCCAGATGCTCTATCTCGAGGAAACGGCGCTGCAGCGCGCAGAAAAACTCGAGTTCGCTCTGGTGTTTACCCATCCCTTCTCCGGCGGCCCCACCATGGACATGGGTACACCTCGCGCCTTCAGCCACACGAGCTCCCACGGTGAGGAAAAAATCGATCTGCGCAAATACTTACGCCCCGTCGAGTGGCAGAGTCGCGACAACCGAACGACAGCCTATCGTGCCTCGATTCCACGGGAGTTGGTGCGCTCACTGGGTGACCATATCTTCGTCCTCGAACCCGAGCCTTACCTGGAGACCGAGGAAGATGTCTATATCCAACAGTTCGCCAAGCTCATCGTGAACGTCGGTGGAGTCCCGAGTAACTGGGCAGAACCACAAGGGTTGCCGGTGGAGATCCAGCCATTGAACAAGCCTTACGCAAACTGGACCGGCGGCGTGTTCCGCGCCGTGGTGCTGGCCGATGGCAAGCCGGTTCCGTTCGCCGAAGTCGAAATCGAATACGTCAACCATTACGTTGATCTCGAGAAAAACGCCTTCGGCCAGCAAGACTATGTCACAGCCCCCCAAGCGTCATTCAAAGCCCAGAGCACCTACGCGGACGCCCAAGGTATCGTGACCATCGGCCTGCCCCGGGCGGGCTGGTGGGGCATTGCCGCGCTCGACATCGGTGCGACGAAAACCTACAAGGGCAAACCCCTGTCGCAAGACGCAGTGCTGTGGGTGCAGGCCAGGGACATGAAGTGACGACACGCGGCAGATCCCAAGGCTCACCCTCGGATGTCTACCGGTGAACCTTGGCCCTACCTTCAGCACCTGCGACAAACAAGAAGGCCAGCGCCAGGGCAACTTCGACCAGCACCGCCGGCAAGATGCCCGATTCAACATTGCCCATGACCCATTCGACCAGCCCCAGCAACGCCAGCAGCGAGCACGTAGTGACGAACCCCGCCACCACGGCGGTTCGTCCTGGCGACGGCGGCGCATTGCGGGACAACAGCAGCGCAACCCCAATGCCCGCGTAGAGCGGTGCCGCACGCCGGCCTACCAACCCCGAGACACCGCCATCGAAAACCACACCCCAATTGGCCAGCAACGCGGCCGGCGCGAACAACCAGATGGCCGCCAACACAAAAAACAACAGTGCCGAAAAAATCGTCAGGTAGCGGAAGGCGCGGGAAGCGTTGTTCATGCGTTCACGTCCACGACAGTGCGCCCACGCACCTGACCTTCCAGTACCCGAGCGGCAACGGCCGGCACCTCTGCCAAGCCAACCATCTGGATGGTGCGGGTCAGCTTGCTCAAATCAAGGTCCTGGGCGAGTCGCGACCATGCCTGCAGGCGCACCGCTTGCGCAGCGTTGACCGAATCGATACCGGCCAGGGTCACGTTGCGCAGGATGAAGGGCAGTACCGAGCCAGGCAGATCCGAGCCCTGAGCCAGGCCGAAGGCAGCGACAACGCCGCGATATTGGGTCTGTGCCAAAGCATTGGCCAAGGTGTGACTGCCCACCGAATCAATGACGCCAGCCCAGCGTTCCTTGGCGATCGGTGCGCCCGGCTGCGACAAGGTGTTGCGGTCGATAACCTGCGTCGCACCAAGGTCGCGCAGGTAGTCACCCTCCTCCAGCCGTCCGGTCGAGGCGATCACTCGATAGCCCAGGCCCGACAGCAGTGCGATAGCCACCGAGCCGGCGCCACCGTTGGCGCCGGTGACCAGGATATCGCCTCGATCAGGGGTCAGCCCGCCATGCTCCAATGCCAGGACGCTGAGCATCGCCGTGTAGCCCGCCGTGCCGATGGCCATGGCCGCCTGGGTCGAGAATACTTCCGGGATCTTTACCAGCCAGTCACCGCTCACCCGCGCCTTCTGCGCAAAGCCACCGTGGTGGGTCTGGCTCAGCCCCCAGCCGTTGACCAGCACACGGTCACCGGCCTCGAACCCCGGGTGGCTGGACGTCTCGACGATACCGGCGAAGTCGATGCCCGGAATCAACGGAAACTGGCGAATGACGGGGGAGCGTCCGCTGAGGGCCATGGCGTCCTTGTAGTTCACGGTCGAGAACTCGATCGCGACAGTGACGTCACCGGGCATCAGGTCCTCGTCCTTGAAGTCAACCAGCTGGGTCGAGATCGCTTCACCGGTTTTGGTCGTGAGCAGCGCTTTGAATGTCATGGTTTTTGTCCTGTTCGTTCAAACGGATCGTCATCGCTGCCCTGCAGATGCAACAAACACGGCAACGGGTAGGGCCAGGCCGAGTCAGTGTGCCTGAGAAGGTCGCTTGGTTTCGAGCTGCAACGCCCTGCGGATGCCCATGTCCAGCAAGCGCGCCGGGGCAAAGCTGCGCATGAACTGCAACTGGCCGGCCGCTTTGCCAGCGGTATAACGCAACTTCGGATACTCGGCACGCGCGACCTGGAGTACCACCTCAGCCACCACGTCGGGGCCGTCGGCGGTCGCCATGGCCTGGTTCACCACTTTCGTCACCGTTGTCCGAATGTCTTCGTACACGTCGAGCTTGGCATCGGGTTGGAGGTTGTTGTTCTCGAATTGAGTCTTGGTATAGCCGGGCTCGACGACGGTGACCCTGATGCCGTGGGTACGCAATTCGTGATCCAGCGCTTGCGAATAACCTTCCACCGCATGCTTGCTGGCTGAATAGAGGGCCGCGTAAGGAACAGGCACGACGCCGAGGATCGAGCCGATGTTGATGATGCGGCCAGCACCCTGGCGGCGCATGTGCGGCACCACCGCGCGCGTCATGCGTACGATGCCGAGGAAGTTGGTATCGAAAAGGGCCTTGGCCTGCTCGACGGAACTCTCCTCCGCTGCTGCGGGCGCGATGCCGAAACCGGCATTGTTGACCAGCAGATCAATGCGCCCCTCCAACGTCAGCAACTCGTGAATGGCCGCTTCGACGCTGGCATCGTCGGTAACATCGAGCACCAACAGTGGAAACCCCCGCTGCCCCGCCTGCCCCGTCTGCCCGCCTCGTCGGCTGGTGCCGTAGACGCGGTAGCCTGCGGCCACGAGCTTGTGTGCAATGGCTTCCCCGATACCGGACGAAGCGCCGGTCACTAACGCTACGCGTTTGTTGATCATCATGAATGTCCTTCCGGTTATCGACGTTATCCGGTCAGAGATCGCAACTGTGGTCCTGGATCATCGACTGGCCGACTTATGATGATGACCATAATCGTAACGGTCAATGCTTTTGATGCTGATCAACATCAATAATGCCGACGGCAGCGCTGCTCCAGCACTTGAATGAATCAGTGCGCATGAAATCAAGGAATCAATAAGGCAGTCGACGAACGCGTGGCGAGGACGCTTGTTCGCACGTGAACGGAAACGGTTCCGGGCCCTGAATTCTTTCCCACAGGGCCCGAAATCGTTATATCAAGCGATCAGGTCATTGGCAGCGAGGGTATTGACACCCACCAGCTGGATTTCAAAATCCGCCCCCAGGTCGCCGTTGACATTGCCATACAGCACCTGATCGACGAAGCGCAGTTGTCCTGCAGCCGTGAAGTCATTCGAATCGATGAAGCTGAACGAATCGGCAAACGCAGTCAGGAGATTTGCATCCAGCTTCGACAGGTCCAGCTTGTCGCCCTGCAGGCTGCTGAAGTCGGAAATGGAGTCACGGTTAAAACCTGTGCCCAGCTCACCCAGCGTATTGAAAACAAAACGGTCGCTTCCGGTTCCGCCGGTGAGGCTGTCACTGCCCAGGCCGCCGATCAGTGTGTCATTGCCCGCCCCGCCATCCAACACGTTACGCCCGGCGTTGCCGATCAGCACGTTGTCCAGGTCGTTACCGATCCCTATGAAAGCAGTGCCCGTCAGCGTGAGATTCTCCAGATTGGCCCCCAGGATCCAGCCAACCGAGGAACGCACGGTATCGATTTCACTGCCCAGGACAGTGGTTTCGCTGATGACATCGCTGAGGTTGTCGACCACGTAGGTATCGTTGCCGGTTCCGCCAATGAGGGTATCGATACCGCTGCCGCCGTCCAGTGTGTCGTTGCCTGCCCCACCACTCAATACGTTGTTGCCGGTGTTGCCGATCAGTACGTTGTTCAGGGCGTTGCCGTTGCCATTGAGGTTGGCGCTGCCGGTCAGCGTAAGGTTCTCCAGATTGGCCCCCAGATTCCAACTCAGGGAGGAGCGCACGGTATCGATTTCACCGGCCAGGGTACTGGTTTCGCTGATGACATCATTGAGGTTGTCGACCACGTAGGTGTCGTTGCCAATACCACCAATCAAGGTATCGGCACCCACACCACCATCAAGGACATCGTTGCCCGCCCCGCCCTGGAGGTTGTTCACGGAGGCGTTGCCCAGCAGGCTGTTATTCAGCTCGTTGCCAACCACCGTGAACGCCCCGATGCCGTTCAGGACAACGTTTTCGACGTTGCGCAGATTGCTCAGGTTCAGGTTGACGACGTTGCTCGACGAACTGGAGGCGTAAGTGACGATCAGGCCGTCACTGCCCTGATTGAGACTCTCTTGTACCAGGACCAATTCATCGGCCCGATCGAGCACATAGGTGTCATTCCCCGCCCCACCGATCAGGGTGTCCCGCCCGGCGCCGCCGTTCAGCACGTTATTGCCAGCGTTGCCGGTCAGCACATTGTTCAGCGCGTTGCCGGTGCCATTGAGATGAGCGGAACCGGTCAGGGTGAGGTTTTCCAGGTTGGCGCCCAGGGCCCAGTTCACCGAAGAACGCACAGTATCGATTTCGCTGGCCAGGACGGTGGTTTCGCTGACGATATCCTTGAGGTTGTCGACCACGTAGGTGTCGTTGCCGGTACCGCCAACCAGGGTATCGATACCGCCGGCCCCATCCAGTGTGTCGCTGCCAGCACCACCATTCAGCACATTGTTGCCGGCGTTGCCGATCAGCACGTTGCCCAGGGCGTTGCCAGTACCGTTGAGCAGGGCGGAACCGGTCAGGATGAGGTTTTCCAGATTCGCGCCCAAGGTCCAGGTCACCGAGGAGCGCACAGTATCGATTTCGCCGGCCAGGGTGCTGGTTTCGCTGACGACATCCTTGAGGTTGTCGACCACGTAGGTGTCGTTGCCGGTACCGCCAACAAGGGTATCGATACCGCTGCTGCCGTCCAATGTGTCGCTGCCTGCTCCACCACTCAGTACGTTGTTGCCGGCGTTGCCGATCAGTACGTTGTTCAGGGCATTGCCGTTGCCATTGAGGTGGGCGCTGCCGATCAGCGTGAGGTTCTCCAGATTGGCTCCCAGGGTCCAATTCAGGGACGAGCGCACGGTATCGATTTCGCCAGCCAGGGTACTGGTTTCGCTGACGATGTCCTTGAGGTTGTCGACCACGTAGGTGTCGTTGCCAATACCACCAATCAAGGTATCGGCACCCACACCACCATCAAGGACGTCGTTGCCCGCCCCACCCTGGAGGTTGTTCACGGAGGCGTTGCCCAGCAGGCTGTTATTCAGCTCGTTGCCAACCACCGTGAACGCCCCGGTGCCGCTCAGGACCGCGTTTTCGACGTTGCGCAGATTGCTCAGGTTCAGGTTGACGACGCTGCTCGACGAACTGGCGGCGTAGGTCACGATCAGGCCATCACTGCCCTGATTGACACTCTCTTGTACCAGGACCAATTCATCAGCCCGATCGAGCACATAGGTGTCATTCCCCGCGCCACCGATCAGGGTGTCCCGCCCGGCGCCGCCGTTCAGCACGTTGTTGCCAGCGTTGCCGGTCAGCACATTGTTCAGCGCGTTGCCGGTGCCATTGAGATGAGCGGAACCGGTCAGGGTGAGGTTTTCCAGGTTGGCACCCAGGGCCCAGTTCACCGAGGAACGCACGGTGTCGATTTCACTGGCAAGGGTACTGGTTTCGCTGACGACATCCTTGAGGTTGTCGACCACGTAAGTGTCGTTACCGGCACCGCCAACCAAGGTATCGATACCGCCGCCGCCATCCAGGGTATTGGCGCCGGCGTTGCCATTGATGCGGTTGTTCAACGTGTTGCCCGTGCCGTTGAGATTGGCAGTTGAGCTCAGCGTCAGGATCTCGATGTTGGCACCCAGGGTGTAACTGACGGACGAGGTGACAGTGTCAATTTCGCTGGCCAGGGTGCTGCTTTCCTGCACCTTGTCACCGATATTATCGACAACGTAAGTGTCGTTGCCCGCTCCACCGATCATCGTATCCTTGCCGGCACGACCGTTCAGAAAGTTGGCCAATGCATTGCCGATCAATGTGTCGTCATTGGCCGAGCCGACCGCGTTTTCAATTTTGGCCCCGTAGGCGATCGCCAATCCTTCATTGAAGGCCGTCTGGGTGTCGAGTTTCAGAAAGGTTTGGCCGATCTTGCTGAACTGGCCTTCGTTCAGGTTGATGCGCACCGCTGCCAGCTGATTGCTTGCATCGATCGTGTCGTTGCCGCCTGCGTCCCAGATCGTCTCGAAAACCGATTGGCCGACGGCCCAACTGTAGGTGTTGTTACCTGTCTGCCACTGGGTGTTTGCGCCATAGAGACTCTGGATGGCGGCAATATCCAACAACATGGGCGTGGTTGGCTGATAGGAGTAAGCGGTGTTGTAGCTCATGATCGTGTAACGGACGTCGTCGAACGGAGCGGAGAGCACCGTGGAGTTCGACGAGCTCGGGGAAAACGGATGTTTCAGGCCCAGGGCGTGACCGATCTCATGCGTGAACACCAAGTAATCGTAGGTGCCCTTGGCAGGCGCTGGGTTGTTCGTGACTGGCCCCAGCCAGACATCACCGGCGCTGGGGGTATTACCAGGAAAATAGCCCCAGGCAGCGGTGTCATCATCCATGTACAGGTAACCGCCGAATCGCAAGTCACCAACGTTGCTGGCCGTCTCGCTCACCTGTTGGAATTTGATGTTGGCAACCGAACTCCATGTGCCTAGCGCACTGACAATGCCATTCTTCTGCGCCGACGAGAGGACGTAGCCGGCTTCATATTCATTTTCGCTGCTGTAGTCGCTGGCGAAATACGAACTCATGGTCATGAAGCTGTACGTCAGGGACGTGGTGAACGCTCCCGTGCTCGTATTTCCAGCCCAATAAGTGCCGTAAAGCAAACTGTTGACCTGTGTGTTGCCGGTCAGTTTTGCGTACGAAATGGATGAGTAACCTAACGGACTGGGCATGTGTGCTTCCTGTGGGCTAGCTGCGGACCTTCCTGGGATGCGGCCGCTACATAGTGGGTATTTTGCATGAGAAACAAGGGAATTGATATCACTTAGCCACTGCTTTTTGAGCCAGAATCCGACGACGATGGCGCAACCAGCCATTCATTAGCCTGGCGAATATCCCCATCTCCCAATCTTCCGCTCCAGCGATGCAGCACCAGCAAGCTGGTCACGAACTTGTATTGGGACTGATAGAAATCACGCCGTGCACGAAATTCGTCCTTGATACTGTCCAGCACATCGACTGCATTCTTGACGCCATAGCCGAAGGCTTTTTCCGTGGCGACCCGAGACTTTTCAGCCGATTCCAGGGCACGCCGCGTAGCCTTGATCCGGCTGAGCTCGGCCGTCATGCCGAGATAAGCAGTGCGGGTTTCCTTGATGACCTGGCGACGCAAGGCTTCCAGCTCCTGCTGGGCGGCTTCCTTGTCACTTTCGGAACTCGATACCCGGGCACGGGTGGAACCGCCGCTGTAGAGCGGCATCTGTAAATCCAGGGAGGCAACGAGGTTGTCCGAGCGAGGCGTCACGGCGCCTTCATAGCCAATGTCACTGCGCTGCGCCGTCAAATTCAGGCCCAGCCGAGGAAGATGCCCTGCCTTGTTTTCAGCGATGGCCGCCTCGGCGGCGCGAACACTGTGCTCCCGGGCGTGCAGCGCCGGGTTGCTGTCGAGCGCCGTCTGGACCCAGTAGTCCTGCGCTTGCGCTGGCAGGCTGAAGGCTGGATTGTCGCCGATGCGCTTGAACCGCTCGCTGACATCGCGCCCCACCAGTTCGGAAATCGCTTCACGACTGACCAGGACTTTGTTGCTGGCTTCGATCTCGTCAGCCTTGAGCGCATCCACTCGCGCCTCAAGGTCGAGTGTGTCGGTCACCATCGCCATCTGCCGCGCGTACAAGGCCTTGACTCGCTTGAGGTTACGTTCGGTCGCCTCCAGCTCGCTGCGCACCAGCGACAACTCGTCCTCCGCAGCAAGAACAGCGAAATAACGCTCGGACAAATCAATGCTGGCCTGCACCCGCGTATCGACCGACTCGTAGCCACTCTGCCGGGCCAACTCAATGTACTTCTGGTAACTGCGCCAGACCTGCGGATCGTAGATCACCTGATTGAGCACCACGGCCATGCGCTTGCCGTTGTACTGGATACGGTTCAGGTCGTCGTCGCGCCGGCTGCGGTTGACACTGCCGCTGGCGTTGAGCTGTGGCAATAATTGACCAAAGGCCGCGCGCTCCTTGCCCTCGCCGCTTCGAACCAGGGCTTGTGCCCGCAGGACACGCGGATCAGCGCCCTGCGCTTCCTGGTGCAATTGCCACAGGTCGACATAAGTCTCATCAGCGAGCGCTCCCAGCGGCATGAGGGCCAGGCACATCGTGATCAGGAACTTCATCTCAGTCCTCGATCAACGAACGGGCGAACACATTGCTCGCCGGCTGTATCAAGTATTGCAACAGCGTTCGCGCGCCCGTATTGACCAGCACTTCGACCGGCATTCCCGGCACCAGGGTAAGGTTGCCCAATGCCTGGCGCCCTTTGTCCGTCAAGGCCACGCGTGCCAGGTAATAAGCCGTGCCTGTGTCCTTGTTGATCAGACGGTCGGCGGAAATCTGCACCAGCTGCCCCTCGATGACGGGCGTGGTGCTGCTCTTGAACGCGCTGAAGCGAATGTCCGCCAGCTTGCCCAACGCGATGCGGTCGATGTCCATCGGCGACACCTGCGCCTCGATGATCAGCTCTTCGTTCGCCGGAACGATGTCCAGCAGCGCAGTGCCTGGGCTGACCACGGCGCCGAGGGTATGGACCGTCATGCCCATGACCATTCCGGACTCGGGCGCGAGGATATCGGTACGTTGATCGCGGTCCTGCAGGGTGGCCAGTCGCTCGCGCAGTTCGTACACTTTGGTCCGTGCATCGCCCAACAGGCCGGCGACTTCGCTGGCGAAGGTCTTTTTCAACTGCAGTATCTTCAACCTCGCCTCGTCGATATGGACGTGCGCTTGCGCAATCTCGGACTGGCTTTCAGCTATTTCGGTTTGCAGGCGAGAGAGGCTGCGCTCCTGCTCGCGCAGTCGCTGTTTGTCCACGTAGCCTTCGGCAAGCAGAGCCCGCAAATCGACGATTTCTTCTTGATAGGAAGCCGCCAGCGCTTGCTTGCTGGCGATGATGGCCTTGAATCCGCGAATCTGTTCTTCGATTTGTCCGATGGTCTTCTCTTGCAAGCCGATTTCGCCCAGCAACGAGGTCCGTCGGGTCTGGAAGATCCGGGCCTCACTGTCGCGGGCTTCTTGCACCCGTGGGTCCTCGGGATCCAGGGCAGGCACCGCCAGAGGCTCGGGCAATGCGTCACGCTCAGCCTCCAACCGGGCCTGCAATTGAAGCGCGGCAATCAACTGGCTGCGCATCGTTTCCATTTCCGAACGGGCCTGGGTGTTGTCGAGCACCAGCAACACATCGCCGGTTTTGACCTGGTCACCATCATGCACGCGCAGTTCGCGCACGATGCCGCCTTCAAGGTGCTGCACCGTCTTGCGATAGCTTTTGACCGTGACCACGCCCGGCGCGAGTGCCGAGCTGTCGAGCGGGGCCAACGCAGCCCAGCCACCGAACAGGCCGAAGGTGACCAGCAGCATGAGGTAGCCGACGCGCCTTACCGGCGTGTCATCGACAAGCAACGCGGTGGACGAATGTTTGCTGTTTTGCATGAAATCGCTTATCCGCTTCCTACGGTTGAATCGCGGCAGCCTGGCGGGCCGCGGGTGTCGCATCGCGCAAGCGGGCCAGGACCGGGTCCCGCGGCCCGAACAGACTCAGTTCGCCATGATTGAGCACCAACAATTTATCCACCTGCGCCAATACCCCAGGTCGATGGGTAATGACAAACACCGTGGCCCTGCTTTGCTTGAGCCTTTGCAGCGCCTCGGCGAGCATTTTTTCGCCGGCCTCATCCAGGTTGGAGTTGGGTTCATCGAGCACCACCAGGCGCGGCTCACCGTACAAGGCGCGCGCCAGGCCGATACGTTGCCGCTGACCGCCGGACAATCCACCGCCATTGGCGCCGATCAGAGTGTCGTAGCCATCGGGCAATTGCAGCACCAGCTCATGCACGCCCGCCATGCGCGCGGCAGCGACCACGGCAGGTGCGTTCACCGGGCCGAAGCGGGAAATGTTCTGGCTGATGGTGCCCTCGAACAACTCGATGTCCTGCGGCAGATAGCCGATGTACGGGCCCAACTCCTCCCTACGCCATTGGCTGATGTCCGCGCCATCCAGGCGTACGGTGCCGGCCAGGCTTGGCCAGACGCCGAGCAGTGCCCTGGCCAGGGTCGACTTCCCAGCGCCGCTGGGACCAATGATGCCCACTGCTTCACCCGCGGCGACCTGAAAGCCCACGCCGCGAATAATCGGCTTGCGAGCATCGGGGGATCCGGCCGAAAGGCCCTCGACGCGAATCGCCCCCTCAGGTGCCGGTAGCGACATGCGTTCAGGCTCGGCGGCAATCTTGAGTAGCAATTCGTGCAGCCGGGCATATTGCGAGCGGGCGCCCAGAAAGCCTTTCCATACGCCGATCAACTGATCGATGGGCGCCAACGCGCGCCCGAGCAAAATCGAGCCGGCAATCATCAGCCCGGACGAAATCTCGTGATTGATCGTCAGATAGGCGCCCAGGCCCAGCACCAGCGACTGGACGATCTGCCGGAATGTCCTGGACACCGATGTCATGGTTGCGGCGCGGTCACTGGCCAGGCTTTGCAGCGCAAGGACCTTGTGGGCTCGCCCACTCCAGTGCTGGCGCAGGCTGGCAAGCATGCCCATGGATTGCACCACTTCGGCGTTGCGCAAGCTCTTGTTGGTGAGGGCGGTGGCCGCCACCTGTTCGCGGTTGGCAGCTTGCAGCGGTGAGTGGGTAAGCTTTTCGTTGGCAAAGGCCAGTGCGCCGAGCAACGCTGCACTCACGACCCCCATCCAGCCGTACCAAGGATGAAACATGAACATGACAGCCAGGTAGATCGGGATCCACGGCGCGTCAAAAAAGGCAAACAGGCCGTTGCCAGTCAGGAACTGGCGCAAACCATTCAGGTCGCTCAAAGGCTGGGCCGTGGCATTCATGCCACTGGTATTGAGCGCCTGCTTGAAACTGGCGTCGAACAGACGCTGGCTCAGCAGCGTGTCCAGGCGAGTACTGATCCGCACCATGATTCGCGAACGGACCCATTCCAAACCACCCATGGTGATCATCAACAGCAACATGATCAGCGTCAGCATCAACAGCGTCGACAGGCTGGCGCTGCCTACCGCGCGGTCATACACCTGCAGCATGTAGAACGAAGGAACCAACATCAGCAAGTTGACGAAAAAACTGAAAAAACCAACGGCAAGAAAACTACCTTTGCAGACGGCAAGGGCGCCTTCCAGTTCGGTCCTGGCGTGGGCTGACATGGTTCATCACCTGAGGTCCGATTCTGGTCAAACCTGAAAAATCACAAGGGCACAGGCGCGCGAACGCCTGGAATATCGTTCGGCGGGACACCACTGGAGCGCCCGCACAATCGGATCTACCGCGCTGTATCGGCACGGTTTTGCAGTTCTTAAGGGAAAATCGAAATTGGCGTGACGGGTGATACGCCACGCGCAATGGCCCTTCGCGATGGGCGACACCAGATTAAATACTCAAGCCTCAGCCTCCCAACGACGAAACAACACACTGGCATTGACGCCACCGAACCCGAACCCATTGGAAAGCGCATGGGTCATCGGCATCTTCCTGGCCTTCAGGCCAACCAGATCAAGCCCAGCGGCGGCTTCGTCAGGATTAACCAGGTTCAGGGTCGGCGGCACGATCTGGTCACGCAGCGCCAATACCGTGAAAACGGCTTCAATGCCCCCGGCCGCGCCGAGCAGGTGGCCGGTAGCCGATTTAGTCGAGGTAATCGCCACCCCGGAGTCGGTGCCGAACACCGAACGAATCGCCGCCAGCTCGCCGCTGTCGCCGACCTGAGTAGAGGTCGCGTGGGCATTGATATGCTGCACCTCGGCCGGGCTGACAGCGGCCTGGCGCAGCGCCTGCTCCATTGCGCGGCGGGCGCCGTTGCCGTCTTCCGGGCCGGCCGTCAGGTGGTAGGCATCGGCACTGGTGCCATAGCCGACCAGTTCCGCCAGGGGCTTGGCCCCACGCGCCAACGCGTGTTCCAGCGACTCGATCACCAGCAACCCCGCGCCTTCGGCCATGACAAAGCCGTCGCGATCACGGTCGAAGGGGCGCGACGCTTCCTGCGGGCGGTCGGCAAAACCGGTAGAGAGCGCCCTGGCCGCCGCGAAACAACCCAGGGTCACGCGATCGATCGCCGCCTCGGTACCGCCGCAAATGGCAATGTCCGCCTCCCCGCTCCGGATCAGCCGGGCCGCATCGCCGATGGCCTGGACGCCGGCGGCACAGGCAGTTACCGGTGCGCCGAGCGGGCCTTTGAGGCCATGCCGGATGGACACGTGGCCGGCCGCCATGTTGGCGAGAAACGCCGGTGCAGAGAATGGTGACAGCCGACGCGGCCCCCGCGAGTCGGTGGTGCGTACGGCATCGGCAATGGCGCCAAACCCACCCACGCCCGATGAAATGATCGTCGCGGTCCGTTCCTGGTCGACGGCGTCAGTCGGATGCCAGCCCGCCTGCTCCAGGGCCTCATGGGCGGCCACCAGCGCAAACTCGATGAAACGATCCATTTTCTTGCGATCCTTGGGCGGGATGACGCGCTCGGGATCGTAGCCAGCGCTGGCGTCTTCCTCCAACGACGGCACCTGGCCGCCTACGGCCACACCGGTACCCTCGGTGATATCACCAGGCAGGATACGAATGCCAGAGTGCCCGGCCAGCAACCGCTGCCATACCTCTTCTACACCGCAACCCAGGGGGCCGACAATGCCAACCCCTGTGACAACGATTCGTTTTTGACCTTCGGGAGTACTCATAAGAACCTCTTCATTTCTCGGTCGTCGCTCACGAACACTCGCTTATATCAGCCGTACTGTTTCAATTGGAGCAGGCTGGCCGGGACGGATCTTGAACCAGATGGAATACATCGCTGGCAGGAACACCAGGGTCATGAGGGTGCCGACGAAGGTACCGCCGATCAGCGTGTAGGCCAACGTACCCCAGAACACCGAGTGCGTCAGGGGAATGAACGCCAGGATCGCCGCCAGCGCCGTCAACAGCACGGGGCGGGCCCGCTGTACGGTGGCTTCGATGACAGCATTGAACGGATCCAGCCCTTCTTGGGCGTTGTGATGGATCTGCCCGATCAGGATCAGCGTGTTGCGCATCAGGATGCCCGACAGTGCGATCAGCCCGACCAGGGCATTGATGCCGAACGGCTGTTGGAATATCAGCAGCATAGGCACCACGCCAATCAGCCCCAAGGGCGCGGTTAAGAACACCATGAGCATCGCCGAGATCGAACGCACCTGGACAATGATGATCAGCAGCGTCAGCGCCACCATGATCGGCAGCAGGGGCAGGATTGCTTGGTTGGCCTTGCCCGATTCCTCAATCGCCCCTGCCTGCTCGATCCGGTAGCCGTCAGGAAGCGTGTCGAGGATCGGCTGCAATAACGCGAGCATCGCGCTCGATACGTCTGGTGGCTGCAAGCCTTCGGCGACGTCGCCGCGCACGGTGATGGTCGGCGTACGATCACGCCGCCGAAGGATCGGATCCTCCATGCGTACATCCACCTCGCCGACCTGGGACAGCGGGATACGCTGCCCGGCGGCCCCTACCAGCGTAAAACCTTCGATCCGGGCGGGGTCAAGACGGATGTCACCGGCGGCTCGACCAACCACCTGCACCGAACGGATGTCCTCACGAACCGCCGTGATCGGCACCCCGGCCAGCAGGAATTGCAGTTGCTCGGCGACGGCACTGGATGTCAGTCCGACCGCCTGCAGGCGATCCTGATCCAGGTTGAAATGCAGCGTCGGCACCAGCGGACCCCAATCGGTGTTGACCGTCCTCATCATCGGGCTGGCTTGCATGACGTCCTGTACGCGTGCGGCAATCTCCCGCAGTTTCGTCGGATCAGGCCCCATCACGCGGTAGGCCACCGGAAACGGTGAATACGGACCGAACACAATCTGGGTCGCCCTGACACGGGCCTCTGGGGCAAGCCCTGCGGCAACCGCTTCGCGAAGACGGAACTTGAGGGTTTCCCGTGCCTCCTGGCTGTCCGTCAGCACGACGATCTTGGCGAACGACGGATCTGGCAGTTCTGGCGCCATTGCCAGGAAGAAACGCGGCGCGCCCTGTCCGATATAGGCGGTGACGATTTTCGCTTGCGCCTGTTTTTGCAGCCAGGCTTCGACCTTGGCCGTGGCGGCGCTGGTCTGCTCGATGGAAGTTCCATAGGGCATTTGCACCTCGACCATGACCTCGGGACGGTCTGAAGTCGGAAAGAACTGTTTTTTCACCAGGCCCATGCCCAGGACGGCCACGACGAACAGCGTGATCACCGTGCCTGCCACCAGCCATTTGTGGCTGATAACCCGCGTCAGGACCTGGCGGAAGCGATTGTAGTGACGGGTGTTGTAAATGGCGGCATGTCCGCCTTCGACCGGTTTGATGTCCGGCAACATTTTCACCCCAAGGTAAGGGGTAAAAGCCACCGCGACCACCCAGGAGGCGATCAGGGCAATGCCCACGATCCAGAACATGTTGCTGGTGTACTCGCCAGCGGTCGATTGGGCAAAACCGTTGGGCATGAAGCCAATCGCCGTCACCAGCGTACCGGACAGCATCGGTGCGGCCGTGTGACTCCAGGCATAGGCGGAGGCTTTGATCCGGTCGTAGCCCTCCTCCATTTTCACCACCATCATTTCGATCGCGATAATCGCGTCGTCCACCAACAACCCTAGCGCCAGGATCAGCGACCCCAAGGTGATCCGGTCAAAGTTCTTTCCGGTAGCCGCCATCACCACGAACACGATGGCCAGTGTCAACGGTACGGCCGCTGCGACCACAACGCCTACACGCCAGCCCATGCTGAGAAAGCACACGAGCATCACAACCAGCAGCGCGACAAAAAACTTGACCATGAACTCGCCGACGGCCGAATCGATGTTCACGGCCTGATCGGTCACCTTGGTCAGCGTCATGCCCAGTGGCATGTCTTCATTGATCTTGCTCGTCTCGGCATCGAGCGCCTTGCCCAGATCGAGGCCGTTCCAACCCTCGCGCATGATCACGCCCAGCAACAACGCCTCTTCGCCGTTGTTGCGCACCAGGAAGGTAGCCGGATCTTCATAGCCACGTTCAACCGTCGCCACGTCCGAGAGCTTCAACGTGCGTCCCTGGATTACCAACGGCGTGTCGCGGATTTTCTCCAAGGTATCGAAGGCCCCTTCCACCCGCAGGAAAACCTGTGGCCCTTTGGTTTCGATGGAGCCGGCGGGCGTCAGTACGTTCTGGCTGTTCAGTGCGGCGAAGATGTCCTGGGGGGAGACCCCCAAGGTCGCCAGCCGGTCATGGGAAAAGGAAATGAAAATGCGCTCGGCCTGTTCGCCGATGATGTTGACCTTCTTCACCCCCGCCACATGCAACAGGCGCTGGCGCAACACCTCGGCATCACGCACCAGCAGGCGCTGCGGCTCACCCTTGGCCTTGAGGGCAAACAGCGCAAACGTCACGTCCGAGTACTCGTCGTTGACCAGTGGCCCGATCACACCCGCCGGCAGCTTGGTGGCTTCGTCGTCGAGCTTCTTGCGCGCCTGGTAGAACTCTTCCTGCACCTGTGAAGGCGGCGTGCGGTCCAGCAGCGAAACCATAGTGAAAGCCAGACCGGGACGAGTGTAAGTTTCCGAGCGGTCGTACCATTTCAACTCCTGCAGGCGTTTTTCCAAGGGCTCGGCGACCTGGTCCTGCATCTCCTGCGCTGTCGCGCCCGGCCACGCAGTAATGACGGTCAGTTGCTTGACCGTGAACGGCGGATCCTCCGCGCGGCCAAGCTTGAAGAACGCCAAGGTCCCGGCGACGGCGATCAGGAAAATCAGAAATACCGTGATGGCGCGCTCGCGCACGGCGAGCGCCGAAAGATTGAAGCTCATTGGCGGGTCCCCGCGACGTTCACATCGCCCGGTGCAAGCAGCCGGACGGGCTCGCCTTCACGCAGCAGATGTGCACCCAGGCCGACAATCCGCTCACCAACGTTGAGACGGCCTGCAACGCGCGCCGCGTCGTCGCTCAAGCCCAAGACCTGGACGGGACGCCAAGTCACTTTTGCCGGCTCGCCGTCGATGACCCACACGCCAGTGCCATTGCCGGGGTCGTACAGCGCCGCAATCGGCACTTGCAGCACCGGCCCTTGGGCCACGCCCTCGGCGATACGCAGCGTGACGGTCGAGCCCAGCGGTGCATTAGCCAGGGCGCCCTCCAGGACATAGCGCGCTTCAAAGGTACGGGTCACCCGATCAGCCGAATCAGAAAGCAGCCTGAGCTTGGCGGTGACCGCCCCACTGGTGTTGCCATACAACGTCGCTTGGGCGCTGGACCCGACAGCTGGCCGCAGGGTCTCGGGCAGTTGCACGACGGCTTCGCGCTGCCCGGCTCGCGCCAGTCGGACCACCGGTTGACCCGGACTGATGACTTGCCCCGGCTCGGCGAGCGTTTCCATCACCACACCATCGGCGTCGGCGAGGAGCACCGCATAGCCGGACGCATTGCGGGCCACGTCGGCTTGCGCCTCGGCGGCGCTGAGCTGCGCCTTCGCGGTATCGGCGGCGGCCTTGATCTGGTCATAGCCCGACGCCGAAATCGCCCCGGCGGCCACCAGTTCGCGATATCGAGCTTCATCGTCCGCGGTCTGCTTGGCCCGGGCGCGCGCGGCCATGACAGCCTCTTGCTGGGCTCGCGCCTGCAAGCCCAGGTCGATGGGGTCCAGACGCATCAGCGGCTGGCCTTTCTTGACCGCCTGACCGGCATCCACCAACCGCTCCAGGACCTTGCCTGACACACGAAAACCCAGGTCGCTCTGGACGCGGGCCGCCACGACGCCGGTGAAAGAGCGAGCGCCGACGGAGGCCCCCTGCACCTTGGCAACCCTCACCAGAGGAGCAAGCGTGCGCGGATCGGTGGCAGTGGATGTGTCGCCGCACGCCGTGAGGACAAGAGGCAACAGGCAAGCGGCAAGGGTGACAGGTCGGAGCCGGAGCATAGGTTCCCTTTACTGGACAGAGGTTTGGGAACTCATTCTTGCGCTCGTGACCAATTCTGTCAATGGTCACCAATTGAAGTTTTGTTCCTGGCCCTGTTAGCTTGCGAATAATCCCCAGTAAATAAAGGGCCTTGGATCCACAGAGCGAACTTCACAACCAATTGACAGACTGTGACCATTCTATAATATGGTCACAAATGTCGATCCCGAGGAAACCGCAATGCCACCCCTCCGCCCCCTTGCTTTATTAGTAAGCGTCAGCTTGATGGCCGGCTGCGCGGTCGGTCCGGACTATCAGCGTCCCAACGCTGTCCTGTCGGATCGTTTCCTGGGCCAGTCTTCTGTCGAGCAAAGGAGCGGTGCAACACAGGCCAGCCTCACCACCTGGTGGGAGGGGTTTGGCGACCCGGTGCTGAGCGACTTTATCGCCAAAGCCCTGGAGCAGAACCTTGACCTCGCCCAGGCGTCGGCGCGCGTTGCTCAGGCGCGGGCCGGCCTTGGTGCAGCCGACGCCGCCCTGTTGCCCTCGGGAAATATCAGTGGCCAGGCCGCACGCGCCTATCAATCCGTCGAGACGCCGCAGGGCCAATTGCTCAACTCGAACCCTGGCTTTGATCGGTACGGGAACAGCTACGAGCTGGACCTTGGCGCGAGCTGGGAACTGGATGTCTTTGGTGGCCTGCGACGCGGACGCGAAGCTGCATTGGCCGAATACCAGGCCTCCGAGGCCGGAGCCGCGGCGACAAGGCTGGCCGTCGCCGCGCAGACCGCTGACATCTACATCACCCTGCGCGGCTTGCAAGCGCGGCTGGACATTGCGAACCACCAAGTCAAGACCCAGCAGGACCTGCTGGAAAAAGTCCAGTTGCTCTACAGCAAAGGGCTCGCCGCCAGCTATCAGGTCCGCCAGACCGAGGGTGAACTTGCCCAGGTCCAGGCAACGGTACCGGTCCTGCAAACCGGGCTGGATGCCGCCATGAATGCGCTGGATGTCATGCTCGGCACGCCGCCAGGTACCCACCGCCTGCAACTGACCGAGACGGGTAGCATCCCCCTGCCCCCACAAATCAGCGAGATGGGTACGCCGGCTGATCTACTGCGCCGCCGGCCAGACCTCATAGTCGCCGAGCGCCGTCTCGCCGCCTCCAATGCCCGTATCGGTGAAGCCGTCGCCGAGTACTATCCAAAATTTTCCCTCAGCGCGTTGCTCGGCAGCGCCACTGCGGTCTCTGCCGGGCACCTTTTCTCCGGCGGCGCCAGCCAGGCGTCGGGCGCGCTGGGACTGCGCTGGAGGCTGTTCGATTTTGGCCGGATCAACGCCCAGATCGACCAGGCCAAGGGACAGGAAGCCGAAGCACTGGCTGCTTATCGCCAGTCCGCGTTACGCGCCACCGAGGATGTCGAGAATGCCTTCTCCGCCCTGGTCAACCGAGAAGCCCAGGCCACGACACTCACCGCAGGCGAAGCGTCATTGAGCGAGGCGCGTCGATCATCCTTTATTGCCTATCAGAAAGGCACGGCCAGCCTGATCGATGTGCTCAACGCCGACGAGACGCTGCTCCAGGCATCCGATGCCCGGGCACAAGCACGGACGGAATCGGCACGGGCGGCGGTCGCAGCATTCAGGGCCCTCGGTGGCGGCTGGCAAGCGCCACAGCCACCGCAGCCGGTAGCGAGCCGATGATCTGACATGAACACCAGGCCCTGATCGCGAGCAAGTTCCCACAGGGTCAGTCCACCCCGTGGGAGCCTGCTCGCGATCAGGCAATCAACGCTATTTTCAATCTTTACAACCGGAGTCCAGCCACATGAAAACCAACGAGAATTCCTGGGTGCTCATCACGGGCGCTTCGAGCGGCTTTGGCGAGGAGTTCGCCCGGCAATACGCAGCGCAGGGAAAATCCCTCGTTCTGGTAGCCCGCAGGCTGGACAAACTGGAAGCGCTGTCAAAAGAACTGCGCGAGCGTTTCGGCACCGAGGTGATCACCGAACAAGTCGACCTGTCGTCGATTCCGGCAGTCATCGAACTGCACAAGCGGCTGGTTCAACAGGGTATTGCGGTCGATGTGCTCATCAACAACGCCGGCCATGGATTGCAGGGCCCGTTCCTGGACCACGCCATTGACCAATCCCTGGCAATGATCGATCTGGACATCGCCAGCCTGACCATCATGACTCGCCTCTTTGCCCAGGACATGCGCATCCGCCGCCGCGGCCACATCTTGCAGGTCGCCAGCTTGCTTTCCTATCAAGGCGTGAAAAATTTCGCGGTTTATTCAGCGGCCAAGGCCTACGTGCTTCGCTTCTCCGAGGCGCTGCACCAGGAACTCAAGGGCGACGGTGTCGTCGTGACCGCGCTGTGCCCAGGCATGTCGGATACCGGGTTTGCGCAGAGTGCCAACCAGACCCTCACGCCAGCGCTGAAAATGGTGATGATGCAACCCCAACCAGTGGTTCGCGCAGGCATCCGCGCGCTGCAAGCCGGGCGCATGAGTGTGGTGCCCGGCTTCGGCAACAAGGCGCTCACGGTGTTGACCTGGGCCACGCCACGCCGATTTCACCAGCGTCTCATGGCGAATGTCATGGGGGTATGAATGCTATGCGGCGAAGGACCGGGAGCTGCAAGGGCTCCCGGCACACGCCTATTGGCCTAGAAGCGATAACTGACTGAAGTGCCAAAGCCGCTGGCACTGTTCCGGTATTTGGAACTGTATGCGCCACGGGTCGACGAGGTTTCGTTGATGTGCACGCTCTCTTCCTGCAAGTAGGAGTAAGCCACGTCGATCGTCACATCTTCCACCGGCGTCCAGCCGGCACCGAAGCTGAGCACCGTACGGTCGCCGGTTGGTATCCGAGGCCCACGGTTGGTGTTGTTGGCGGGCGACTGGTCGACCGACAAGCCCGCGCGCAGGACCCATTGATCGTTGAGTTTATACGCGGCACCGATGGCATGGGCCCAAGTGTCGTGCCAGTTCTGCTCTTCGCTGATGGTGCCAAGTTGGCCGCTCAGCAGCGCAGGCAAGCCGGAGTTCTCGATGGTCAGCTCCTTGAAGCGACTCCAGCGCGTCCAGGTGCTTCCCAGGTAAAGGGTCCAGTCATCATTGAGCTGGTGAGTCACCGAGAAGTCCACGGACTCCGGGAGATCCACATCCAGCGATGCGTCATAGCTGCGGCCGCTTACCCCTAAAACACTGAAAATCCCGCCAGAGAGCTTGGACTTGGCGTCCAGGTGATAACTGACCTTGGAGTGATAGGTCAGCCCCAGGCGGGTCTGATCGGTCGCCTGCACCAGGATGCCGGCGTTGAAGCCCAGCGCCGTATCGTCGCCGTTGCTTTTCAGTTTCCCGTCGTTACTGCCGGGGCTCAGAGGATTGGGCACCATCCCGGAGATCTCACCGCTGATCCGGTTGATGGTCGGACCGAACCCGATCGACACCTTGTCGTTGAAGGCATAGCTGACGGTAGGCTGGAAGGTCAGCGTCGTCACTTCGCTTTTGTTGCCGTAATAACGCCCGGCAAAGTCGCTTCCATAATCGGTGATCAAACCAAACGGTACATAGAAACCAACACCGACGGCCCAGTGCTCATCAACGGGCTTGACGTAGTACCCCATCGGTATCGTGGTGGTCGGCACCATGTCACCGTCTTCCTGGCCGCCGAAGGTGCTGCGGGTCTGGCTGATATCACTTTTGGCAAACAGCGTCGCAGCGCCGATGCTGACCTGCTCCTTCTTCAAGCGAGACATGCCCGCCGGGTTGCCAAAGACGGTGCTGGCATCTTCCGCTGAAGAGGAACGGCCGGCGAAACCCGACCCCATTGCGCTGACGCTCTGTTCGTTAAGGGCAAAGCCGCTTGCGAACACCTGGGAAGTTGCAAGCGCAACGGCGAGCCCCAAGGGGGCCTTGAGCAAGATTTTTTTCATTATTAGAACTCTAGGAACATTCGCTTAGGTATGGAACAGTGTTTTTGTACTAGGTAAAAATCGCTACGGTCTGGCGCGCCCAAAGTACTCGCCGACCGCTTTCGTCCCAGATCTCCATATCCTGTAGCGAGTAGCCTTCCAAGGCTTGCTGACTGAAAGAACTGA
This sequence comes from Pseudomonas sp. NFACC16-2, assembly GCF_900119205.1. Classification (NCBI taxonomy): domain Bacteria; kingdom Pseudomonadati; phylum Pseudomonadota; class Gammaproteobacteria; order Pseudomonadales; family Pseudomonadaceae; genus Pseudomonas; species Pseudomonas sp. NFACC16-2. Next base: position 42,591 of record NZ_FPIX01000028.1, on the reverse strand, counting down.
TGAGGAACCATTCGCCGTTAACGGCGGGCTGCGGCAGATCGATCGTCCATGACGCCGAACTAATGGCTGCCGGCGTCGTGAAGCAGGTCATGGCGGCGGGCGGCAGACTGTCAGCCAGTGCAATCAATGCCACGGCCGGGTCCACCCCCTGAGCATCCAAATGACGGACCCACATCAATAATTCAGGATTTTCCGCGCCGGACACCGGCAGCGAACCGCCCGCGGGGCGCATTTCGAAGTTGAAGGCGCAGGCGGGCGCAATGCTGTTGTCCAGCTCCAGCGTGGCGCATCGCGACGGCCCCTCTACCAACGGACATCCCCACGCCTCATGGGTAATCCTGCTGGCTCGTGGTTGGGCGAACAGCAAGGTCGTGCGCAACGCCAGCTCATCACCGGACTTACAGTCGACCGACACCGAAGTCACGGACCGCCCTTCGCGCAACACGCTTTTGTCGAACGTCTGGGATTGCGTGACCGGCCCTATGAATGAAACCTGCGCAGACTTGAACGGCGGAAAACCCTGCGGGCGTTCGCGCAGAACAGTTTCCAACGACAACGCCGCCGAAAGACCACCGAAGATCGTCCGGCCCTGCTGCCAATTGGCTGGAGCAACAAACGGCACGCTCGGATCAAACTGCGCCAGCACCTGAGCAAAACTGGTCATTTAGACGTCCTCCGACGGCCTGAACGTGAACCCGCAGAAGCATCACTTTAAAGTCGACGCCATACTTGTTCATGTGACCATTATTGTCAATAGTCACTCATTAGGCAAAAAGAGACCACCCGGTCAGGTACAACCCGAATGCAAGGAAGTCGATTCTGAATCGGGACGACTGCTCGTCGCAGCCGTCCCTCAGGCATCAGGGCATCAGGCTACGCAGGATGAGGTTGGCGGTGAGCGTCGGCGCCACCTCGACATGATCGAGGCTGTACTGCAGCAATAGAGGATTGACGAAAGGCCGAAGGGTCAGGTGTATCGCTTCGACGGTTTCATCCAAGGGCGTCTTGCGTTCGAACTCACCGCTTTCGCGCCCTTCCCGTACGACCTGCACCACGAATTGCTTGATCCGTGCGTCATACACCTGGGAGCTGGGCCAGTGTTCCGACGCGGAGAATGCGGCAATGTCGTAGAGCTTGCGATCATTGAAGAACAGGTCGACCCCCGTGGTAATCAGGGTCTTGACCAGGCGGCGAAAGCGCTCGGTCGAGGAGAGCCCTTCCTCGCCGATGGCCTCCTCCACGGCCGCAACGATCTTCGCAAGACAGCCGGAGCAAATGGCTTCGCCAATCGCCTGCTTGGAATCGAAGAACTTGTAGATGTAAGCCTTGGAAAAGCCGATGGCCTTGGCCAGGTCAGACACGGTGGTCTTGGCGTAGCCGTATTGACTGAAATGCTCTTTGGCCGCCGCGACAATCTGGTCGCGAATGTCATGATCGGCTGGGCCGCGAGTGCTGGGCGAAGGTGATGTTGGCTGATTCATGGGAGCAGCTTACGCATCCCTGCGAGGGAAGACAACTTGTGACCACCTATGAATATGGTCACAAAACAGCCGTCCGTCCGTTACATGCACCTTGCTCCCTCGCCACAAGGGCTCCGATTGGTCCGTATCATTTGGCAAAAAGCTGACTCATATCCTTGAACGCCTTGAATTCAAGGGCATTGCCACAAGGATCGAACAGGAACATCGTGGCTTGTTCGCCAACCTGCCCTTTGAAGCGCACGTAAGGTTCAATCACAAACTCCGTGCCGAAAGATCTCAATCGTCCGGCCAGTGCCTCCCACGCCTCCCAAGCCAAAACAACACCAAAGTGCGGGACCGGCACATCGTGCCCGTCCACCGGATTGCTCTGGGCGCTTTCCTGGAAAGCGGTCTTGGGTTGCTCATGAATCACCAGTTGGTGACCGTAGAAATTGAAGTCGACCCACTGACTGCTGGAACGGCCTTCTTCCAGGCCAAACACTTCACGGTAGAACGTACGGGCGGCGGCAAGATCGTAGACCGGAATCGCCAGGTGGAATGGAGAAAGGCTCATCGAGAATCCTCTTAACGTGTGAGGTTGGGCCATCGTAGCGCCGCGCTTGCGGCAAGAAAACCCTACAGACCGTGTCCAAGCGATACCGGGAGCGACGAGTTTTCGCGGCAGGCTCATGCACCGCAGGTCCGTCGTGCAGGTACACATCCAAATTAGCCGCTTTAGCCGAGCAAATGATCTATACCTTCAGAAGCACACAGTCAGACCAAGGCGGCACTGACGTGATGGGATGGAACGGTTGTGGCGAATCCTGCTGGATCGCTGCATCATGCGCCGCATCATATAAAGAAGCTGGCCTGTAGACGTTGTTTCCGGCGCCTCGTACACCGGAATTGGCGCCCCCCTTTCAATGCCTGAAGTATCGTCCATGAGCCCGACTACACGCGTTTTGAACGCATCAACCAAAGCGCTTTACCGGCTTTGTCTGTTACTGCCGCTGCTGGCGAGCCATGAGGCGAGCGCTGAATCTCCGATCATTGAACTGCACATTCTCGACGCACCGCCGCTGACGTTCGTCAACGACCCCAGGGGCCACGGAATCGTCGGCGATGTCGCCGTGGCGGCCATGACCAGGGCCGGGTATACCGTAAAGGTCCATGTGCTTCCCTGGGCACGAGCACAAAAACATGTCAGTGAAGAACATGACCACTTGATCACACCACTCTCGCGCATCCCCACCCGTGAGGATCGCTTCACCTGGATCGCTTCGATCATGCCCATGGAGCGTGCTTTTTTCAGTCTTGAGCGGCGGGTGAGCAGCTTCGCCCAAGCGAAGGAAACCTACCGCAAGATCGGCGTCGGCCTGGGCAGCGCACAGGAAGATATCCTGCGCAGCGAGGGCTTCAGCGATGAACAGATCTATCCGCTGGCCATTGGTGACAATCCCGCCCAGATGCTGTTGATGGGGCGCATCGATGCGTGGTTCAACGGTGTACCGGAGAGTCGATACATCTGGCCGAAGGTGTCTGAACGCAAACTGCTCATGAGCTCGGTCGGCAGCAGCGCCGATCTATACCTGGCCTGCTCCAAGCAATGCTCGCCAACAATGGTCGAGGATTTGCGCGAGGCGGTTGAAGCGCTTCGCGCGGATGGGACGGTCAAGCATATCCATGACCTCTATTTGCCGCAGTAGGCTGTGGCGAGGGGATTTATCCCCGCTGGGCTGTGCAGCAGCCCCAAAGGCAGGGTGCAACCAACCTGAGATGACGCGGTGGCTGGATTCAGGGTTGCTTCGCAACCCAGCGGGGATAAATCCCCTCGCCACATGCAGTTCAACATCGAATGAATAGCATCGCTGGACTAGAGCCCTCATCGATGGCTTATATCATTCTGAATGATAGTTACCTTTGCTTCATTCGATTCGTTCCTCTGCCTTGCGCCACGCATCATCCGCCCATTCTCAATACATTGGCGGATGCTATCCATGGAACATTCACTTTCAAAACTGCGTTTTCCCCTCGCGCTGCTGGCGGTGCTGGTGATGAGCGCCTGCGGCAAGACTCCCGACACGGCAGCGTCCATGCCGCCGGCCAAAGTCAGTGTGGCCAAGGTATTGGAGCAACCTGTCAACGAATGGGATGAGTTCACCGGACGCCTTGAAGCGCCGGAAACCGTCGAGATCCGCCCACGGGTTTCCGGGCAGATCGACGAAGTGGCCTTCACCGAAGGCGCGCTGGTCAAGAAAGGCGACCTGTTGTTCCAGATCGACCCACGCCCTTTCCAGGCTGAAGTACGTCGTCTCGAAGCCCAACTGGCCCAGGCCCGCGCCACCGCCACCCGCAGCGAAAACGAAGCCCAGCGTGGCGAACGCCTGCGCTTGAGCAACGCCATTTCCGCCGAACTGGCAGACTCGCGCACCAGCGCCGCCCAGGAAGCCCGCGCCGCCGCCGCGGCCATCCAGGCGCAACTGGACCTGGCCAAGCTGAACCTGAGCTTCACCCGGGTGACCTCGCCCATCAGCGGTCGCGTCAGCCGGGCAGCCATCACCGCCGGCAACCTGGTGACCGCCGACGTCACCCCGCTGACCAGCGTGGTCTCCACGGACAAGGTCTACGCCTACTTCGACGCCGACGAACGTGTCTTCCTCAAGTACACCCAACTTGCCCGCCAGGGCCAGCGCGGCCAGGCCACGCCGGTCTACATGGGCCTGTCCAACGAAGACGGCAATCCGCACCTGGGCCAAATGAACTTCGTCGACAACCAAGTCAATCCGCAGACCGGCACCATCCGTGGTCGCGCCGTGTTCGACAACAAGGACGGCGCCTATACCCCAGGCCTCTATGCCCGTCTGAAGCTGGTGGGCAGCGGTACTTACGCCGCCGTGCTGATCAACGACGAAGCCGTCGGCACCGACCTGGGCAAGAAATTCGTGCTGGTGATGGACGCCGAGAACAAGCCGGCCTACCGCGCCGTCGAGCTGGGTCCGAAAATCGAAGGCCTGCGTATCGTGCGCAGCGGCCTGAGCAAGAACGACACCATCATCGTCAAGGGGCTGCAACGGGCTCGTCCGGGCGCACCGGTCACGCCTGAAACCGTGCCGATGGCCAGCGACGAAACCATCGCCGCCCTGGCACAACAACGTAAAGCGCTCGAAGCCAGCAACCTGCCCCAAGTCGCGCCATCCAAGGACGCGTCAGGGACGGCTGGCAAATTGGCCGCTGCGACCCCACGCGGTTAAGGGACTGAATCCAAGATGAAATTTTCCCAGTTCTTCATTTCGCGGCCGATCTTCGCAGCAGTGCTTTCGCTGCTGATCCTGATCGCCGGCGCCATCTCGCTGTTCCAATTGCCGATCAGCGAATACCCGGAAGTCGTGCCGCCGACCGTGGTCGTGCGCGCCAACTTCCCGGGCGCCAACCCCAAGGTCATCGGCGAAACCGTGGCCGCGCCCCTGGAGCAGGCCATCACCGGTGTCGAGAACATGCTGTACATGTCCTCGCAATCCACCGCTGACGGCAAGATCACCTTGACCATCACCTTCGCCCTGGGCACCGACCTGGACAACGCCCAGGTGCAGGTGCAGAACCGCGTCACCCGGACCGAGCCCAAGCTGCCGGAAGAAGTGACCCGGATCGGCATCACGGTGGACAAGGCGTCGCCCGACCTGACCATGGTCGTGCACTTGACCTCGCCGGACAAACGCTACGACATGCTCTACCTGTCCAACTACGCCCTGCTCAACATCAAGGATGAGTTGGCGCGCCTGGGCGGCGTGGGGGATGTGCAGCTGTTCGGCATGGGTGACTATTCCCTGCGGGTCTGGCTGGATCCGAACAAGACCGCTTCACGCAACCTGACCGCCACCGACGTGGTCACCGCGATCCGTGAACAGAACCGCCAGGTGGCTGCCGGCGCCCTGGGTGCGCCACCGGCGCCGAATGCCCAGGCGTTCCAGTTGTCGATCAACACCCAGGGGCGCCTGGTCAATGAAGAAGAGTTCGAGAACATCATCATTCGTTCCGGTGCCAACGGTGAGATCACTCGTCTGAAGGACATCGCACGGGTGGAGCTGGGCTCCAGCCAGTACGCCCTGCGCTCGCTGCTGGACAACCAGCCGGCGGTGGCGATCCCGATCTTCCAGCGTCCTGGCTCCAACGCCATCCAGATCTCCAACGACGTTCGCGCCAAGATGGAAGAACTGAAGAAAGGCTTCCCGGCGGGAATGGACTACAGCATCGTCTATGACCCGACGATCTTCGTCCGCGGTTCCATCGAGGCGGTGGTCCACACCCTGTTCGAAGCACTGATTCTCGTGGTGCTGGTGGTGATCCTGTTCCTGCAGACCTGGCGCGCCTCGATCATCCCGCTGGTAGCGGTTCCGGTCTCGCTGATCGGTACGTTCGCGGTGATGCACCTGTTCGGCTTCTCACTCAACGCCCTCTCGCTGTTCGGCCTGGTATTGGCGATCGGTATCGTGGTGGACGACGCCATCGTGGTGGTGGAGAACGTCGAGCGGAACATCGAGCTGGGCCTGGCCCCGGTGGAAGCGACCAAAAAAGCGATGGGGGAAGTGACCGGGCCGATCATCGCCACCGCCCTGGTGCTGTGCGCGGTGTTCGTGCCGGCGGCATTCATCAGCGGCCTGACCGGACAGTTCTATAAACAGTTCGCCCTGACCATTGCCATCTCCACGGTGATTTCGGCGATCAACTCCCTGACCCTGTCGCCAGCCTTGGCCGCGGTGTTGCTCAAGGGCCATGACGCGCCCAAGGACCGTTTCTCCAAGTTCCTGGACAAGGTCTTCGGTGGCTGGCTGTTCCGTCCGTTCAACCGCTTCTTCGAACGCGCCAGCCATGGCTATGTCGGCACGGTTGCCCGCGTGATCCGCAGCAGCGGCATCGCCCTGGTGCTCTATGCAGGCCTGATGGTGTTGACCTTCTTCGGTTTCTCCACCACCCCGACCGGTTTCGTGCCCGGCCAGGACAAGCAGTACCTGGTGGCCTTCGCCCAACTGCCGGATGCCGCGAGCCTGGACCGTACCGAAGACGTGATCAAGCGCATGTCGGACCTGGCCCTCAAGCAACCGGGCGTGGAAAGCGCCGTGGCCTTCCCGGGCCTGTCGATCAACGGTTTCACCAACAGCCCGAACGCCGGCATCGTGTTCGTGACCCTCAAGCCTTTCGATGAGCGCAAGGACCCGAGCATGTCGGCCGGTGCCATCGCCGGCGCCTTGAACGGCCAGTACGCCGGGATCCAGGAAGCCTACATGGCGATCTTCCCGCCACCGCCGGTACAGGGCCTGGGCACGATCGGTGGTTTCCGCCTGCAAATCGAAGACCGGGGCAACCTGGGCTACGACGAGCTGTACAAAGAAACCATGAACATCATCACCAAGAGCCGTAGCGTGCCGGAACTGGCCGGGTTGTTCACCAGCTACACCGTGAACGTGCCCCAGGTCGATGCCGCCATCGACCGTGAAAAAGCCAAGACCCACGGCGTGGCCGTCAGCGACATCTTCGACACCCTGCAGATCTACCTGGGTTCGCTGTATGCCAACGACTTCAACCGCTTCGGTCGCACCTATCAGGTCAACGTCCAGGCCGAGCAGCAATTCCGTCTCGAGTCGGACCAGATCGGCCAGCTCAAGGTGCGCAACAACCGTGGCGAAATGATCCCGCTGGCGACCTTCATCAAGGTCAGCGATACCTCGGGGCCAGACCGCGTGATGCACTACAACGGCTTCATCACCGCTGAAATCAACGGTGCCGCCGCCCCGGGCTACAGCTCCGGCCAGGCTGAAAAAGCCATCGAGAAACTGCTCAAGGACGAATTGCCCAACGGCATGACGTACGAGTGGACCGACCTGACGTACCAGCAGATCCTCTCGGGCAACACCGCGCTGTTCGTGTTCCCGCTCTGCGTACTGCTGGCGTTCCTGGTGCTCGCGGCACAGTACGAAAGCTGGAGCCTGCCATTGGCGGTGATCCTGATCGTACCGATGACCCTGCTGTCGGCCATTACCGGGGTGATTCTCTCCGGCGGCGACAACAACATCTTTACCCAGATCGGCTTGATCGTACTGGTGGGGCTTGCCTGCAAGAACGCGATCCTGATCGTCGAGTTCGCCAAGGATAAACAGCTCGAAGGCATGAACCCGCTGGCGGCGGTCCTCGAAGCGTGCCGCCTGCGTCTGCGGCCGATCCTGATGACCTCCTTCGCCTTCATCATGGGCGTGGTGCCCCTGGTGTTCTCCAGCGGTGCTGGTGCGGAAATGCGCCATGCCATGGGTGTGGCGGTGTTCTCCGGGATGCTCGGCGTGACCTTCTTCGGCCTGCTGCTTACCCCCGTGTTCTATGTACTGATCCGCAACTTCGTCGAGCGCAGCGAGGCCCGCAAGGCGGCCCGGGCTTTGAAACTGGAGGCGCAACAATGAGTTTGAAAGCGTTCGTGCCGAGCTTGCTGGTATTGGCCTTGAGTGCCTGCGCCGTGGGCCCGGACTACAAGGCCCCGCAAACGGAGGCGGCGAATATCACCACCGCCACCGACGGCGCCGCCGGCCAGAAGAATTTCGACCGTGCCCGGTTCGAAGGCATCTGGTGGCAGCAGTTCGACGACCCGACCCTTAACGCGTTGGTGACCCGATCCCTGGAAGGCAACCGCGAGTTGCGCGTGGCCTTCGCCCGTTTACGGGCCGCCCGGGCGATTCGCGATGACGCCAGCAATGACGCCATGCCGACCATCACCAGCCGTGCCAGCAGCAACCTGGGCAAAGGCCAGATCCCGACGGGGCAGACAGACGAACGAGTCAACACCGAGCGTTACGACCTCGGCCTGGACATGGCCTGGGAGCTGGACTTGTTCGGGCGCATCCAGCGCAACCTGGAAGCCAGCGACGCCGATCAGCAGGCGGCCGAAGCCGATCTCTATCAGTTGCAGGTGACCATGATCGCCGAGCTGGTGGATGCCTACGGTCAATTGCGCGGTGCGCAACTGCGGGAAAAAATCGCCCTGGCGAACCTGAAGAACCAGCAGGATTCGCGCAAGATCACCGAAAGCCTGCGCGATGCCGGCGTCGGTGATCAGCTCGATGTGGTGCGGGCCGATGCGCGCCTGGCCTCGGTGGAAGCCAGCGTGCCGCAGTTGCAGGCCGAACAGGTGCGCCAACGCAATCGCATCGCCACGTTGCTGGGCGAGCGTGCGGACAAACTCAGCGTGGACCTGAGCCCGAAACAGTTGCCAGCCATCGCCAAGGCCCTGCCCATCGGCGACCCGGGTGAGCTGCTGCAACGACGCCCGGACATTCTCAGTGCCGAACGCCAACTGGCCGCTGCCACGGCGCGCATCGGCGTTGCCAAGGCCGACCTGTTCCCACGGGTCAGCCTGAGCGGTTTCCTCGGTTTCACGGCTGGACGCGGTTCGCAGATCGGCTCCTCGGCGGCCAACGCCTGGGCGCTGGGCCCGAGCATTACCTGGGCCGCTTTCGACCTGGGCAGCGTGCGGGCGCGCTTGCGCGGTGCCAACGCCGAGGCGGACGGCGCCCTGGCGACCTACGAACAGCAAGTACTGCTGGCCCTGGAAGAATCGGAAAACGCCTTCAGTGACTACGGCAAGCGCCAACAACGGCTGATCTCGCTGATCCGCCAGAGTGAATCGAGCCGTGCCGCCGCCGACCTGGCCGAGATTCGCTACCGCGAAGGCACCGTGGACTTCCTCGTGCTGCTCGACGCCCAACGCGAACGCCTGGCCGCCGAAGACACCCAGGCCCAGGCCGAAGTGGACCTGTACCGCGGCATCGTCGCAATCTACAAGGCCCTGGGCGGCGGCTGGAAACCGGAGACCGTTGCCAGCAACTGACCCCCTTCTCAACCGAGCTCCTTTGGTTGGCCGCAACCGACCAATTCTTTGCCCCGCGTCTCATTCGAACGCGGGGCTTTTTTTGCCTTTCGCCCCACAACCCACCGTGAAGGGGCCCATTGTGGGAGCTTGCCCGCGACAGCGATGGGTCAATTGGCGGTGATGTCGGATGCGCAACCGCCATCGCGAGCAAACTCGCGCCCACAGGTCCGTTACCGCCGTGACAAGGTTTGACTCAAGCCGCCACCTGGTCGAAGCTTGCGGCATTTCACGCTTCTGGTAATGGATTCCCTGCATGCCCTCGCCTCGCCGCCGCAACCTGCTCCTCAGCCTCTGTGTCCTGTTGTTGATCGGTCTTGTCGCGCTATGGCTGCGCAGCACCACGCCGCAAATCCCTGAGGCGATCAAGCGTGGCTACAGTGAAGCCTTGGAACACGCCCGCAACGGGCAGCCAGGGGCGGCGCGGATGCTTTACCAGCAATTGGGGCGTCCGGACCTTTCGCCCAAACGCCGCGTGTGGCTGCACGCCGAACTGCCCAACTACCCCAGCCCCCAAGCCCTGAAGCTGGCGGACACGGACCTGCACAACGAATCGCCGGACGTGCGTCGAGCCGCCATCGGTAGCGTCGTCGGGCTGGTACCGACAGGCCAGCGCAGCCTGTTGCTCGGCCCGCTCCTGGATGATGATGACCAGAACGTCCGATTCGCCGCCGTGAACGCGCTGCTGGGCTTGTCGCCGGATGATCTCGGCCTGTATTTCGGGGCGATGCAGTTAGCCATCGACACCTGGGAACAGGTGCTCGAGGACGGTCCGAAAACCGCTGAGACCCACTGCCAGCTCGCCCGACTGCACCTGCACAACGCCGAACTGAAGAAAGCCCAACGGGCCCTTGAACAGGCGTTGCGCCTGCAACCGGACAACCTGCCAGCGCTGGTCATGCAGATCGAGGTACTGGACAAACAGGGCCAAAGCGAAGCCGCGCGATTATTGCTCGCCCGACAGTTGCAAACCCAGCCAGCGTCGGCTTATCTGCAACATGCGCTGGGCATGTGGCTGCTGCAACACGGCCAGAACGAGTATGCGGTGCTCGGCTTGGCAAAAGCGGTGGAGCTGGAGCCCGAGAACCGCCATTACCGTTATGACCTGGCGACCACCCTGCATGCCGAACAGGAAGTGGAAGCGGCGCAGAAACAGCTGCAGGAAATCGTCCAGCGCTATCCCGCCGACCGCAAGGCACGGGTGCTGCTGATCAACTATTGGAAGGAGACCGGCCAATTACAGAATGTTCAAATCCTGCTGGCGCAACTTGAACAGTTGAACCCGGACGATCCGGCGCTGCAACAGGGCCTCTAGGCCCTTTGTGGCACACCGAAAGTTGTGCAATACACCGCGTTTTATCGATGTAAGCGGAACCGCCATCACCGCCAAAGGTCAAGTGTTCAGGCAGTTGAATTCAGGCGTTACCCCGCCTGCTGCCCCACTTCCCTAGTCATGAGAGGGCTATTTTTGTCTACATCTAACGAGTTGATCAGTGCAAAAGCCGCCACCGGCATCGAAGGACTGGACGATGTCCTTTCCGGTGGATTGTCCCGCGGCCATGTGTTCCTGCTCGAGGGGGAACCAGGGACGGGTAAGACCACGGTCGCGCTGCATTTTCTGTTGGCCGGCGCCAAGGCTGGCGAGCGCTCGTTGTACATTACGCTATCGGAAACCGAGCGTGAGCTGCGTCAGGGCGCAACCTCCCACGGGTGGACGCTGGACGACAACATTCATATTTTCGAACTGACCCCGCCCGAAAGCCTGCTCAATGCCGAGCACCAGCAGAGCCTGCTGTATTCCTCGGACCTGGAGCTGGGCGAAGCGACCCGGCAGATCTTCGAAGTGGTCGAACGGGTCAAGCCGACCCGGGTGGTGCTCGACAGCCTGTCGGAGATTCGCCTGCTGGCGCAAAGCTCCCTGCGCTATCGTCGCCAGATCCTCGCGATCAAGCACTACTTCGTGCGCTACGACGCCACGGTCCTGCTGCTCGACGACCTGACCACCGAGTCCCTGGACAAGACCGTCCACAGTGTCGCCCACGGGGTGATTCGCCTGGAAGAACTGACGCCCAACTATGGCGCCGAACGGCGGCGGATCCGGGTGGTCAAGTATCGCGGGCAGAAATACCGCGGCGGTTACCATGACTTCACCATCATGGGCGACGGCGTACACGTCTTCCCACGCCTAGTGGCCGCCGAGCACCGAGGCCAATACCTGCGCCAGCAACTCTCCAGCGGCATCGGCGAAATGGACGCCCTGCTGGGTGGCGGTATCGAAACCGGCTCCAGCACGTTGATTCTCGGCCCGGCGGGGACCGGCAAATCGCTGATAGCAATGATTTTTGCCGCCGCAGCCGTACATCGTGGCGAGAAAGCCGCGCTGTTCATCTTCGATGAAGAACTGGGCTTGTTGTTCGAACGCATGAAAAACATCGGCATCGACCTGCAAGCCCTGCAAGAGACCGGCAACCTGCTGATCGAACAAGTGGACGCCGCCGAGCTGTCCCCTGGCGAGTTCTCCCACCGCGTGCGCCGTTGTGTCGATGAGGGAGACATCAAGACCGTGATCATCGACAGCATCAATGGCTATCAGGCGGCCATGCCGGAGGAGAACGCCCTGGTCCTGCACATGCATGAATTGTTGCTCTACCTCAACCGCAAGGGCGCGGCGACCTTCATGACTGTTGCACAGCACGGTCTGGTGGGCGACATGCAAGCGCCCGTCGACATTACTTACCTGGCTGACACGGTGGTTCTTTTGCGTTATTTCGAAGCACTGGGCAAGGTGCGCCGGGCGATTTCCATCATCAAGAAACGCACGGGCAGCCATGAGTCGACCATCCGCGAATACCGCATCAGCGGCTTGGGCATGACCATCGGCGAGCCGCTCGAGGCGTTCCAAGGCGTCTTGCGAGGGGTTCCCACTTATATGGGCGAGAGCAACCCGCTGCTCAGGGATGAACACCGGTGACGCTGGCCGAGCCCCTGTCCGAGCGGGCGCTGATCCTCGCACCGCTGGGACGGGACAGCCAGATCGCCTTGATGATCCTCAATGAAGCCGGTTTTGCCGGTCTCATCTGCCGTCATCTGGGCCATTTGTGCGAAGAATTGGAAAAAGGTGCCGGCCTGTTGGTGATTTCCTCGGAAGCGCTGGTGGGGCCTGATCTGGAAGCGCTGTTCCTGTACATCGAGCAGCAGCCGGCCTGGTCCGACCTGCCCATTGTCTTGCTGACCCATCACGGCGGCCCGGAACAGAACCCGGCGGCGCGTATCGGTACGCAACTGGGCAACGTGACCTTCCTTGAGCGCCCTTTCCATCCAGTGACCCTGATCAGCCTGGTGACCACCGCCCTGCGAGGTCGTCGAAGGCAGTACGAAGCCCGCGACCGCCTGATTGACCTGAGCAACAGCGAACTGCGCCTGCAAACCACCCTTGAAACCCTTGAACAGCAAGTGGAAGAACGCACCGCCCAGTTGCGCCATAACGAAGAGGCCTTGCGCCAGTCACAGAAAATGGAAGCAGTCGGCCAACTCACCGGGGGTATCGCCCACGACTTCAACAACATGCTCACCGGAATCATCGGCAGCCTCGAACTGCTGCGCCGGCGCCTGGCCCGGGGCCGCACCGAGGACCTGGACAGCCTGATCGACCTGGGCGTGACCTCGGCCAACCGCGCCGCCGGCCTGACCCATCGCCTGCTGGCGTTTTCCCGTCGGCAATCACTGGACTCCAAGGCCGTCCAGATGAATACGCTGGTACTGTCCATGGGCGAGTTGCTGCAACGCAGCCTCAACGAAAGCATCCGCCTGGACATGCAGCTGGACGAGCAGTTGTGGGTCGCCGAAGCCGACCCCAACCAGCTGGAAAGCGCCCTGCTCAACCTGGTCCTAAACGCCCGGGATGCCATGCCCAATGGCGGGAACCTGGTGGTAAAGACCTGCAACCAGCACCTGGACGCCGACTTTACCGACGCCTACACCAACCTGGAACCCGGCGACTATGTGGTGCTGAGCGTGCAGGACAGCGGTTGCGGCATGCCCGAAGCGATCATCGGTCGTGCGTTCGATCCGTTCTTCACCACCAAGCCAATCGGCCAGGGCACCGGGCTGGGCCTGTCGATGATCTATGGGTTCAGCAAACAATCGCGCGGGCATGTGACCATCGACAGCGAAGTCGACAAAGGCACCACTGTGAACCTTTACCTGCCGCGCTTTCGCGGCGAGGAAATACACGAACCACAGGTCACCACCCCACATGCACCGCATGCGCAGGACGGTGAGACCGTGCTGATCGTCGAGGACGATCCAGCGGTGCGAATACTGGTGAGCGCGGTGTTGAGCGAGTTGGGCTATGCCTTTGTGGAAGCGGCCGACGCCAACGGCGCCGTACCAATCCTCCAGTCAGGCCAACGCATCGACCTGCTGATCAGCGACGTGGGCCTGCCCGGCATGAATGGCCGGCAACTGGCGGAAATCGGCCGGCAGCTCCGCCCGGACCTGCGGGTACTGTTCATCACCGGTTACGCGGAACATGCCGCCGTACGCGGCGGTTTCCTTGACCCGGGGATGCAGATGATCACCAAGCCATTCACGTTTGATTTGTTGACAGCCAAGGTGCGGGAGATGATCACGGTTTGAGCCGATTGAATGTCGCTTGTGGCGAGGGGATTTATCCCCGTTGGGCTGCGAAGCAGCCCTGAAACCTCAACTCGGTGTGCCAGGTAGATTACGTCGGCCTTTTGGGGGCTGCTTCGCAGCCCAGCGGGGATAAATCCCCTCGCCACACAAGCCATGTCCCCAGCCCAGACAAAACCTACGACAACATCGACTGCATGATGCGCTGCAACTCATCCAGGTCGAACGGCTTGTCCAGGATCGGCGCCTTGCGGGTAATGGGGCTGTCAGTGTCGCGCACTTCCTGCGCGTAACCACTGATGAAAATGACCTTCAGCTCAGGACGCAACTTGACCGCAGGCTCGGCGATCTGCACCCCGGAGATACCACCCGGCAGGCGGAAATCGGTAATCATCATGTCCAGATGAGGCTTGCTCGCCAGGATCTCGAACGCCTGGGCACCGTTTTCGGCCTGTAGCACCCGGTATCCCTCGCCCGACAGGTAGGCCGACAACACCATCAGGATCGACGGGTCATCCTCGACGATCAATACAACATCTTGCGCATCTTCACTCATGAGAAGCCTTTGTTCGATCAATAGCTGCTGATACGACCTTGGGGTCTCGCAGAGGTTGCGTCTGTTCGGCGGTTTTGTCCAAGACAGTTTTCTGCAAAGGCAGGCAAACACGAAACAAGGCCCCTTCATGGAGGCGACTGTTGACCGTGATTGTCCCGCCATGGGCCGTGACAATCTGCTCGGAAATGAACAGCCCCAGCCCAAGGCCGGCTGCAGCCGCCTTGGACGATACGCGTTCGAACTGCTGGAAAATACGTTTCTGGTTTTCCTCGCTGATACCGATGCCATGGTCCTGGACCTCGATACAGGCGTGGTCGGGCGTCTTGTAGACGCGCACCTCGATCGGGCCCTTGCCGCCGTAGCGCAACGCATTGGTCAACAAGTTCGAGATCACCTGCTCGATACGAAACTCATCCCAAAGCCCCTCCACCGACGGTTCAGCCAGGCAGGTCAACGAGCATTCGGCAACGGCGATCTGCGGCTGAAAATTGCGCAGCAGATTTTCCACCAATGTTGTCAAGTTGAAGCGGGTCGGACGAATCGACAGCTTGCCGGTGCGAATCCGCGAGACATCCAGCATGTCCTCGATCAGCCGGATCAGGCTCTTGATCTGCCGTTCATCGCGCTCAACCATTGCCCGCACCTTGTCCAGGCTGAAGGCCGCGGCGTTGTCCCGGGCCAGGTGCATCTTGCGCAGTTGTGTCTCGAGGATAAGGCCATTGAGGGGCGTGCGCACCTCGTGGGCGACGATGGACATGAAGTCGTCACGCATGCGCACCGCTTGCTCCAGCTCGCCCCGGGTGGCCTCAAGTTGCTGCAGCAGAACCTCCTGCTCGCGGCGACTCTGCTCAAGGGCTACGACCTGCTCCTTCATGGCCTTTCGTTGGCGGTACAACTCGACGAACACATTGACCTTGCTTTTGACCGCCTGGGTGTCCAGCGGCTTGTGCAGGAAGTCCACCGCACCGTTTTCATAACCGGTAAAGGCATAGTTGCGTTCACGACCTGCGGCACTGACAAAAATGATAGGGATGCTGCGGGTCTTCTCCGTGCCGCGCATCAGCTCGGCCAGTTGGAAACCGTTCATGTCCGGCATCTGCACATCGATGATGGCCAGGGCAAAGTCGTGTTGCAGCAGCAGGGACAGTGCTTCGTCCGCCGACAGGGCCTTGAAGACCTCGCGGTCGCCCCCCTTGATCAACGCTTCCAGGGCCAACAGATTCTCAGGCAGATCATCGACGATCAGCAGTTTGGCTTGAATATCTCTTGGCATGTGGTTCATTCCAGCCCGGCCAGCAATTGGCCGATGCCTTGCAAAGTAAGGATATGGTCGGGTTCGTGCAAGGCCAGCGCCGCTTCGGGCATGGTCGAGACCTGGGCTTCATTGGGGTCCTGGACCACCGTGATCCCGCCCAGCGCCCTGACCTTCGCCAAGCCACAGGCGCCATCGTTGTTGGCGCCGGTCAGCACCACGGCCAGCAATTTCTGGCCGTAGACATCGGCGGCCGATTCAAACAACACATCGATGGACGGTCGCGAATGATGCAGCGGCTCCTCCAGGCTCAACGACAGGCTACGGTCAGCCTCGACCGACAAGTGATAGCCGGGCGTGGCGACATACAAGGTTCCCGGCACGATGTCTTGCTTGTCCCGGGCTTCCTCCACCGGCACCGCCAGACGATGTCCGAAGACACGGGCCAGTTGGCTTTCGCGCTCGTCCGGCAAATGCAATACCACCAAAATGGGCACGCCAAAGCCTTTGCGCAGGTGTCCGAAGACCTTGAGCAGCGCGTCGACGCCACCGGCCGAGGCACCGACGACAATGGCCTCGATGGGCGGGTTGGATCTGTCCTTCGTCTGGTTCATAACTTGCGATAGATCCGTTCCTGTTTGACCAACGGCTCGAATCGATGGCCGTAAGCCGAGAAATCCAACGTCTCCTTACTGCCCAATACCAGGAAACCACGGTGACAAAGGGACTCATGAAACAAGCCGAACGCCCGATCCTGTAGCTTTTTATTGAAATATATCAATACATTACGACATGAAATTAACTGAGTTTCTGAAAAGACACTGTCGGTCGCCAGGCTGTGATCGGCAAAGGTCACGTTCTCGCACAAGGTCTTGTCGAACATCGCATAATCGTAGGCGGCGGTATAGTAATCGGCAAACGAGCGCCGGCCTCCGGCGGCCTGGTAGTTCTGGGTGTAGGTACGCACGTTCTCCAGGGAGAAAATCCCCTGCTTGGCTTTTTCCAACGAGCGCGGGTTGATATCGGTGGCATAGATGAGCGTGCGGTCCAGCAGGCCTTCTTCGCGCAGCAGGATCGCCATGGAGTAGACCTCCTCCCCCGTGCTGCAACCGGCGATCCAGATCTTGAGCGAAGGATACGTCCTGAGCAGCGGCACGATTTCCTCGCGAATGGCCAGGAAATGCGTGGGGTCGCGAAACATCTCGCTGACCGGGATCGTCAGCAGTTGCAGCAGCTGCATGAACGCCCCCGGGTTATGCAGCACGCGCTCCTGCAAGGCCGAAATGGTCTTGCACTCGAACTGGCTCAGCGCATGGTGGACCCGGCGCTTGATGGACGCACCGGAATAGTCGCGAAAATCGTAGCTGTACTTGAGGTAGATCGCTTCGATCAACAAACGAAGTTCAATGTCAGTGTCACGTTCCACTAAATTCTTTCCATATTCGGCAACCACACGCGAATCAGCGAGAACAGACGATCCAGATCGATCGGTTTGGCCAGGTAGTCGTTGGAACCCGCCGCCAGGCAGCGCTCCTGATCATCCTTCATGGCCTTGGCCGTCACGGCAATAACGGGCAGCTTGCGCCAGCGCGGGTCCTTGCGGATCAGCGCGGTGGCTTCGAAACCGTCCATCTCCGGCATCATTACATCCATCAGCACCAGGTCGATGTCGTCGAATTCGTTCAGGCGATCGATCGCCTCCAGGCCGTTACGGCCAATGACAACAATCGCCCCCTTCGCCTCCAAGGCGCTGGTCAGGGCAAAGATGTTGCGCACATCGTCATCCACCAGCAGCACCTTGCGGCCTTCAAACACCTTGTCGCGGCTACGGGCGGTCTTGAGCATCCGCTGCCGTTCATGGGACAACCGGGATTCGACTTTGTGCAGAAAGAGTGTCACCTCGTCCAGCAAGCGCTCTGGCGAACGGGCACCCTTGATGATGATCGAGCGCGAATACTTGCGCAGTTCGGCCTCTTCGTCGCGGGTCAGGTTGCGCCCGGTGTAGACGATCACCGGCGGGAAGGAACAGATGTCTTCGCTGGACATGCGCTTGAGCAGGTCATTGCCGAGCATGTCCGGCAACTTGAGGTCGATGATCATGCAGTCGTAGACGTTGGTGCGCAGCAGGTCCAGGGCTTGCTGGGCCAGGCCAACAGCGGTGATCTCGATATCATCGTCGCCGATCAGGCGGGTAATACTGTCGCGCTGCAGGTCATCGTCCTCCACCAGCAGCACCCGCTTGACCTTCTGGGTCAGCTTGGCTTCCAGGCGGGCGAAGACATCCTTGAGTTCTTCGCGGGTGGTCGGTTTGACGGCATAGCCGATGGCGCCCATGTGCATGGCGGCTTCTACGCGGTCTTCGACGGAAATCACATGCACCGGAATGTGCCGGGTTTCGGCCCGCTCCTTCAGCCGCTGCAGCACCGTCAGCCCGGAATGATCCGGCAGGCGCATGTCCAAAAGGATCGCGTCGGGAGCCAGTTGCAAGGCCAGGTCGAAGCCTTCATCGGCACCGTGGGCCACCAGGCACTGGTAACCGAGCTCATGGGCCAGGTCGAACAGGATGCGGGCGAACTTGGGCTCGTCCTCGATCACCAGGATGCATCGGGTATCGAACGGCGCCTTGTCGCGGTCGTCGGCAAATCGGGCAATCGGCGTATCCACTTCAGCGATCAGCGGTGCCGGTGCGGTTTTTGGTGCAGCCGGCGCTGGCGCGGTGGCCGTCGGGATGAATGTCAACGGTTCTATCGGCGATTCCCCGGGCTCGACATAACGTTCAGGCATCACCAGCGTAAACACGCTGCCCTGCCCCGGCTCGCTGGAAACGCTGATCGAGCCGCCCAACAACGTGGCCAGGTCCCGGGAAATCGACAACCCCAGGCCGGTGCCACCGTAACGACGATTAGTCGTGCCATCGGCCTGGCGGAACGCTTCGAAGATACTTTGCTGCTGATCGGCGGCGATGCCGATCCCGGAGTCGCGCACCATGAACGCGATGCCCGAGCCCGGCTGCCCGGCCACCGATAGGCTGACGGTGCCTTGCTCGGTAAATTTCACGGCATTGGACAGCAGGTTCTTGATCACCTGTTCCAGGCGCTGGCGGTCGGTGTAGAGCATCGCTGGCGCATCGGGCAATACCTGGACCTCGAACTCCAGGCCCTTGTCGACTGCCAACGGCTCGAACATGTCCCGCAGGCCCTCCACCAGACGCTGCACGCTGGTGTTCTCCGGGCGCACTTCCAGCTTTCCAGCCTCGACCTTGGAGATGTCGAGAATATCGTTGATCAGGTTCAACAGGTCGTTGCCGGCGGAGTAGATCGACTCGGCAAACTTGACCTGTTCCTCGCTGAGGTTCTGCTGCGGGTTTTCCGACAGCAGTTTGGACAGGATCAACGAACTGTTGAGCGGCGTGCGCAGCTCGTGGGACATGTTGGCCAGGAACTCGGATTTGTACTTGCTCGAACGCTGCAACTCTTCGGCGCGCTCCTGCAACTGGATCTGGGCCAGGTTCAGCTCGCTGTTCTTCTGGTCCATGGCGTCGCGCTGTTCGGCCAATTGCTCGTTGGTCTGCTCCAGTTCCTGCTGCTGGGCTTCCAGGTGGGCCTGGGACTCCTTGAGAATGCGCGACTGCTCTTCCAGTTCCTCGTTGGCAGTCTTGAGCTCTTCCTGCTGCACTTGCAGTTCTTCGTTCAACTGCTGGGTTTCGGCCAGCACTTCCTGCAAGCGCTGGCGATAACGAGCGGCCTCGATGGAGGTGCCGATATTGCCGGAAATCAGCTCCAGCATCTCAATGTCGCGCTCGGTCAATGGCCGCAGGAAGCCCAATTCGATGACACCGTTGATCCGGTCATCGTCACTGGTGGGCGCCACCAACACGCTGTTGGGCAGCCCTTGCCCCAATCCGGAGCTGACTTTCAGGTAATCGTCCGGTACGTCATCCAACCGAATGAGACGCCCCTGTCGGACGGCTTGGCCAGCAATACCTTCACCGTCGACGATCACCTGCTGCTGCGCGTCATCCTCCCGGGACAAGCCATAGCTGGCGACGCGCTTGAGCAGGCCATTTTCTTCCCGTACATAGAGCGCAGCGACCGCCACCCCCAGGTACTTCGCACAGAACTGCAAGATATTGCGGCCCAACAAGTCCAGGGACAACTGTCCCAGGACCTGCTCGGCCAGCTGCGTCTGGCCATTGCGCAACCAAGCCTGCTTCTCCAGGTGCAGGGCGCTGCGTTGCTGGACTTTCAGGCTGGCGCTGTAGCTCTCGGACAAGCTCAACAGATCCCGGCGACCGACGTAGGCCAGCAATCCACTGACTGCGGCGACGAACAGCAGATACAGGGCGATACTCCAGACCGTGGTGGCGCGCACCTCCGCATTGCGCGCCGCACGCAGTTGCTGCTCGGTCTCGACAATTTCTTCGAAGGACTGGCGAATCTCGTCGGTCAGGCGCTTGCCGCGCCCGGCCTTCACCGCCCCCCGGTAATCGCCACTGGTACGTTGCAGGTCGATCATGCTCTGGGCGTAATTGGCCCACTCGGTCTGGAGCGCTTGTATCTTGTGCAGGCGGTCGGTCTGGACAGGGTTGTCGGCTGTCAATTCCAGCAGAGTGTCCAGCGCAACGGTGATCCGGGGCTTGGCGACTTCATAGGGGTCGAGGAAATGCTCGTCACCGCTCAAGAGATAGCCACGCATGCCAGTTTCCAGGTCCACGCTCAGCTTGAACGCCTCGTTGGCGTTATTGATCACCCGGTCGGTGTGGCCGACCCATTGGATCACTGAGAGCAGGTACGTGATAAGGATGATGAAAAACACCGCGCTGAGGGCGCCCATGCCCAGCGGCAGGCTGATATTGCGGCTCAGGAGCTTGCGAAAACTTTGCTCGTCGACCGAAGACGAAGGAGTCATGGAAAGGGCCTTGGTGGACAGTTGAAAACCGTGGAGTTTGCCCGAAAAACGGCGCTTGGATCCACATTATCTGACGAGTCAAAGGCGCAAGTCCCGCGACGATCTACCTTGTAGCAAGGAAGCGACTATCCTTGTCAGCTCTTGTACTATAGATCCTTTCTTGTACAACCTTGGGAACTTGTGCCGCCTCGGAGCTTACTCATAAAAGAGGCTTATGAAAGAGACCGATTTCTTCGAGCCCCTTCCCGACCCCAACCTTCGAGAATGTCAACTATGTCCACCCCCCCTCCTGCCACCCCGCCCACCATCCTGGTCGTCGAAGACGACGACATTGTGCGGATGCTGATCGTCGACGTGCTGGAGGAATTGGAATACCAGGTGCTGGAGGCGGATGGTTGTGAGCAGGCGCTGGCATTTTTAAAAAACGACGCGCAACCCATCGCACTGATGATGACCGACGTCGGCCTGCCGGTCATGGACGGGCGCGAATTGGCGAAACAGGCCCGAGCCGTGCGGCCACAACTGCCTGTGCTGTTTGCCAGCGGTTATGCCGAAAGCATCGATGTGCCAGAAGGCATGTCGGTGATCGGCAAGCCTTTCTCCATCGATCAGTTGCGAGACAAGGTCAAACGCATTCTTTCTTGAGCCGGATCGTATTCTTGGTCACTATCGGCGCCCCGCGCGCCGACAGCGCCTGATCCGCTTCGAGGAACCCCCTGCCCATGCATCACCCCACCGCCACCAAGGTCCTGGTTATCGGCTATGTCTGGCCCGAGCCGCGCTCATCGGCTGCCAGCGGGCATGTCATGCAGATCCTCGACACCTTCCTCGGGCAAGGCTGGGACATCACCTTCAGCAGCCCGGCGGGCCCCGGTGAACAGCGCGCCGACCTGGTCGCGCTGGGTATCCGCGAAGTACCGATCGAACTCAATAGCAGCAGCTTCGACGCCTTCATCAGTGAGCTGGCGCCGGACATCGTGCTGTTCGACCAATTCATGATGGAAGAACAGTTCGGCTGGCGGGTCGAGAAGCACTGCCCCGGTGCCCTGCGGGTGCTGGAGACGTCAGACTTGCAGAGCCTGCGCCACGCTCGGCACCAGCGCTTGAAAGACCGCTTGAAGCAGGATGAGGCTGGCGAGGATTTCAGCGACCTCTTCGCCCCAGCCCTGGACGAGGAGTTCCAGCGGATGGCCGACACCGACCTGGCCAAACGGGAAATCGCCGCATTGTACCGCTGCGACCTCAACCTGATGGTGTCCGAGGTTGAAATCGAACTGTTGGTGGAGCACTTCGGGTTGCCCCGCAACCTGCTGCACTGGTGCCCGTTGATGCTGGACCTGCCCGGCGAGCCGTCGGCGCCGTTCGAGGACCGGGCGCATTTCCTGAGCATCGGCAACTTTCGCCACGCACCGAACTGGGACGCCGTGCTCTGGATGAAAAACGCCATCTGGCCACTGATCCGCCAACAATTACCCGGCGCGCAGCTGCACCTGTACGGCGCCTACACCCCGCCCAAGGCCGCCGCGCTGCATAACCCGGCCCAGGGTTTTCACATCATGAACTGGGCGGAGGACGCCTTGCAGGTGATGTCGGCGGCACGCATCTGCCTGGCGCCGCTGCGTTTCGGCGCCGGCATCAAGGGCAAGCTGATCGATGCCATGCTCTGCGGCACCCCCAACGTCACCACGCCCGTGGGGGCCGAAGCCATGCACGGCGACATGCCCTGGCCCGGCGCAATTGCCCAGAGCGCCGAAGGCATCGCCAATGCGGCGGTGCAGTTGTATCGCGATCAGGCGCGCTGGACCCAGGCCCAGGATGCTGGCCTCGCCCTGCTGGAAAATCGCTACCGGCAACAGGTGCACGGCCCGGCACTGATCGACATCATCAACGCTTGCCGGGCGGACCTGGCACAACGACGTCGGGACAATTTCACCGGCAGCATGCTGCGTCACCACCAGCACAAAAGCACCCAATACATGTCCCAGTGGATCGAAGAAAAAAACCGCAACGGTTAGACGTCAGAGTGGCAGCCGCCTGGCGAAGGGGGCATTATCCAATGGCGATAACAATAAAAGCGCCAGGCCCATGACCCGTACAGCCAGAATCACCGACCCCTCCTACGAGTTGATGGACGACCATAATGGGTTGTCCATCATCTACCGTCAGCACGGTTTTCCCTGCCCGCTGGTGCGCTGGCATTTCCACAAGGAATACGAGCTGCACTTGATCGTCGCCAGTTCCGGCAAAGTGTTCATTGGCGATTACATCGGCAACTTCTATCCGCAGTCACTGTTCCTCACCGGCCCCAACCTGCCCCATAACTGGATCAGCCAGGTGGCCGAAGACGAAGTGGTGCACAAGCGCGACATGCTGGTGAACTTCACTGACGAGTTGTTCGAAAGTGGCCACCAGGTGTTCGCTGAACTCAAGACTGTCGCACCGCTGCTCGAACGTGCCCAGTACGGCATCGAGTTCCGCTGCAAGCGCACCATCCGCCAGGCCATGACCCTGATGCAGCGCATCGCCGATTCCCAAGGCATGAGCCGCCTGGGGCATTTTTTCATCCTGATGGAGCTGCTGGCCGCCACGGATGACTACCAACTGCTGTCCGGCGCGACCTCTGCGCAAACGGCGGACGAACACAGCATCGACCGCACCAACCGCGCGGTGGACTACATCTTTGCCCATTACGCCCGGGAACTGTCCCTGGAAGAAGTGGCCGAGCACCTGGGCATGAAACCCACCTATTTCAGCCGGGTGTTCAAACAGGCCACCGGTCGCTGCTTCATCGAATTCGTCAATCGCCTGCGCATCAGCAAATCCTGCGAGTTGCTGGCCGACGGTGATAAACCGGTGACGGACGTGTGCTTTGAATCGGGCTTCAACAACATTTCCAATTTCAACCGGCGTTTCCAGCAGCTCAAGGGCATGACCCCATCCCACTACCGGCGACTGGCGGTGCAGCGGTTGACCGAGCAGAACCAGGGCTGACATTTTCTCGACTCAATTGCCTGGATCAGGGACAGGGTGGACCTGTGGCGAGGGGATTTATCCCCGCTGGGGCGCGAAGCGGCCCTCTGGTTTTCTGATCCGCCTCCAGGGTAGATACATTTTTGGGGCTGCTTCGCAGCCCAGCGGGGATAAATCCCCTCGCCACAGATGAATTCCCCACCAGAAATTTTCTTAAGTGCAAAAAAGTATCAGTGAAAGTGCGACGGATGATTTGTCACGCCGTCCATTGAGGGCTGTAATCAGCGCACATTCTTCCCTTCATCCGGAAGACACAAAAACAATAACTGTCCTTCTGCCGCCTTCGGGCGCGGAAAAGGAGTGCGCGATGAAACCTTCGGTAAAAGCTCTGCTTGTCTCCACCTGCATGACCCTCAGCAGCGTCAGTTTCGGCGCACAGACCCTCACCATTGCCACCGTCAACAACAGCGACATGATCCGCATGCAAAAGCTCTCGAAAACCTTCGAGGCCGAGCACCCGGACATCAAGCTCAACTGGGTGGTGCTCGAAGAAAACGTGCTGCGCCAGCGCCTGACCACCGACATCGCCACCCAGGGCGGACAGTTCGACGTGCTGACCATTGGCATGTACGAAGCTGCACTCTGGGGCGCCAAGGGCTGGCTGGAGCCGATGAAGGACCTGCCGGCCTCCTATGACCTGGACGACGTTTTCCCTTCCGTGCGCGATGGCTTGTCGGTCAAAGGCTCGCTGTACGCCCTGCCGTTCTATGCCGAAAGCTCGATCACCTATTACCGCACGGACCTGTTCAAGAACGCCGGGCTGACCATGCCCGAACACCCGACCTGGAGCCAGATCGGTGAATTCGCCGAAAAACTCACCGACAAATCCAAGGAACAATATGGCCTGTGCCTGCGGGGCAAGGCCGGTTGGGGCGAGAACATGGCGCTGATCACCACCCTGGCCAACGGTTATGGCGCACGCTGGTTCGATGAGAAGTGGCAGCCACAATTCAATGGGCCCGAGTGGAAGGAAGCACTGAATTTCTACGTCGACAACATGAAGAAATCCGGCCCGCCGGGTGCGTCCAGTAACGGCTTCAACGAAAACCTGGCGCTGTTCAACAGCGGCAAATGCGCGATCTGGGTCGATGCCAGCGTCGCCGGTTCGTTCGTCACCGACAAGACCCAGAGCAAGGTGGCCGATCACGTTGGATTCACCTTCGCCCCCCACGAAAAAACCGACAAGGGCACCTCGTGGATGTACTCCTGGTCGCTGGCCATCCCGACCAGCTCCAAAGCCAAGGACGCGGCCACGGTCTTTACCACTTGGGCGACGTCCAAGGAATACAGCCAATTGGTCGCCAAGACCGACGGCATCGCCAACGTACCGCCAGGCACCCGCACCTCGACCTACAGCGACGAGTACATGAAGGCCGCGCCGTTTGCCAAAGTGACCCTCGAATCGTTGAAAGTCGCCGACCCGAAAGCGCCAACCCTCAAGCCTGTGCCCTACATCGGCATCCAGTTGGTGACCATTCCCGAGTTCCAGGCCATTGGCACCCAAGTGGGCAAGTTCTTCTCGGGCGCGCTGACCGGCCAGCAGACCGTGGACCAGGCGTTGACCGCAGCGCAGTCCACCACCGAACGCGAGATGAAACGCGCCGGGTATCCAAAATAAGGTCTGCATTTCTCCAATTGTGGCGAGGGAGCTTGCTCCCGCTGCGGGCGAAGCCCGCCCTGGCAATCCACGGATTGCCAGTCGAAATAGGCCCGCTGCGCGGTCCAGCGGGAGCAAGCTCCCTCGCCACAGGAAATGCGTCGCAGAAGAGTAAACGTTCATGAATAGCTCAACGACAACTGCCAAAGCCCCCATCGAGATTGCCCCGCCGCCGGCACGCAAGATCCGCCTGGCGAACCCCGGTTGGTTCCTGGTCAGCCCTTCGGTGGCCTTGTTGCTGCTGTGGATGATCGTGCCGCTGGGCATGACCGTCTACTTCTCGATGATCCGCTACAACCTGCTCTACCCCGGCGAAAACGAATTCGTCGGGCTGGAGAACTTCACCTACTTCCTGACCGACTCGGGTTTCATGCCCGGTGCCACCAACACCTTGTTGCTGGTGGGCAGCGTGCTGCTGATCAGTATCGTGCTGGGGGTGTTGATCAGCGCGCTGCTGGAGGCCAGTGAGTTTTTTGGTCGCGGCATCGTCCGTGTGCTGCTGATCTCGCCGTTCTTCATCATGCCCACCGTCGGCGCGCTGATCTGGAAGAACCTGATCTTCCACCCGGTCTCGGGCATCCTCGCCTCGGTGTGGAAACTGTTCGGCGCCCAGCCAGTGGACTGGCTAGCCCATTACCCGCTGCTGTCGATCATCATCATCGTGAGCTGGCAATGGCTGCCCTTCGCGATCCTGATCCTGATGACCGCCATGCAGTCACTGGACCAGGAACAGAAAGAAGCCGCGCGCCTGGACGGTGCCGGCCCGATCGCGATTTTCTGGCACCTGACCCTGCCGCACCTGGCCCGCCCGATTGCCGTGGTGCTGATGATCGAGACGATCTTCCTGCTGTCGGTGTTCGCCGAGATCTTCACCACCACCAACGGTGGCCCTGGCTACGCCTCCACCAACCTGGCCTACCTGATCTACAACCAGGCACTGGTGCAGTTCGACGTCGGCATGGCTTCGGCCGGTGGCCTGATTGCCGTGGTCATTGCCAACATCGCCGCCATCATCCTGGTCCGGATGATCGGCAAAAACCTCACCGACAAGCACTGAGGCCGTCGTCATGACTCTTCAACAATCCCGTCGCCTGCAAAGCCTGCTGCTGGGCACGCTGGCCTGGGCCATCGCGATCCTGATCTTCTTCCCGATCTTCTGGATGGTGCTGACCAGCTTCAAGACCGAAATCGACGCGTTCGCCACGCCACCGCAGTTCATCTTCACGCCGACGCTGGAGAACTACCTGCACATCAATGAGCGCAGCAACTACTTCAGCTTCGCCTGGAACTCGGTGGTGATTTCCTTCAGCGCCACCGCCCTGTGCCTGCTGATTGCAGTGCCGGCGGCCTACTCCATGGCGTTCTATGAAACCCAGCGCACCAAAGGCACGTTGCTGTGGATGCTCTCCACCAAGATGCTGCCGCCAGTGGGCGTGCTGATGCCGATTTACCTGCTGGCCAAGCAATTTGGCCTGCTGGACACGCGTCTCGCGTTGATCGTTATCTACACGTTGATCAACCTGCCCATCGTGGTCTGGATGATTTACACCTACTTCAAGGACATTCCCCGCGACATCCTCGAGGCCGCCCGCCTGGATGGTGCCACCCTATGGCAGGAGATGGTCCGTGTGCTGCTGCCGATTGCCAAGGGCGGCCTGGCCTCCACCGTGCTGCTGTCGCTGATCCTGTGCTGGAACGAAGCCTTCTGGTCATTGAACCTGACCTCGTCCAAAGCCGCGCCCTTGACGGCACTGATCGCGTCCTACTCCAGCCCCGAAGGCTTGTTTTGGGCCAAGTTGTCCGCCGTTTCGACCCTGGCCTGCGCGCCGATCCTGATTTTCGGCTGGATCAGCCAGAAACAGCTGGTGCGCGGTTTGTCCTTCGGCGCGGTGAAATAACGCGCCCTACACAATAATCAGAAGTGGAGGCCCATCATCATGGCCAACCTGAAAATCAAGAATCTGCAAAAGGGTTTCGAAGGTTTCTCCATCATCAAGGGCATCGACCTTGAGGTGAACGACCGCGAGTTCGTGGTCTTCGTCGGCCCGTCGGGCTGTGGCAAATCCACGCTGCTGCGGCTGATCGCCGGCCTTGAAGAGGTCAGCGACGGCACCATCGAACTGGATGGCCGGGACATCACCGAAGTCAGCCCGGCCAAGCGCGACCTGGCGATGGTGTTCCAGACCTACGCCTTGTACCCGCACATGAGCGTGCGCAAGAACATGTCCTTCGCCCTGGACCTGGCCGGCGTGCCCAAGGCCGAGGTCGAGAAGAAGGTCAACGAAGCGGCGCGCATCCTCGAACTGGGGCCGATGCTCGAGCGCAAGCCCAAGCAACTGTCCGGCGGCCAGCGCCAGCGTGTAGCGATTGGCCGGGCCATCGTGCGTAACCCGAAAATCTTCCTGTTCGACGAACCGCTGTCCAACCTCGACGCCGCCCTGCGGGTTCAGATGCGCCTGGAACTGGCACGCCTGCACAAAGAGTTGCAGGCGACCATGATCTACGTGACTCACGACCAGGTCGAAGCCATGACCCTGGCCGACAAGGTGGTGGTGCTCAATGGCGGGCGTATCGAACAGGTCGGCTCGCCGCTGGAGCTGTATCACCAGCCGGCCAACCTGTTTGTCGCCGGGTTCCTCGGCACGCCGAAAATGGGCTTCCTCAAAGGCAAGGTCACCGGCCTGGACAGCCAGGGCTGTGAAGTGCTGCTGGACGCCGGTACGCGTATCAGCCTGCCGTTGAGCGGTGCCAACCTGAGCGTCGGCGGCGCGGTGACCCTGGGAATTCGCCCGGAACACCTGAACCTGGCGCAACCGGGCGACTGCACGTTGCAAGTCACCGCCGACGTCAGCGAGCGGCTGGGCAGCGACACCTTCTGTCACGTCGTCACGGCCTCCGGCGAAGCCTTGACCATGCGCGTTCGCGGCGACCTGGCGAGCCGTTTCGGCGAGCAACTGAGCCTGCACCTGGACGCTGAACACTGCCACTTATTCGACGCCGAGGGCGTTGCGGTGACCCGCGCGCTGCGCGCCGCCGCCTGATTACCGAGACCTGCGATGAAACTCAACCGACAAAACCTGCACAACCTCAACCCTGGCGTCGCCCTGCCCGCCTACCCTGTGGGCGATGTCCGCCAGGGCATCGCCCACATCGGTGTCGGCGGTTTCCACCGGGCGCACCAGGCCTACTACACCGATGCGCTGATGAATACCGGCACCGACCTGGACTGGGCCATCTGCGGCGTGGGCCTGCGGGCCGAGGATCGCCGTGCCCGGGATGACCTGGCCAGCCAGGACTACCTGTTCACCCTGTACGAACTGGGCGACACCGATGACACCGAAGTCCGGGTGATTGGCGCGATCAATGACATGTTGCTGGCTGAAGATGGCGCCCAGGCGCTGATCGACAAACTGGCCGATCCGCAGATCCGCATCGTCTCGCTGACCATCACCGAAGGCGGCTATTGCATCGACGACAGCAACGGCGAGTTCATGGCCCACTTGCCGCAGATCCAGCACGACCTGGCCCATCCTGACGCTCCGAAAACCGTCTTCGGTTTCCTCTGCGCCGCCCTGGCCAAGCGTCGCGCGGCGGGCATCCCGGCGTTCACGTTGATGTCTTGCGATAACCTGCCCCACAACGGCGCCGTGACCCGCAAGGCGTTGCTGGCCTTCGCCGCGCTGCGCGACGCGGAGCTGGGGCAGTGGATCGACCGCAATGTCAGTTTCCCCAATGCCATGGTCGATCGCATCACGCCCATGACCAGCGTGGCCCATCGCCTGCAACTGCATGACGAACATGGCATCGACGACGCTTGGCCGGTGGTCTGCGAACCGTTCGTGCAATGGGTCCTGGAAGACAAGTTCGTCAACGGTCGCCCGGCCTGGGAAAAGGTCGGCGTGCAGTTCACCGATGACGTCACACCCTATGAAGAGATGAAGATCAAGCTGCTCAACGGCAGCCACCTGGCGTTGACCTACCTGGGCTTTCTCAAGGGTTATCGCTTCGTCCACGAGACCATGAACGACCCGCTGTTCGTGCGTTACATGCGCGCCTACATGGACCTGGACGTGACGCCGCAACTGGCGCCAGTGCCAGGCATCGACCTGACCGACTACAAGAACACCCTGGTGGAGCGCTTTTCCAACCAAGCGATTGCCGACCAGTTGGAGCGGGTCTGTTCGGACGGCTCGTCGAAGTTTCCAAAATTCACCGTCCCGACCATCAACCGCTTGATTGCCGACGGCAGCGAAACCCGTCGTGCGGCACTGGTCGTGGCGGCCTGGGCCGTGTACCTGAAGGGCGTGGACGAGAACGGCGTGACGTATTCTATCCCGGACCCACGGGCAGCGTTCTGCCAGGCATTGGTGGCTGACGATGCGCTGGTGACCCAGCGGATGCTGGAAGTGGAAGAAATCTTTGGCACCGCCATTCCCCGCTCGCCGGAGTTCGTGGCAGCATTCGAATGGTGCTGCAACAGCTTGCGCGAGCATGGCGTCACGCGAACGCTTGAGCGCGTGCTGGCTGACGCGGACTAAGCCTGCGGACGCGGTCGCTTTTTGTGGCGAGGGGATTTATCCCCGTTGGGACGCGAAGCGTCCCCAAGACACGAACAACTCAGTGAATCTGACACACCGAGTCGTCAGTGTCAGGGCTGCTTCGCAGC
This sequence comes from Pseudomonas sp. NFACC16-2, assembly GCF_900119205.1. Lineage (NCBI taxonomy): Bacteria > Pseudomonadati > Pseudomonadota > Gammaproteobacteria > Pseudomonadales > Pseudomonadaceae > Pseudomonas > Pseudomonas sp. NFACC16-2. Next base: position 12,521 of record NZ_FPIX01000028.1, on the reverse strand, counting down.
CCAGCGGGGATAAATCCCCTCGCCACAGGTTCCACCATGTCCCGGTCCAAACAGTTCTGTGCTGACGGTTCATTGATATCAAGGATTTCCATGGCAAACCAACAACTGTTCCTGGGCATCGACTGCGGCACCCAAGGCACCAAGGCGCTGATCCTGGATGCGATCAGCGGCCAGGTACTCGGCCAGGGCGCCGCTGCCCACAGCATGATCAGCGGGGCCAACGGTCGTCGTGAACAAGACACCCAGCAATGGCTCGATGCATTCACCCAGGCGACTCACCAAGCCTTGGCTGCCGCCGGCGTCGATGGCCAGGCGGTCCTCGGCATCGGCGTCTCCGGCCAGCAACACGGCCTGGTCCTGCTTGATGACCAGGGCCAGGTCTTGCGCCCGGCCAAGCTGTGGTGCGACACCGAGACAACACCGGAAAATGATCGGCTCCTGGCGCACCTGGGCGGTGAAGACGGCAGCCTCGAACGCCTCGGCGTGGTGATCGCGCCGGGCTACACGGTTTCCAAGCTGCTCTGGACGCGGGAGCAGCATCCCCAGGTTTTCGAACGCATCGCCAGCGTCCTGCTGCCCCACGACTTCCTCAACTACTGGCTCACCGGCCGCCATTGCAGCGAATACGGCGACGCCTCGGGCACCGGCTATTTCAACGTACGCACCCGCCAATGGGACGTGCAACTGTTACAACACATCGACCCCAGCGCACGCTTGCAAGCGGCGCTGCCGGAACTGATCGAGGCCCATCAGCCCGTCGGACGTATCCTGCCGGCCATTGCCGCGCACCTGGGCATCAACCCCGAGGCGGTGGTGGCCAGTGGTGGCGGCGACAATATGATGGGCGCCATCGGCACCGGGAACATCCAGCCCGGTGTGATCACCATGAGCCTCGGATCCTCCGGTACGGTGTACGCCTATGCCGCCGAACCTGCGGTCAGCCCACAGCCGTCCGTGGCGACGTTCTGCTCCTCCAGCGGTGGCTGGCTCCCGCTGATCTGCACCATGAACCTGACCAACGCCACTGGCGCGATACGCGAACTGCTGGACCTGGACATCGACGCCTTCAACGCCCTGGTGGCCAAGGCCCCGATTGGCGCCGAGGGCGTGTGCATGCTGCCGTTCCTCAACGGCGAGCGGGTGCCTGCCCTGCCCCATGCCACCGGCAGCTTGCTGGGCCTGACCACCACCAACCTGACCCGGGCCAACCTGTGTCGCGCCGTGGTGGAAGGCACGACCTTCGGTTTGCGCTATGGCTTGGACCTGCTGCGAGCCAACGGACTCCAGGCCCAGAGCATTCGCCTGATCGGCGGAGGTTCGAAGAGCGCGCAGTGGCGGCAGATCGTCGCCGACACCATGGACACCACGGTCATTTGCACCGAACAGAGCGAAGCCGCTGCATTGGGGGCGGCGATCCAGGCGGCATGGTGCCACTCCGGTTCACAGACGGGCTTGGCCGAGCTGTGCGAGCGCTGCGTCAAGCTCGATCCGAGCAGCGAAACCCGGCCAATCGCCGCCCATGTCGCGGCGTCGCAACAGGCATATGAACGTTATCGACAACACGTCGCAACCCTTTGAGAGCGGGAAACTATGTATTTGGTGTGTGGTGAAGCGCTGTTTGATTTTTTCAGTGAGACCGAGGCGGATGGCCCCGCCTCGCAAGTGAACTACAAGGCCATTGCCGGTGGTTCACCGTTTAACGTGGCCGTGGGGCTGCGTCGCCTGGGTGTTGAATCGGCGCTGTTTACCGGGCTGTCCACCGACTACCTGGGTCGACGCTTGCACCAGGTGCTGCTCAATGAAGGTGTCAGCGCCCAATACCTGGTGGACTTCGACGCACCGACCACCCTGGCAATGGTTGCCGTAGGCGCCAATGGTTCGCCCCACTACAGTTTTCGCGGCGAAGGCTGTGCGGACCGACAACTGAGCCTGGCGCATCTACCGGACCTGGGCCCCGAGGTGCACGGCTTGCATTTCGGCTCGTTCTCGCTGGTGGTCCAGCCCATCGCCGATACGCTCCTGGCCCTGATGCAACGCGAAAGCGGCCGCCGCCTGATCAGCCTCGACCCGAATGTGCGACTCAACCCGCAGCCGGATATCGAGCTGTGGCGCTCACGGATTGCAACGCTGGTGCAATATGCCGACCTGATCAAGGTCAGTGACGAAGACCTGGACCTGCTCTACCCCGGCAAGAAGCCCGAGGCGATCATCGAAGGTTGGCTGGGGAACCGCTGCCAATTGGTCTTCCTGACCCGTGGCGGCCAGGGCGCTACGGTCTTCAGTCGCCAATATGGCTCATGGTCGCTGCCGTCCTGTCCGGTGAAGATCGCCGACACCGTGGGTGCAGGCGACACCTTCCAGGCCGCGCTGATCGCGTGGCTGACTGAACAACAATTGGATTCGATCGAGGGGTTGCATACCCTGACCCGGGAACAGATCAGCGCAATGCTTGAATTCGCCATTCGCGCCGCCGCCCTGACTTGCGGCAAAACCGGGCCAGACCTGCCCTACAGGCACCAATTGAACTGAATGGCGCGCCGCAGCTAAAAAAATGCAGTTGAAAAACTGGACGCCGGGTTCGGACATGACCGGACCCGAGCGTCAGCCTTACAAGCACAAGGCCGTTATCAGCGGCCAGTCATCCGCTGGTGCTGCTGATGAAAGTGATTGCCAGCGGCGGGGTTATGGTCGAGCTCGGTACGCAGCTCCGCGATCAAGTCGTTGATGGCCCGACAACCGGTGAGTTTATTGGCATCGATGTCGGTTTTGACCAATGCAACGCGATCGGTTGCATGATCATCGTAGATCTTGACCGTCATCTTGAGCTCAGGTGACAAGGTGCATTGCGAGCGCTTGGGCAGCAAGCTGCTTTCAATGATGTTTCGCATTTCGAGGGCAGATAGAAACATGGCGACTCTCTCCTGTTGAGGCGGCCAACTTATGTTCACGCCGGCGGTATTTTCGTCCGTTTTCTTCCCTGCGGACTGGGACTACGAATACCGTGCCGTTCGTTCGTTCTTTTTAGCGTTTTCAGTCAACGAGTTCGCCAGGCGAACTCTTGAATCATCCCGCAAGAAGCATGCCTGTATCGAAGACTTTGCGGACTGTTTTGAATCAAGCACTTAGCTTCGTCCCGCGCCGGAGAGCTCGTGCAAAATGCAAGGAAACGCTACTTTTCCCATGCAAACTGCAATCGCTTTTATCCTGTTCGCAACTTAGAGTAGCCCCTAATACGAAGACGCAAGTGGGCATCCGTCGCCTGCTTCAAAAAAAGTGTGACGTAGCGTAAAAAACTCAAAACGCGCCCACCGCCGCCCGCTCGGCCACGTGGCGCAAGCTGTCAAAATTGATATTGGCACCGGAATCGATCGCCACCAGCGTCTGGCCTCGCGCCCCCGTGCCGGCCACGTACTGCTTGATGCCTGCCACTGCCAGTGCGCCCGACGGCTCAGTGATGGAGCGGGTATCGTCATAGATATCCTTGATCGCGGCGCACAGCTGATCATTGCTCACAGTCATCACCTCATCGACACAGAAACGGCAGATATCGAGGCCATGGGCGCCGATCTGCGCCACGGCCACGCCATCGGCGAAGGTTCCCACCTCGGGCAAGGTCACTCGCTCACCGGCTGCCAGCGCCGCCTGGAGACAGGCCGAGTGCTGCGACTCGACGCCGATGATGCGTACTTCCGGGCGCAGGTACTTGACGTAGGCTGCGATCCCGGCGATCAGCCCACCGCCACCGACCGGGACAAAAATCGCATCCAACTGGCCGGGGTGCTGGCGCAGGATTTCCATGGCGACGGTGCCCTGCCCGGCAATCACGTCCGGGTCATCGAAAGGCGAGACGAACTCCCGTCCGCTCTGCTCGGCCAGGTCCAGCGCGTGCGCCAGGGCAAACGGAAAGCTTTCCCCATGCAGAATCGCTTCGGCGCCTCGGTTGCGCACGCCCAGCACCTTCAATTGTGGAGTGGTCACAGGCATGACGATACTGGCCGAAATACCCAACTCCCGTGCCGCCAGCGCGACACCTTGGGCATGATTGCCGGCAGACGCGGTGATGACGCCACGGGCGCGCTGCTCCGGGGTCAGTTGCACGAGTTTGTTGTAGGCACCGCGGATCTTGAAGGAAAAGGTCGGTTGCAGGTCTTCGCGCTTGAGCAGGATCCGGTTACCCAAGGCCTCGGACAATGCGGGAGCCGCTTGCAGCGGCGTGCGCACGGCCAGCTCATAGACCGGCGCGGCGAGAATCTTCTTAACATAGTGCTCAAGCAGGGTTTGCTCGGTGCGGGTAACGGTCATGGCGATCTCCTGGTTCAGGCGGAGCCCAGGAGACAGAAAGAAAAAACCCGCCTCCAGGGCGGGTTGGGTGCAGCCGACAGCTAACCCGCCAAATAAGGAATGGCGGTAATAATGCTTGGCTGGCTGCGCAGTACGGGTGAGTTCATGCCTGGAAATTAGCGGTGCGTTGGCCGCAAGTCAATGGGCAATATCAAGCGCCATCCGATATTCGCTGCATTGACCTCAAGTGAACAACATTCCCTGCGGAGCGAGCTTGCTCGCGATTGCGGAGTATCAGTCAACATCAATGCCAGCTGGCCCATAGCAATCGCGAGCAAGCTCGTTCCCACGGTTTTCTCCAACTATTTGAGGCCGACTTTGTACAACGCCCCGTCGTCCTCATCCGTCAACACATAGAGATACCCATCCGGGCCCTGGCGAACATCACGGATTCGCGCCTTGAGCTCACCCAACAGGCGCTCTTCATGGACGATCTTGTCGTCTTGCAATTGCAGGCGGATCAGTTCCCCTGGCACCAAGGCGCCGATGAACACATTGTGTTGCCAGGCCTTGAAGCGCCCATGGTCGTAGAACGCCATGCCACTGAGCCCCGGTGAGACCTGCCAGACGTGGTGAGGGCCAAGGCCACCCTCGACGGTCTTGCCCTGGGCTTCGGGGATCGGAGCGCCGGAGTAGTTGATGCCATGGGTCGCCAATGGCCAGCCGTAGTTCTTGCCGCGCTCGATGATGTTCAGCTCATCACCGCCCTTGGGCCCGTGTTCGCTCTCCCACAACGTGCCATTCCAAGGGTTGAGGGCCGCCCCCTGGGGGTTGCGCATGCCGTAGGACCATATCTCGGGACGGACGTTTTTCTGGCCGACGAAGGGGTTGTCGTCGGGCACCTTACCGTCGGGGTAGATGCGCACGATCTTGCCTTGCAGCTTGTCCAGATCCTGGGCGGTGGGCCGCTCGTTGTTTTCCCCCAAGGTAATGAACAGATAACCGTCGCGGTCGAAGACCAGGCGCGAGCCAAAGTGGTTGCCCGTGGACAACTTGGGCTGCTGACGGAAGATCACGTCGAAATTCTTCAGGCTCTTGAGATCGTCGGACAGTTGGCCGCGCCCCACGGCGGTGCCGGCCTTGCCGTCTGCGCCCGCCTCGGCATAAGACAGGTAGACGGTACGATCCTGCTTGAAGTCGGGCGACAGCACCACGTCCAGCAGACCGCCCTGGCCCTTGGCCCACACTTCAGGCACGCCACTCAAGGGTGCGGACAATTGGCCATCGGGGCTGACCACGCGCAGGTTACCCGGTCGCTCCGTCACCAGCATGCCCTGCTGGCCAGGCAAGAATGCGACAGACCAAGGGTGCTCCAGCCCCTTGACCACGGTGGTCACTTCCAGCGTGCCCTCCTCGCTCTTGAATGACTGGGTTGGCGCGGCATTGGCCGGGGTGGCAAGGGCCAGGACAGCGCTGGCGCAACCTGCGGCCAGGAGTGTTTTACGCAACATGCACATTTCCTTCTGCGGTGTTGAAAGAGAACAACGGGCGCCAGCGCCTAGCGGTTGCCATTCTGGCTGTTGCGCGGTGGCGCAGGAGACTCGATGGTCGGTCGCGGCGAACCCGACGGCTGGCCGGAACGCGGGTAGCCATTGCCGATGCCACCGTTTTCCAGGGTCGGTGGGCGCGGTGCCGGCACCGTCGGGTTGTCATGAATCGTCGGCACATTGGGCCGGGTGCCCTGCATGCTGTTGGGATTGGCCCGCCGGGTCGGGCTGTTATAGGGATTGTTGTTGCCCGGCAGGTTTTGGGCCAGGACCGTTACGCCTGCGCTGGGCGTGGCGGCCTGAGCAGCGGCAGTCAGTAATAGCGTCATGATGACGAGCATCAGCCTGTTCATTGGGACACCTCTGGGGTTCAGGCATATCGAAAGCACGCTACGCCGCAGGTTCGCCCTTGTTAAGCGAAATATCCCGGTGAAGATGTAACGAAGCGTCTCCGAAGACAGGTGGGAGCAAGCTTGCTCGCCCCACAATGGAAACTTTTCCCAAGGCGCGAAGGTCACCAGAAAGACATCCACCGGCAAGGACAACACCACCATGGCACGGGCAATCTGGAAAGGCGCAATCAGCTTCGGACTGGTCCACATTCCTGTCGCGCTAGTGTCGGCCACTTCGTCCCAGGGGGTGGATTTTGACTGGCTGGACAAACGCAGCATGGACCCGGTGGGCTACAAGCGCGTCAACAAGACCACGGGCAAGGAAGTGACCAAGGACGACATCGTCAAAGGCGTCCAGTACCAGAAAGGCCAGTACGTGCTGCTCAGCGAGGAAGAAATCCGTTCCGCCCACCCCAAATCCACCCAGACCATCGATATCTTTGCCTTTGTCGACAGCGAGAAGATCCCGTTGCAAAACATCGACACGCCCTACTTTCTCGCCCCCGACAAACGCGGTGGCAAAGTCTATGCCCTGCTGCGCGAAACCCTGGTCAAGACCCGCAAGGTCGCCCTGGCCCATGTCGTGCTGCATACCCGCCAGCACCTGGCGGCGCTCATGCCCCTTGAATCGGCGCTGGTACTGGTGATGCTGCGCTGGCCTGCGGAGGTACGCGACCTTGATGTCCTCGAGTTGGGCGACGAAGTGACAAACCCAACCCTGGCCAAGGGCGAGCTGGAAATGGCCAAACGTCTCGTGGAAGACATGAGCGCCGACTGGGAACCGCAAGAATACCGGGACAGTTTCGAAGACAAAATCATGGAACTGGTGGAGAAAAAGGCCAACGAAGGCCGCCTCGAAGCGGTGGAAACCGACCCGGGCGAAGAACAACGCAAGACCGCCGATGTCATCGACCTTACCGAGTTGCTCAAGCGCAGCCTGGGCAGCAAGGGCAAGGCCACCGACAAATCCGCCGGGAAGGCCCCTGCAAAACCTGCGAAAGCCCGCAAATCCGCTCCTGCCAAAAAAGCCACCAAGGCCTCCCGGGGGTAAACCCTGGCGTGCGCGATACAAGGGAATCTGTCATGGCCAACGCCGAGAGTGAATCTGCTCGTTTGTCCAACGCCAAGTCGGAGGCTACGACAGCCCGAAAGGCGCCTCAAAACCGCCTGCCCGAGCGCCTGTCGCCGCAACTGGCCACGCCCGTGGAGGAACCGCCCACCGGCGAATGGCGCTATGAAGTCCAATTCCACGGTTATCGACTGCTGGCCCGCATCGAACAGGGTGAAGTCCGCTTGTTCAATCGCAATCACCAGGACTGGACCGAGCGGCTGAAGCTGCATGCCGACGCCCTGGCCGGGTTGAACCTGGGGGACAGTTGGCTCGACGGCGAACTGGTTCTGCTCGATGAGACCGGCCGCTCCGATTTCGCGGCCCTGCGCCAGGCTTTCGACATCAGCCGCACCGTCGACATGCTGTATTTCCTGTTCGATGCGCCGTTCCTCAATGGCGTCGACCTGCGCCAGGCTCCGGTGGAGGAACGCCGTGCGGCCCTGAAAAAAGCCCTTGGCAACAACGCCAGCAAGCGCCTGCGCTTTTCCGAGTCGTTTTCGGCCAGCCCGCACGACATGTTCGAAAGCGCTATCGCGCTCGCATTGGATAGCGTGGTCGGCAAGCGCGTGGGCAGCCCATATAGGTCCCAGCGAAGCGCCGACTGGGTAAAACTCAAGTGCCGGTTGCGCCAAGCCTTCGTCATCGTCGGGTTCACTCGCCCCCAAGGCAGGCGCAGCGGTTTCGGCGCGCTGTTGCTGGCGGTCAACGGGCCGTCGGGGTTGGTGTACGCCGGTCGGGTCGGCACGGGATTCAGCCAGACGCAAATCCAACAATTACATGCGCAACTGTGCGCGCAGCAACGCGAGACTTCGCCACTGGCGTTGCCACTCAACGGTGTGCAGGGACGCGGCGTGCAATGGGTCGAGCCTGGCTTGACCTGCGAGGTAGAGTTCATTGAATGGACTGGCGACAACCAAGTGCGGCAGGCCATTTTCCTGGGTTCTTCGACCGAGACACCGGCCAACAAGGTTGTTCGTGAGCAGCCGCTGCCGATAAAATCCACGACAGCAAAAACCCAGCGTCGCAGCAAAACCCGCGCGGCCAAAGTCGACGGTGTGACGATCACCCACCCCGATCGGGTCATCGACAGTGTCAGTGGTGTGCAAAAGGCCGAGCTGGCGCAGTATTACCTGGACATCGCCCCGTGGATCCTGCCGCACCTCAAGCAGCGGCCGGTCGCGCTGCTGCGGGCACCGGACGGCATCGGCGAAGAGCAGTTCTTCCAAAAACACGCCGATCGCCTGGACATTCCCCATATCAAACAACTGGATCCGCGACTGGACCCGGGCCATGCAGCGCTGATGGAAATCGATGACATCCACGCCCTGGTCAGCGCGGCGCAGATGGGTACGGTGGAACTGCACACCTGGACCGCGACCCACGATCGGATCGAGACACCGGACCTGTTTGTCCTGGACCTGGATCCGGACCCTTCGCTGCCCTGGAGCGCCATGATCGAGGCGACCCACATGACCTTGGCGGTGCTCGACGAATTGGGTCTGCAGGCTTTTCTCAAGACCAGCGGTGGCAAAGGCATGCACGTGATCGTGCCCTTGGCGAGAAGTGAAGGCTGGGACACCACCAAGGCGTTCGCCAAGGCTATCTCGCAGTTCCTGACCCGGCAAATGCCAGAGCGCATCACGGCCACCATGGGACCGAAGAACCGCGTCGGAAAAATATTCGTCGACTACCTGCGCAACGCCCGTGGCGCCAGCACGGTGGCCGCCTACTCAGTGCGCGCCAGGCCAGGCCTGCCAGTCTCGGTACCAATCGCCCGGACCGAGCTGCAAACCCTGCGCAACGCACAGCAATGGGACATCCATACCGCTCTGGAACGGGCCAAGGGCTTGGGCGCCGATCCTTGGGAAGGCTACCACCACCGTCAGCGGATCACAGCCAGGATGTGGGAACAGCTGGATGCGCAAAAGCCCGAGGCATGAAGGTAAATCCAGCGTTCAAATCCAGATGAAGATCACCAGCAGGCCGCCAAAGAACGCCCACTTCTGCAGGTAATACAGCGTGCGGTTACGTTTTTTCAGCGCCTTGCCTTGTAACCGTATCTTGTAGAGCCTGGAGAACGCCCGGTTCAAGGCGCCCGTCCTGTCGCCCGCGTCGTTGGGCGCACCGGCCGCTGCCATCACGGTGCGGCTGAACCAGCGGTTGAACGCGCTAGCCCAGCGAAACTTCATGGGCCGCTCCACGTCGCAGAACAAGATGATGCGATTATGGTCGGTGGTGTTCTGGGCGTAATGAATGAACGTTTCGTCGAAGATCACCGCCTCGCCATCGCACCAATGATAGGACTCGCCATCGACATTGATGTAGCAGCCAGCATCGTTGGGCGTTTCCAGGCCCAGGTGATACCGATAGGAGCCGGCATAGGGGTCGCGGTGCCGGACCAGCTTCGAGCCCGGTGGCAACTCGGCGAACATTGCCGCCTTGATCGAACCGATGCTCTGTACCAGCTCGGTAGTACGGGGGCATAGCTTCATGGCCGAAGGATGGCTGTCGCCGTACCACTTCAGGTAGAAACGCTTCCAACCGGTCTTGAAGAACGAGTTGAAGCCCACATCGTCGTATTGATCGGAACGCTTGATCTCCCCCGCGTGCAGCAGGCCCAGGCCTTCGGCCCGGATCTCTTGCCAATGGACCTGCAACGGGCTCAGGTCCGGGAACTGCGCCGGACTCAGGAACGGCCTGTTGGGCAGTTTCGAGCATAAGTAAAGCAGGCAATTGATCGGCGCGAGAAACGACGAATGATCGCTCAGTTGGCGTCCGAACTTATGCCGCACCCGACCGCGCAGGTGAACGTAGCCAATGGAGAAGATGTAGAGTGCGACAATGATGAGCTTCACGAAAAACCGTCACAATGCTGGAGTGAACAGATCGTTTCCCCGGGCTAGCCAAACGGCAAGGCGGTGGCACAGGGTGAAATGGCATTTTAGCCACAGTTCGTAACCAAAAGTTATCCTTCAATTGTGAAAAACTGTCTTGCCCGGGCAATACCCTATCGTTTATGCGGCCAGACCAGTACAATCGCCGCCAACTATTACGCGCCCCCTTTGGTCGATACCGCAAACGCGGCTTCGACGCACGTCTACCGGGCCAGGCGCTCCGTATTGCTGCTGTCCTCTTATGCCGGATGGACCCTTGCGCTTGCGACCGCGACGCCTTTGCGCGGTCGGGACGTGCGCAAACAGGTACTGAACAGGTACTGCCGCACCCTTAGCTACTCTGAATGTTCCGCAGGATAAACCTTTGATCTCTACAGCTAACATCACGATGCAGTTCGGCGCCAAGCCACTGTTCGAAAACGTCTCTGTCAAATTCGGCGCGGGTAACCGCTACGGTCTGATTGGCGCCAACGGTTGCGGCAAGTCGACCTTCATGAAAATCCTCGGCGGCGACCTCGAGCCGTCCGGCGGCCAGGTCATGCTCGAGCCGAATGTGCGCCTGGGTAAACTGCGCCAGGACCAGTTCGCCTACGAAGAATTCACCGTGATCGACACCGTGATCATGGGTCACGAAGAGCTGTGGAAGGTCAAGGCCGAACGCGATCGCATTTATTCGCTGCCGGAAATGACCGAAGAAGACGGCATGGCCGTGGCCGAACTGGAAACCGAATTTGCCGAGATGGACGGCTACACCGCCGAATCCCGTGCCGGTGAACTGTTGTTGGGCCTGGGGATTGGCATCGAACAGCATTTCGGCCCGATGAGCGAAGTGTCGCCAGGCTGGAAGCTGCGTGTGTTGCTGGCCCAGGCGCTGTTCTCCGACCCCGAAGTGCTGCTGCTCGACGAACCGACCAACCACCTGGACATCAACACCATCCGCTGGCTGGAAAACGTGCTGACCCAGCGTTCGAGCCTGATGATCATCATCTCTCACGACCGTCACTTCCTGAACAGTGTCTGCACCCACATGGCGGACCTGGACTACGGCGAGCTGCGCCTGTTCCCGGGCAACTACGACGAGTACATGACCGTGGCGACCCAGTCCCGCGAGCAACTGTTGTCGGACAACGCCAAGAAGAAAGCCCAGATTTCCGAGCTGCAGTCGTTCGTCAGCCGTTTCTCGGCCAACGCCTCGAAAGCCAAGCAGGCCACCTCCCGCGCCAAGCAGATCGACAAGATCCAGTTGGCGGAGGTCAAGCCATCGAGCCGTGTCAGCCCGTTCATTCGCTTCGAACAGACCAAGAAACTGCACCGCCAGGCGGTCATCGTCGAGCGCATGGCCAAGGGCTTTGACGGCAAGCCGCTGTTCAAGGACTTCAGTTTCACCGTCGAGGCCGGTGAACGCGTGGCGATCATTGGCCCGAACGGTATCGGCAAGACCACCTTGCTGCGCACCCTGGTCAATGAACTGGAACCCGATGCCGGCACCGTGAAATGGACCGACGCCGCGGAACTGGGCTACTACGCCCAGGACCACGCCCATGACTTCGAAGACGACGTCAACCTGTTCGACTGGATGGGCCAGTGGACCCAGGGCGGCGAACAACTGGTGCGTGGCACCTTGGGCCGCATGCTGTTTTCCAACGACGAGATCCTCAAGTCGGTCAAGGTCATTTCCGGTGGTGAACAGGGTCGCATGCTGTTCGGCAAGCTGATCCTGCAAAAGCCCAACGTGCTGGTGATGGACGAACCGACCAACCACTTGGACATGGAATCCATCGAAGCGCTGAACCTGGCGCTGGAAAACTACCCGGGCACGCTGATCTTCGTCAGCCATGACCGCGAGTTCGTATCGTCCCTGGCCACCCGCATCATCGAGCTGAGCGCCGATGGCGTGGTCGACTTCAGCGGCACCTATGACGACTACTTGCGCAGTCAGGGTGTGGTGTTCTAAGGGCAGCTGCGAGTTGCAAGCTTCAAGCGGATCGAGTAGGAGGCGGCCTCACGGCCGCCGTCCTCTCACACCACCGTACGTACGGTTCCGTATACGGCGGTTCCTGCCTACTGATAAACAGCTTCAGCGAGCTTGGTTCCGTTGATGTGTCGCCTGTGGTATCTAAGCGCCCAGACCGGCCCTCGGAGCTTCCGGCTCCTACCTCCTGATGGTCTCGACCCCCGCTGCGCGGAGTTTCTGCTTTACGCTCCAACAGAGATCACACCCGACTGTCCACTCATGGCAGGTTCAGCCCTTCGTCACTCCGGCTTCGAGCAACTACTACGGCCTCGGCTGACTTCT
>NZ_FPIX01000012.1:0-145900 GCF_900119205.1 Pseudomonas sp. NFACC16-2 | reverse complement strand
CGCTAGCTCGCCAAAGTCGCCTTTGAGCGTCTTGCCGCTATGGCCGTTGCGGGCATTTCCTTCTGCATTGGTCACCGCTGCGCTTTTGTCATGACCCAGATGTTCGGTCATTTCAGCTTCCAGGGCACGTTCGACCAGCATCTTGGTGAGCTGCTTGAGCAGACCATTTTCGCCGATCAGATCTTCAGGCTTTCGGTAATTGGCCAACAGACTGTCGGCCAGCTTCACCAGCTCAGGATTGGGTTTGACTCGTTTAGTGCGCTTGGGCTCGGTCATTGAGACTCCTTGGGAAAGGCAGTGTGCACCTAATGACCGTTTACACAAACTTCAGAACACCCTCTTCAGCCAGTTCCAAATCCTTTGCGCAGTGGTCGAACTGGCTAAGCCAGAGCTTTGTCTCCTCTTGTTCTTTCAACTGATACACGCTAGTAGTCCTTTAGGTCTGCCCATAGGCAATGCATGTCTGAGGGGGCTCGCAATCCTAGCGGCATGATCGCCCTTGAGGGGGCTGGTAGCAACCAGTGTCCAGCGTGGTAGGCCTCACTCTTTATCCCACAGACGTGTGCCGGCGGTCAGGTAGTGCCAGGACATCGGGGAGCTTCTGTCGATTGGTGGAGTTGCCCCACACCGACCGACATCAACAAGCCAGGCAGCATCGTCTGGAACCCTCCACCCTGGTTGCCAGCAGTCCAAATCGCATCTTAAAGTGACCGCCTGGTTCATCAAGGTCAGACACATGGAACAACCCACAAGGAGCTTGAACGAGCTCAAGATTGCGTTGGCAATCCTGCAACTGAGCTTGGAGGTTGGAGCGTCTCGCTCCCGTGTAATCAGCTCGACTGCACTCATTTTCTGCTGGAGAAATTGCCCTCCTGACACCTTGATCGAGGTGCTTCAGCCTCGCATTAAAGGGAAATATCCGCAGGCGATCTTTGAAGTGCTCACAGATAATATGGATGAGATCGACCTCGGCAGAGGCGCCGTCGATGCCGAGGCATTTCTAAGTGCCCGCGTCCCGTCCGTGGCTAGCGTACCGGCCACCATCAGACACCCCGTGTTCAAGCGAGCGATCAGCGATGCGGTTGTGTTTTCAGCAAAGATCGATCATTCAATCGCACGCCTGCAACGCCCAAAACCTGCACCTGACGGCGCTGTCATTCAGTCACGGAACACCTACTACAGTCGGGAGCCAGTGCCGCAAAACTACACGACTTATCCGATTTTCTACGGCACAGATCGGTTACTGGAGCCTGGACGCACCGTGAGGTTCGGCGGGTTTCGTAGCGATGACACGATCTCGCTCGGTATCGCCAATGTGTCCATCCCCCACATCCACAGAGAAGGAAATCTTGAGCGACCTTGGCTCTGGCCTACCCAATCCAAGGGAAGCCCCAACAAGCACATTGTTGTTCATGACAATGACGTCATGGCTCTGGAGGCGTGGCTAGCAAGCGCGAAGGGTTACCTGAGCAAACTGGAGTTGGGTCATGATCCGTCCAGAAAAGAAGGTTTGCTGTTCATCCACGGATACAACGTCAGCTTCGATGCCGCACTATGGCGAGCCGCGCAGCTCTGTCACGACCTCAAGTACCCAGGCATGATGCTTTGCTTCTCCTGGGCATCACTTGGTACGCCTGGCGCTTATCCGGCGGATGAGGCAACGGTAGATTGGTCAGCAGGAAATCTCAGGCAGTACCTGAGGCATGTGACGGAGGAGCTGGGTTTGTCAGCCTTGCATATCGTTGCTCACAGCATGGGCAATAGAGCGCTTTTGTCAGTGCTTGAGGGCTGGACGCACACACCCGGGACTACGCCCATCCACCAGGTCGTCCTGGCGGCTCCAGACGTGGACAGCAGCCGTATGAAGCAGCTTGGGAAAGTCTTCGATACCTACGAGCAAGTCACGCTTTACGCCTCCAAGCATGACAGGGCGATCGCTGTGTCCAGACTTGCGCACCGCTATCCTCGGGCAGGTGATGCCAACCCACCTCTGGTCATGCGCTACTTATCCACTGTAGACGTCTCTGCTGCCGGTAAAGACATGTTCGGCCTTGGCCATAGCTACATGGCTAACGTCTCCAAGGTATTTCGGGATCTGTTCTACATCGTCAGGCATCGCCACAAACCTGATCAGCGCGCCGGCATCCGAAAGAGGGAGGAAGGCTACTGGGAGCTCACCTAGTGTGAGCGTCGATCACCCGTCTGAGGCTTGAATTCCTCGGCATGGCGGAGCAGGGCGTCGGCATCATTTCGATTGAGATCAAAGACAACCATGTTGATTTCGGGGGCCTGGAGGAGTAGGGGTCAAACGGTGAACCCGTGACTGAGCCTTTCGAGTTCAGCCTTCACAAGTTCGTATCCTTCTTCACCGTGCGCTGCTTGCAACCGTGAGCACTTAACGACTCCAACCATCGGCTGATTTAGCCAATGGTCGGCTTTCGATTTGTTGCCAAATACGAGTTCGGCTTGCTGTTTGATCAGCTCGACACACTTCATTTCTAGCTCTCAGGAGGTCGTCGACATCCGCTCGAATTTAGCGAGCAGACGAGGTCGATGCTGGCATCTTTGCGCAATATTCGCGAAACGCTTTGATGCCGCGCGTGATATTTCGTACAGGCTTGATCATGAATCTGTACGCGACGAATAGATTCAGCGCGATCCAGCCCATTTGGTAACTCGTACCATGGAAACCTCCATGATGCTCACTGGCCTGCCAAAAGCCGTAGGCGACGAAGATGGTAACGATCGCGACCATCAAAGGAAAGATTCCGAGTCGACCCAGGGAAACTGCAATGAAAGGGATGGTGACAACTGAACGAACAGGTTCTCCTGCAACTTGAATGGCCCAGATTCTGTTGACCTTGTCCTTGCCCAGTTGCACCGTCACTCGAATCTGATCACCCGCCTTTACGTGAGCATCCAGCGTATCCGGGATTTCGATCGGTTCGAGTTTTTTGCCGTCAATTTTCCAATAATGGTAGCTCACCATATCGCCGCCGAAGCCGCGCGATTTCTCGTCGAGCCTGCCGTCCACGATCTGCATTTCCTTCATCTTGAGTCCCTGTCCTTGCGTCGCTGAGTAATGGCAAAACGATATTTTTGCAGAATACTAAGGAATACTTAGTATGTCGTCAAAGCGAATCTAAGAATCTCTTAGCCTTTCGGCGAAGAGAAAATGGGTACGTTCGGCAAGCGTTTGAAAGAAGCGCGCAAGCTTAGGGGGTTCTCTCAGGAGCGTTTGGGGATCGAGGCGGGCATTGAGCCGGCGACAGCTTCTGCGAGGATGTCTCAGTACGAGAAGGGCGTTCACCAGCCTGGCGAAAGCATCGTGAAGCAGATCGCTGCAGTCATGAATCTGCCAGTGCCGTATTTTTACTGCGAGGACGATGAGACGGCGCATCTGCTGCAGTGCTTTCATTTGTTGAAAGCGAAGGATCGAAAGGATGTCATTGATCTAGTTGAGAACCTCGCCTTTAGGAACTGATGTCTGGATCGGATAAAGATTTTGTGGCCGCTTTGCCCCACGCTGGGGGAGCAAGCAGAACGCCTTGCTTTCGGTCTGCCATTTTTCGGCAATCCCGCTGCCGCCGGCCTGGTCTATGATCTGCTCCTAACCGCTGACTGGAGTAACCCTGTTGAATCGAAATAAGACGGTGTCACTGGCGGAGCATGAGGGGCTGCAATCGGTGATTGATAACGCGCAAAAGCATGCCGAAGCGGGTTATCCAGACTTTACGGCGAGTGATCCTGCTACCTTCGACGCGGACTTTGTTATCAACAAAGAGCGAGAGGGGATGAGTGTCGCTCAGGCGCTTGAGGCGTTGGTCGAATTCAAGCGAACTCAGCGCTGAAGTACTCCGCCTTATCGACTGCTTTCCGTATAGGCGTCACGCGCAAACGAGACATACAAGAAAAGGACGGCCGAATTAAAAAAGAAAAAGATGCCACCGCCTCACGTAACGTCAGTAACAGCCTTAAGCGCTTCTAAAGCTCCCAGAGGTCTCAATTTTGTGTTTGGCCAGGAAGCAATCTGCCTGATAATTCGACAGTAGCCTGCAGTCTGTCTGATCCAAGAAGCGGTGAGTAACCGCTTCAAACTTGTATTTGTCGGTGTAAGCATTGATTTCTTGGTCGTACAGCGTCACTGCAGTTTGCGACGCACCGATCAGCCAAATAGTGAAGCACACCGTACCTGCTTTACAAAGCCAGAGGGTGTGGCCGAAACAAAGTACTTAAGGACGAGGGGCTTCGCCGCCCGGATTCGGAGCAAAAAATTTGACAGATTCAGAATGCACTGAATTTTGTTGCGTTTACTGCGCGCCCATGTTTGCTCTCATGTGTAGGTAAGTTGAAACCGATGAAAGTAAGTCGGTCTTCATTCGTCCGCCGTCAGCGGCATGGCCTTCTGATCGACATGATAGGCCGCAAAAATTTTTTCACGCTTCCCTACAATCAAGAAGAGCAGAGGTTTATTCAGGGTCGAGCCAAGCTTTGCCCATTCCTTGTAATCAATTCCAGAGGGCGATGGGTTCCACTGTGGATGAGTGTGCCAGTCGCCGAGATAATCAACGCGCCCCTGGCTTTCTTCCCAAGCCCTCGTCACGGCAAGCTGATGACCAGGATCCAGGCGTTCAAAGCTGATGCGTGAACTTCTGTCCAAGGGCATGGGCACTGTCGCGTGCAAGACATGGAGGTGTTGGCCCGATCTGTACCCCATCAACGCTCCTCCGGCTTCGTGCTTCTTTTGACTGTCCTGGCGGTATGCGCAGATAACGTCCAGCACATTGCTCTCGACGAGGACGTATAACCCTTGCAGTTCAGGAACCGTGAAAATCATTTCGTTCCGCATGCAGGGCAGCCACTCAACGGTGTGATGTCTTGATTTTTTATCTTGAAGGTATCTGCGTTTTCCACCGCTCTGGTTCGAAACCTCGGGCTCGGGCTGCCGTTCTTTTTCCAGTCAATCAACATGTCAGCGACGAGTGCGGCAGCGGACAGCGATGCGGACACAGCGTACGGCGTAAAGTGCTGGCAGGCACGAAAGCCCTTTTCCACTTCATTCTTGAGTACTTTGAATCGTTCCGCCATTTCGCTTCCAGGCTCATGCCGCCGCAAACAGCGGAAGCAACCGTGTTTCAGGGAGTCAGTCCATAAGGCTTGAACGCATTCGCCATTACCCTTGATCCATGCATGCAAGATAGGGGGGAAAGTCCCTTCATTGCTGATGCGCAGCGCATTCAACATTTCTGAAAGGGGCTCCTCGCCTGTTGCATTGATGATGAGATCAAAGCTGGAGTAATCGAGCTTTGGTGTTATGGCGATGGGGCGCGACTCGATGTTGCTGTAGGGGAACTGCAGATCAAGTTCATCCTTGAGCGCGTTAGATTTACGCTTGAGCAACGCATTAAACCCAAGGGCGTGGCGACCTATGTTCTCAGGCTGCAGAAACTGATTGTCGATCAGGGTGAGCTGGCCACCGTCTGTTCCTGCGCCCAGTCGAGTCAACGCTTGAGCAACATAACCACCAACCGACCCGCACCCAAGTAGAGCGATTTTAAGCCCGGACAACCCGTTTTTCAGTGAGCCGGATAGGTTTCGCGTATGTACAAAGTCTGAACTGAGATTTGTTGTGAGGAGGCGAAATATTTTGTCTGATCCACCGAATCGATGGAGATATTGAAAGTAAGCCTTGCCCGCAAATTTACGGCTGCCGGCAGCTCCTTTGGTGGTAGCTTTGGTGAGGTAGCGCTTGTTGACAGAAAAGCCAAAACCGATCCAACCCGCTGGCGAATCAATCAGGATATAAATTCGGCTTAAGTCCAAGATCGACGTGTCGGCTTCGATCCTTTTTTGCAGCGCAGCATAGAGTGACCTGTCCCAGGTTTTCAGCCAAGCCAACGTTTCCTTTACCGTCCATGGAAGCGCGGATGACATATCCGGCGCTGCGGTTGTTCGCAGCAGCCAGCAGGATTGTGCTTCAAGCAGTTGAGCGCTTGCACCCCATGAAAGGGCCACCCGATCCAGTGCTTCTTTACTGGTGGTGATGATGTCGCCAAATGGCCCTTTGGGTGACAGCTTGTACGCCTTGGCTTCGTCAAGCTCTGATGACAATTCGGAAAGCCCAATTGGGAGCAATGTTCCCAAACTCGATCCAGCCCAATAGGACTGAAACTCTGCTTGCATGTCAGTTTGGCTTTGAGTGGGGTTGCTGATGAGTTGGTCGATCAGGCTCGTGGCCTGCTGCAAGCAGAAGGCAATGGCACCTGTCGGGTTGTATCGATCAAGCACGACAGAACCTTCAGCGAGGTAGCAGAAGTCGCCACCGACGACTCCGTGCGCCATTCGGATCGGTAAAAAAGAAGGCTTCTCTGTAATCCGGATTGTCGGGTAGACAAGGAAATCCCAATCGGCAATCGCTAACTCGATTGGAACGGGCCCAGCAGTGGACTTCAATATTCCCAGAAATCTGCGAACCCCATTTTTGGTTGGACGGGCTTTGAAGCCCAGTCCATGCATGTAGCGAAGCACATCGCCAAGGCCTTCAAAGTCCATATCAACCTGCTGAGGTGTTCGGAACGCGAGGGGCAGGCACTACGGCAGGTGCGGTTGAACGCACAATTTCCGTGGCGCTTTCAACATCGATCAGGCTGGTGGTCGCCGGGACTCGGTTGCCAAGCTGACCCGAGGTGATCTGCAACGCCTGATGCTTTTGATACTCCTGACAGCCCCTGGCTCTTTTGAGCGCCAATGCCAGGTCTTCGGCTTTACTCGAAGCGTGTTCACGCTCGTCCAGTTTCAAGCGATTGAAGTCCTCTGCGCCGTCATCAATGCCTGGCTCGCGAATCTCGGTATTGAGTGCGATGGACAGCGCGTTGGCAGCATTCTCGAAAGCGATATCGTCACGACCTCGCTTACCTTCGAAGTTTTGGGCAATCGCGATCATCAAGGAAATGGACGTCGGCCCACCAGATTTCCAGTGAAAGTCCCGCCACGCTTTGGCGTACCGGCACACGCGAAGGAGTTGATTGCCCAGATCGCCAAAACGCGCGACTTGGTCTCTGATCCACTTTGCGACATCCTCAGGGTCGGAAGCCCTCCACCGGCCAGACCGGGAAGCCAGCATAATGGTGTCAAGGTCGTCCCATGTTTGAGCTTTGGCCTTCGCCAATATCTCGTAAGCTTCATTGGAACTCACGCTGTCCATGACTGTTGCGCGCCGTTCGTTGTTGAGTACGACTGTGCGTTCAACAACCTTGTTGAACTCCTCGATCGGAGCGGCGTACAGCGGGATGTCAATGTGGGCCCACGAGGCGACATCTATCCGGATGCAGGTGTCCTTGGCATCGGCGCCCATAATCAGCTTCCAGCCTTCCTGAACACAAAGCACCTGGAGGAGTGTTTCAACCAGGTCGAAGTACTTTTTGGCCATAGCAGCCGGCGGGCCGTTTTCCTGCCACACATCGACAGGCAGGTAGACACCATAGTCGAGGTCAGTTTCCTGTTTGTCAGGGTGCGCCGGTTGGATGCAAGTTTTATAGGCCCAGGAACCTTGCGTCCTGAATCGAGGCTCCACACGCTTTTCCATGCCCAAAACAGCGACGGTCGCATCGGCAATGGCGGGCTTCAAGTACTCGCGAATTTTCGTCCGACACTGGGTAAGAAAGTCACGCTGCTCGTCCGTGGGGGCGATGTTGTCGCTGAAAACGATGTCGTCAGCGGAAGAAAAAAAGAGCTTGGTGAGGTTCAGCATGTTTCAGACTCCTGACGTGTCGCATTGTTGCCGTAGTAAAATTTTACGGGGCGAGCTTTGTACGCAACGAACTCCATGAAGTCCGCTTTTCCAAGACAGGTCTTCGCTTTCTCAAGGCCAGAGCCTATAAGCACTTCCTGCGCATGAATGTCTGCTTTGTCCAGGGCGACAGCCTTGGAGCGATCGTCCGTCAGGTCTTCGTCAACATGCATGTAGCGTGAGCCGAGCTTGTGCTGGAGCATGAAGTCGCAGAGCGATTCTTGAACGGAAATTGACAAACCGAACAACCGTTGCGCCGCTTTCAGGGGATTACCTCCACCCCAGTCCATGGCGCCGCCTTCACGATTGTTTTTTGGGTTCACCGTGAACTTGGATGACATCGTCCCAATAGACAGCAGGTGAATGTCCGAGCTGGCCACGTCGAAAAACGTTTCTGCTTCGTGGAGCGCGAGTAGACCCGGGGCGTTGGCGAACAACCCGCCATCGACGTATTGGTTATGTTGGAACTGGTGGCGTGGAAAGTAGGTTGGGGCAGCACTCGTGGCGAGGGCTATGTCCACCATCGCGTGTTGATGGTCACGGCGAAAGCTTTCATGGTGCGGGGTTTTGAACAGCACCGGTTTGCCAGTCGAGTAGTTGATTGATGGGATGACGACCGGGTGAAGGCAATCCCCCAGAAGTTTTTCGCCCAGCATTTCGGGTTCTGAGATTTGTTTTTTGAGCTCGTCACTGCTGAACGTGGACTTGAAGATGGGCATGCTCGTTCGGGGATTGAAGATCGCCTCCCCATGCTTTTTAAAGAGGTCTACGATTGCTTGGGCAGGAATCTCTGATGCGATCGCGAGCGCCAGGATGCCACCTATGGATGTTCCGGCAATGAGGTCGAAATGGCGAGCAATGGGGCCACCGATCTCGCGCTCTATTTCTGCCAAGATGGTGGCCGTGTACAGCCCTCTGTAGCCCCCGCCTGATAGTGCCAAAATCTGAAAGCGATTTGTTGACATGAATACGATCCTCCGGCACTACAGGATGAGTGCGATTAACGAGTAAGTTAGCGGCGGAGGCATGAGTAAAAAAGGCGGGTGTGGGATGGCTTTGTTACGTTACGCTTTCGTGAATACACTAACGTTTAGTTTGAAAATTGATCGTGAAGATCTCTTTCGCTTCGTGAGTATTTGCTCACGTGCGCCATCTTGACTTCTGTGAGATTATCGGTGGAAGTCGATTTGCTTTGATTTGTCCGAGGTTTGTCACATGTATAAGATAGCCATTATTGAAGACTCAAAGGCCGTAAATAATGCTCTTGCAGAATTCTGTCGTCAGCTCGACCAGTCAGCAGAAGTTGATCAGTTCTTTGATAGGGCGTCGGCCGAAACGGGCATCAAACAGAATGATTATTCTTTGATAGTGGTGGATATTGAACTACCGCCAGAAAAAAATGCTGGTATAGGACTTATAAACGTTAACTCCCAGTATCACAAAAGCCCTGTCATCGTTGTCTCCGGTTTAGATTCTTCAGTTTATCGTTCTATCATGTACCAACTCGATATTTGGGATTTTCTTGAGAAACCCATTGCACCTGATGGCCAAATGTTTTTAGCTGCCGCAATGCGAGTGTTAAGGGACACACGAAACTCGCAAGGAGCGCAAAGCGCGCAGGGTCAGCAAGCAGAGTCTGAAGAAGACTTGTTCGTAGACCATGAGACGGGGAAAGCGAGTTTTAAAGGAAAGCCTTTGAATATTCCTCATACGGCTAAAATAATATTGCAGAAAGTGTACAAGAATAAAGGTGGACTTGTTGCGTACGAAGAGCTGTTTGAATTGGTGAAAAGCGGTAAGAATAACGATGCCATCCGCCAACATGTGAAAACCATTCGCGATGCGTTGAAGGAGGTTGGTGCGTCCGAGGGGCACGTTGAAGTCATCAGAATGAAGGGGGTTCGGTGGCAGGATTAAATCTCAGCAAGCTTAAAAATAATATCAGCAAGGCCTCGATCAGAATTTATATTGTTGGTGTGCTGGTAGCGGTTTTTGTTGTTGTATTAGTCGGCACGATTGTTGCTCTTCGTTTGAGTTTTGGGTCTGTTGCGCAGCAGTACGAATCAAGTGTAAAGCGTAATTTGCAGCGTGTAGCCTATGAGTTTGACTCACTGGATGGCCGGATCAATCTTAGTAATTCTGAGGCGCCCAAGCCAGATAACACCGGTATCCCTTTTTATAGAATTCCACTGGAATATCTCAGTGTCATGCCTGGGCATGCCGAGGATGTAAAACCTCTGTTGGGATGCAGCTTTGCTGGCATCAATGCGCCTCAGAATAGAGTCTGCGCAGGGGTGTTGGAAAATAAAGCGCTCGGTGCAATTGCCTACGTGAGGGGTGGGTTCGATAAATTCGGTGATTTGGTTTCGCCTCGTTATATCGATGATCCGAGGACGGGAGACTACTTTCTGGTTACGGTGTCTGCGCGCGGTGTCGCTAGCCAATTCATCGTCACCTTCGACGCCATTAAGAGGGTTGGCAACTCCATGGCCCCGTACTTGTCTCCCGCTTGGAGCTTAACTGGATTCAAAATAGGCTCGGCAACAGGCCGGGCTTATTCAAGAGAGCCACAGATCAAAGGGCGTGCTTTGAAGGTCAGCAGCCAAGGTGCAAGCAATAGATTTGAATTCATATTTCAGCTGCCAGTTTATGCGTTTGCGGACGATGCCTTCAAAGCAAATCAGCCGGATGGGCAAACCGCCGCTTGGCCGCCGGAAGACCTTTCTGAAGCCCGGATAGACGTTAAATTAATCGGTAATGATGCGACAGGTGAAGGTAGTATCGTTATGGATACGACCCTGTCGGAGCCAAATACCGTTTTTTCGTTTGAAAGAATGGGTAACTATTTAACCCCCGGAGAAATTTTAGTATTTACCCCCGTTAACTCGAATACGCAGATTAGTGTTAGGCACGCAGCAAGCGAGAACAAGGGGGCGGCAAGGGTTTTTTCATTTAATGTCGTTGATCGGTTAACCGATTTTTTTATTAAGATTATTGTTCCTGCGACAAAAATTGATGAGTTGGCGAGACTTCCGGATGGAAGCATGGTTGCCATTCGGGGTGATGCTTCGAGTGTATTGGGTGGATGGCGAATTGCCGCGCAATCCATCATCATGCTTTCCTCTCTTCTGATTGTCCTATTGTTCATATCCTACGTGATTCTGCGTGTTTTCGTGCTGACACCACTTTACAGGGTTCGGCGCAACACGTTGCATATGAAAGAACGGTTCAATGTTCTTCATGAATACAAGCTGCCATTTGCAATAAAAGAAAGTCAGAGCGAGGTGGGCGTTCTTTGGCGGAACATCTCAGAGCTTCATGAGGCGCTCATGGCTTATGGTCGTAGTGCTCTAGAGCGTTCTAAAAGGGAACATCACTTTCTACGTGCGATAGGTCATGAAATCAGATCTCCCTTGCAGGATTTAATGCTTCGTCATAATGACGTTAGTGATCCTAGTACACGCTATGTACGGAGGATTTCTTTCGCAGTTAAGTATTTATACGGGGCCTCCTTAGGGCAGGAGGCTTCTGATAATTTCATCTTTAAAAACCCTCAAGAGGCAATGAATTCGTTGTCTGGGGACATTACTAAGGAAAATATAACGGAATATTTGATGAACGCCGCCGAATCGGCAATGGCGGGCATCCGATATGTTGGAAGCGACTCTGCCCTTTATGTGATGGTTGACGCTGACATGCTGGAGTCGGTGCTGACGGCGATCATCAATAACGCCAAGGATTTTCGAGCGCTTGATACCGACATCATCGTCGATGGCTACTTAGAGCAGGGGGACGCCGTTATCACCATAAAAAATAATGGGCCTCATATCGCGAATGACCCTATCGAAGAAATTTTTGAATATGGTGTCTCTGTGCGAGACGGCGTAGAGGAGGGCGAACATCTTGGACAGGGGCTGTATATGGCGAAGACCTTTGTTTCACGTCTGAGTGGTAGCCTGACTGCCCGCAACTTGGGTGATGGTGTCTGCTTCGAAATCAGACTTCCATGCGTGGGTTAGGCGGTCAAATTTCAGCTGATTGACCGATTAATGCCATAGCCGGCCCGTTCGGGCCGGCTGGACAAAATGTTGAGGTTGGGACTGGCCAGCGAGCAGCGCCGATATCACCTCAATACCTTTGTTACTTTATTTCAATGGGACATCTTGTCACCGACATCAGCGGCGTTTATCCAGTCACCATGGTTTCTAGGCGTACCATCAATACCCTAGAACCAATCGCCAAGACCGCAAGGGGAAGGGTATGGAAAAGCGGAAGCAGCTTTTAGTCAGCGGCGGTGTTACTGACGAAACTCAATCACTCCAACGCTGCCATGATGGGAAACGGTGGAGTGAGTCTCACGACTGTTCACCAGCTTTGCGAGATCGCGTAAGCCTGATGAACACTCGCGATCAATCATAGAACCTTGGTGATCTGTGCTTTGAGTACCATGTTCAAACTCAGCCGACGTTTGGTAAAAGTCTTGTATCGACCTTCTCGCTGCGCCGCCGCCGGAGGGGTGGTAGATGTTTTCCACATGCCGAGCACCACCACCTCGTCCCCATCCTGGATGCCCTTAAACCACTCGGATTGGGGCGACCAGATACTTACCTCTACGCCAATTCCATTCACAGGGTTTTCGGGATCCGGCCGGAATTTGCTCATCTGCAGGTTTATTACGTTTTTGCTGGTGTCGCCTTTGAGTCCACAACGAACGCTACTGACTTGGCCGTGGATGGCAATGGGGTGCTGCACGGTGTTCTGCGAAACGGCATGAAAGCCTGACATGTGCTGTTCCGATTCGAAGTAGAACTGATTCCAGGCTACCTTCACATTGCCTTCAAAGACCAGTTCCAGATGCTGCTCGATATCCTGGTTGCTTGCGCAGAGCGTTCGGAGCTTCAAGGCTCGATTGGCCGAGTTGATATAAGCGGGCAACAGCCCAGGATTGGAGGTATAAATCCTGCCCGTCTTTGCCCTGTCCCCTCCGTCCGGATTCTTCGGCGCGCCTGTTCCCTCCAGGGCCTCTTTAATCATTACCAGTCGCATCCGGTATTTGTCCTGCTGGATGCTCTCGATCAACCCCTCAGATGTCTTCGCGATCTTATTGATCTCTTCATCTACACCGAAAGGGCAGTTTGCGGCGTGTGCGCCTTTGGGCAACAACCGGAAATACCCCTGCACGAAGACCGACTTGTCGTGCATCTCCCTGGTGTGCGGAGGATTATGGGTGACATGTGTGCCGCAATGCTTGCATTGCAACGGCTCGGCGCCAAGGCCTTTTTGGTAGGTGTCGGCTTCCCACTCTTGCTTGTTCTGATCAAAGGCGGAGCTCATCTTGATGCCCATGCGCATTCCTTGTTCATTAGAGTTGGGTGCAACCATTTCCTGCGCAGCCGCAATGGATGGAGATGATCGCGGTGATGGGGGAGTCGCGTTGTCCTGAGCGCGCTTGAGGGCTCGTTGGGCGTGGCGAAAATTCTCGTAACCAGATTCCAGAGCGGCAATATCGAGCGCTTCGGAGTGGGAGATTTGATGCAAGCGAGCAATGGACTTTGCCTTGCGCTTGATACCACGGAGCGTAGAGGGGGGGACAACAGGGGTGGTGCTCATGTTTTTCTCCGCCCCTTACCACAACGTCACCCGCCTACGTCGCTTTGGGGCCTGGAAAAATCATGACCTTAGCTTTAAGTTCCTGCGGTAGTGCCGTTTCCAGCTAACACTGACGGGTGAAGTGCGCCTACCCAGCGCACACAGAATCTATCAAGCCGATTCGATAAGCGCAAGTATCCAGAAAGACCGTCTTTGAGTATCTATTACGAGCGTTACAGCGTGGCAGAGACAGATTATTTCCTGCACAGGCTTGCAGTCAGGTGGCGAAGAAAGGCTCCAGAGTTAGCTCGCCGATGGAAAGGGCAAAAGCTGTCGTCTGTTGGCGAAAGCGATCACGCCTTTCGCCAGGCAGTGGCGCTTTTACGGGGGGCGCAGGGACTGTTCGAGGGCAATCAACAGCGGGCAGTCGAGTGGTTGAAGCGACAGAATCTTGCACTGTGCAACGTCACACCATCGAGTCGGCTGTCTTGCGTTGCAGGCACTGGGCAGGTCGGGGTGTTAATTTGGAAGATCGAAAATGATGTGTAAGTAAAGGTGTCCCACTTCAATCTTGGATTTGCAACTCAACCAACCGCGCCGCCAGCGCCTTGGCCCGATATCGACTCTGCTTTTGAGTGCTGCGACTACGTGCGTCTGGTGGTATCGGTACACTGCTTTTGGGTGATGTTTCGCTTGTTTCGCATAGCCCGCAGCACGCTGGCAAACGACGATTTAAGCGTCATGGCGTTGTCCTGAAAACGTGGGCATCAACATCCATCAGTCCTCACTGATGGCGTCAGGAGGGATCCTCGGTTTCATCGCCGGCGGCAATGTTTGCCGGCAGACTCAGATGTTTTATGAAACCCGTCACGGTGTATGTGGGTGACTGAATAAGATCCAGCGTGTGCCCCTTGAACACCATCATAATCACGCGTGCCATGTCGACGTAGTACTTGTAGGTTGTCTCGATATCTTCATGTCCCAGTTGGTTAATAATCGCTTGGGCAGTAGCAAGATAAAGAACATCTAGTGATTCCGTTAGCAACCTTTCACCAAACGTACTGATGATGTGCTGGGTCGGCCACCAATGTCTGCTCTGGTAAAACGTCAAGTGAGGTCGAAACTCTTTACCGAGATCCAGCAGCTTCTGCTTTGCATCATTGGTTCGGGATGAAATCATGCTTTCAGTGACAGGTTCGCCCTTCTTGTTCAGGAACAGTATGTCGGGCGGGCAATCGTGGCCGTAACGCTCTTTGTAGCGTTTTTTGCGGTTCGCGTAATGGGGGATGATGTAGTTGTCCTCCAACGCTTTAAGCTCATCCATGTGGATGTTGATGACACGGTCTTTGTTTCCTTTACTTTCGATCACTGTATATTTTGTTGTGGTGACTGTTTTATCCATCTCTGAATAAGGCAATATATGAAGATTACGACCGCTGCCAATGTAAGGGAATTTCACCAGATCCATAGGGCGCATGGCCGTGCCAAGTGCCAGGTTGAAGAGGCACGCATAGACAGGATCAGCATAAGCAGCCAGCAGTAGCTTGATCTCTTCGTGAGTAATCAGAAAGTTAGATTGGCGCTGGCGGCTTTTTTTCTCAAGCACTCGAATATTATCCGCGTCAATTACGGAATGACTTCTGGCTTGAATATAATTCAGCATGCGGCGGCTGCGGAAATTGGCACGCCAAGTTCTCAACTGAACGTTAACGTTGGTAAGGTAACCCCTCATGTTCAACCAGTTGAAAAAAACCATGAGGATTTTTGCATCTTCAAGGGTCGTTTCTAACGAAGGCCCTAGGGACTGCTTGTTCACGCGCTCAGTTTGCCGTTGTACTTGCCACTGGACAATATCCTTGTTGTCGGCAAGCATATGGTATACCCCCAGTTCTTTGCCTTTCATTTTTTCCTGAGTCGACAGGAATCGATAGAACATTGAAATGATCGAGGCATAACGAAGCGAGGTTTTAATTGATTGACGCGTTTTTTGGTAGAGAAAAAGGTTTGGATGGCTGAGAAGAATATTCTGCCCGTTTTGGTGAGCAATCAAAATGCAATGCGTCACATTCGAAGACGTATCAATGCTGTTGTAGCTGATTTTTTTAGTGCTGATACTGAGCATGATACTAAGTCCCTATCTGCATAAGTTGTTTCATCAGTCGCCCTGCTTTATTTTGTAAAAGACGACTTCATCAAAGCCCCATGCAATATTGGGTGTGTCTGCGTTATCGGCGCCTTTAATTTCGGTAGGGGGTAACGGGAATTTTTGATAGATGAATACCCGCTGGGCCTTTTTTTCACTGTCGGAGTTGGAGTAGGGGATATAAAGGCTTCGCTTGAATTTCGGACTCAAAGGTTTGAGAAAGTTTTGGAATTCAATGCGCGAAAAGAGTGGTAGCCGCACAATCAGACTTAATTCGTTTCGCAGGCTGGTGTAGTTGTCGACAAACTTCCGGAATCGAGAAATGTAACGGTCTGCAAATAAGATGAGATGTACATTTGGCGTTCCTTCATACTTGTCCAGCTTGTCGCGAATTTTCCTGATTTCGGACGACTTTGCCATCTCGAATTGTTCCAGGCTCGTCCCGCGTTGGTGAGCCATGCACAAGGTTTCGATGTCCAGATCGAACGCCAATTTGTTCTGAGTAGGAATAGCCAAACCTGAAGTATGAGATGCGCTCATACCCATCGACAAGGCCAGCTTGAGCTCCAGGGCCTGGATCTGTTTAAGCAGCTCTGCGTTATGAAGCGTCTGCTTCTCCAGTGCAATCCTCATCTTGTTGCTCTCAAGCAGGACGAGGTCACCATTCATGAGCGACGTGATATGGGTGCTCAAGGACTTTTCCAGCTCCCTTTCATGATCCTTACGCAGCCTTTCTATCTTTTGCTGATACTTGATCTCGATGTCGTTGACGACCGTCTGGGTCTGGATCTGCACTTTCAGTGCATTGCCATTAACGAGGTCGGCGACATCCCGTTTACCTGCAATATAGGGCTTGAGATCGCCGTAGTACCGATCCAGCGCTTGGCGGCTGATTCCCATACGCTCTGCCACATCTACCAGCTTGAGTTTGGCCGTGCTACCAGAGAGATGGTGATCGACAATGATCTTGATCAGAAGCGCTCGACGCTCATTGCTCGGGCCTTGATCATCGGCAATCGGATTGAGCACCTGCGTATCGTCCGTCGTAGCCAACGCGGGTGGCATGATTGGCTTAGACATGCTGCACCTCAATCATTTGAGAAGCGGAATGGCCAGACGTTTCAAGGTTGTTCAGGTGAACCCGAATCGCTGCAATGCGCCGCTGCAACTCGTATTCCGCCTTCGCGCTCAGCTTGCCTTTGGCTTTCTCCAGCACGCTCACGTAGAACGTTTCGTTGTCCTTCAGCGATTGCCTGGCGGTTTGGAGCACGATGATTTTCCGGCACTCCAGTTGACAATTGTTGGGATCAGGCATGATCAGATCGCCGCTCAGGTTCAGCTCGCGGCCCTTCAGACAGGGAGGCAAGGTATCCCGGGTGAAATGCTCCCCAGACATACAAAAGGTACCCACTGCCGTCCTGCGCACGAAAATGGGTTCCCCCGCTGCGAGCAGGTGCGTGACGTAGCTCAGCAAAGTAACCTTGAGCTGCTTGCCGGCGAACTCATCAGGGCGCTTGAAGATCTGGCTGTAGATACGCCTGGCGGCATCGCCGGAGTGCGCGCCGAGTCTGATGCCCGCCACGATTTCCTGGAATTCCCGGGTGTAACTCTGCTCGATGGCAATCGCCACGGTGCGCACCATCAGCGGATTTCGTGCGATGTAACGTAAGGTCATGGCAAAGCTTTTATGACCAAAGAGCGCGCGGATGATGTCGATGTTCCGCTCATCCCGGTTGATCAAGATCTCGGCAATGGTTTTGCGGAAGCGGTGGCAGTGCAGGCGCTCAATTGGCAGCTCGTTCTTGAGGCTGATGATGACGTAGTTGATCAGTGCAGGAGTGGCTTTTTTGACTTGCTTGTTGGACTTCTGGGCCTGGAACAACCAACCCTGCTTAATAAACGGCTTGATGCTTCGGACATTTTCATACTCACGGATCATGTCGCCCAAAAACTTGGGAATCGGCAGGCGGTCTACCTCCCCGTGGGTAGGGCTTTTCGCAGTTTTCCAGCGAACGATGCGCAGCCAGTATTCACCATTCTCATCTTGGGTCAGATCGCTGAAATTCATCACGGCCAGCTCTGACTTACGAGCACCGGTGATCAACGCGATCATGATGAACATCGCGTTACGAATGCCATCAAGGACGTCCGCGTACGGTTCGATCCAGGTATATGAGTAGTTCAGAGCATCGTATTTGAAGTGCTCCCGGAACCTCGGACGCATGACCTCCTTGCCGTCGACAGTAATGGTCATCAGCGCTTCGAGATCGTGCTGTCGTGTGGTTCGGGTCAGCATCTGGTCGGACAGGAAGGCAACCTTCGTCTCTACCAGGTAGTCCTTAAGCGCCTTGAGCTTAGGCATGACACCTTCAAGCCAGAACATCGAGTAGTCCATCAGGACTTCCAGGTCTTCTTCCGAAAAGCTCACCCAGCCTTCCAGGCTGCCCTGGAATCGCAATCTCACCGCTTCCCGGCGACGCTCTGGGGTATCAATGTCCTCAAGCCTGATGTCCAGGCGCAGTTCCTGGGGAATCAGTTTGTGCTCGGACAAGCTGATCCAGAACTTCACCAGCTTGAACAGGGTGAAAAGCTGATGCTTGAGCCCTGTATTCGCCGCATCTTCAAACGCCTTGAGCAGCATAGGCACCGAAATCATCCGAATGTGTTCAGGCTTGGCCGTCAGCTTGTTCGGCTCGAAGATGTGCTGTTCCAGCAACTTGTACTCGTTGCCCCACGCTTTGGTCGTCGAATAGGCGCGGATATAGCTGAACGGAGAGAATTCAGGAATGACGTGGTAGATCAACGCCCGCTTTAGCGTATTCGAGCCCTCAAGCGTGCGGTCGAAGTGAACGTTATTGGGAAAGGCATGTTTACCGTGTTTCAGGTACCAGGTGACGTCGTTGTAACCGGAGCGCTCACCGACCGGAAAGTCCCCGTTGGTCAACTCAAGCTTCTTCACAAGCGTGACGGAAGGCTCAGCGACCTCAGCCTCGAACTCTTCGTTCAGTGCTTCCACTTCCTCAATTTCAGACTCCGCCCCGTCCTCCTCCAGGTCTTGGAGTAACCGCTCCTCGTCGGTTAGCTCATTGTCGTCCCTATCGTCCTTATCATCGTTGTCGTCGATAGCAGATCTGTCAGCGCGGTCATCCTGCTCAACCTCGGCAACTGACGTTGGGGCTTTTGCCTCGTCGGTAGCGTTTGGCTCGTCGATGGCGAGTTGATCTTTGACGGCCTGAAATTCTTCGGCGACCTGATGTTTTTCGCGGCCTGGCGAGGTGTTGTTGTGATTAGACATTGTAGTCCTCGCTTTCGAAGATGATTTCCAGGATGTCCAGGTCGCGCGGCAGCAGCGGAGACTGGTAACGACGGTAGCGGCTGGCCGCCTCAATCTCATCTTCGTCCCCCCACTCATCGAGGATGAACCTCAACACCTCGCGCTCTTTGGCCAACCGCGACCTGAAGCCGGACTCGGACGCGTCTTCCAAAAGCTCGTCCAGATGCGATTCACGTTCCATCAGGTACGGTAGGGAGTCTTCGAAGATCCGCAGCTGGCTGCAGAAGATGCATTCCTTCATCGAGTAGCACTTGCGACCGGTGCTCGTGATGATTTCGGAACCCGCCCAATCCGGTTTTTTCTGGTCGGCGCACCCCCATAGCGCTTTTTCCTTGCCGGGGATGTGGAACACTTTGAGTTTCGCCGAGGCGTCAGCCTGCGCTTTCTTGCCCAGCAAACCTTTGAACTGGCGAGTGCGCAGAAGATTGAGAACGTCCTCCAGCGCCGATCGCAGGCGACTCAGGCGCTCCTGGTGAGCCGCGCTGGAGTTATCGTAAAAGATGTCCGTGGTGTCACGATCCGCGTGTCCCATCGTCATCGAGAGCAACGCCATCGGGTTGTTTTTCTTCTTATAAAGAAGCCAGGTGGGGCGTAGGCGGCGCGTCAGCTCCTTGGCCACAGACAGGCGGTTTCCATTATCGATAACCTCGTATTGCCTCAGAAAAAACTGAACACCTACCCGGAATGTCTTTGGGTGTGCAATCGAGGTGTGGCGAGCGCTTTTTTTCCACTCGGCCCAGGGGCGGATGCACAGGAAGAGCGGGTTCAAACGGTCTTCGGAGGACAGCGCCGGAATGTGGTCAAAATCGTAGGGCGCGAGCGGCTTGGATAGTTCTCGGGCCAGCAGAATGAGGTTATAGAAGCTGTTCGGTTGGTCGTCGCGCGTGGGCATGTTAATGCGCTTGGGGGTCTCGAACGGCTTGCCAGCGCCCTGCGAGCGGTTTTTCTCCGACCACACCACCTTGATCGCCGCTTCAATGGTTCCGGTCAACACATGCTCGAAATTATCTTGGTCGATCGCGAGTGCGGTCTCTTTGTTCCAGCCCGATTGGAACATCATGAACAGCAGAATCGCCGTCATGTCCAAAGTGTCGGGGTAGTAGAGCGAAAACAACTCGTCCAGTTGAAGCAGCCTCTCCGTCGTGCGGCTTCGGTTTGCCGTCGTAACACGGTGAAGGATCATCTTGATGACGTCATCGCAGTCGTCTGGAATGACCGTCACGTGAGGTTGGCGATAGTTATCGTAAAGGTCGTCCATGGTGTACTTGAACGGGAAACCATGCGTGATGAACGTTTTGATCGCCCGCGCGTAGTCCATATCCCAGTTCGTGAAGCCACCTGTCTTGAAAGGATCGTATCCCCCATCAAAGGCGTAGTTGCCGATGTCGCGCTTGTAGATTTGGTTGAATTTGCTGACGCAGTCTTCGTCCTGATGGAGTGCCCGGATTTCCTCGTCGTCGCACTGACTGAAACGTGTGGCATACGTCAATCGTTTAGGTTTCGTTCGTTGAGTCTTTACGTAGGTCTGCCACTGAAGCAGTCTTTCCTTGGTAGGTGCTGGGCGTACAGCTTCCATAACTTCGGCTGCTGTGTACGGCTCTGCATTGTCTACGACATCCCGGAATGTCAGTTTCTCTCGCAATTTCGAGATGTGCTCTTCCAAAGCCTTCTGAAATGATTCAAAGCCTTCAGACGTAAGAGGAGGACTTCCATGACCCTTTTCAACCGGGACGACAGGCAAGTTTAGAAGAGGGAGCTTTCCTGTCTCCCTTGCAACCCATATAGCTGCGCCCTTGAATCGTTCAACGATCTCCATTGGGCTACCTACATCACGCACATAGGTGATGAAGGTAATGAAAACCTCCGAGTTGATGTCTGTGTACTTTTTAATATGCAGCGGCTCAGGGTTTCTATCGTTGTGCAGTTTTGCGTAGTCCAGAAAGTGCTCGATGGCTGATCGCACCATGTATCCATTGGAGTGGGCACGTTCAGGGGTGTACGTCTGGAAGATAAAGTCCAGCGACTGGCACAGCGTCGAGTTCGGGTCGTAATACGGGCTCAACATGTAACGGCATGGAATTGAAACGCCATTCGAGGATTCGACCGCGGGGATCGTAGAGTCCGCTGTCTGGGCCTTTGTTGCTGCTGTTGTCTTGTGGGGATTGGGGGCTTCAGTTTGTGGGGCGGCGGTGTTGAAGGCTGTCATCGGTTTTCTTCTTATTCTTATTATTGGTTGGTGTTGGTGCTCGCTTGGTTGAGGCTTTAGCTTGGACTTTGGTCTTGGCTGGCTTGGCTTGTGGTCGCCAAGTGGGCGTGCCATGCGTGTTCAACACAGGCCTTCAAGTCTTCGAGAGACCCGTCATTCACGATGTTGATATCGCCGGCAGCCTGGGCAATGCCATGCTCGGAGGAGTGCGCATTGACCTTTTGCAGGTTTGGGCGCGTGATGTGCCAGATCTTCCCGTGATGTGAACGCAGGAACGCAGCTTCATTTTCAAAGCGGATGTCTTTGAAGATGACGGTCGTGGCGCTCGCAGGGATCTGGCCGCGTGGCTTCAACGGCTCAACAGCACGCTGGGCTCTTCTCGTGTCGTAGTCCGGATACATCGCGTAAGCCAGGCGCTTGATCAGATCGACCGCCTCGGCAGGGGAGAGACCCCAGGTGGCATCCTGGATGACCGCGCTCGCAGGGTTCCAGAGCTGGTCATCTGTGAAATCGAAAAATGCTTTGGTGGCAAAAATAAATGGGGCGTCAGGTTTTTGTTCTGTTTTTGCTTTTTGGTCTGTGGTTGTTTTTGCTTCAGCGGTTGTGGCGTTCACGTGGGAAGCGGGCGGATTGATTTCGCGATCCGCTCTCACAAGCCAATGGTCTGGGTTATGATTGCGCATCCATTCGGTACCCACCGTCTGAAAGAACTCTCTCGGCGACCGGCCCCACAGCTCAATGCTTTTTTCCTTTTGATCGTCGCTCCAAGTCTCTTCGTCCGTCAGGCCGAAAAGCGCTTGGCATCCGACCTTCAAAGGATCGGCCAAAGCGAAGGCTGCCACACCCGGGTAGGCCAGAAGCATTGATGCTACGGTGTCTTTTCCTGACCGTGCCAGGGCGGCCAAGCCGATGATTGATCTCACAGTGGAACTCCTATTTCGCTGGTGAACCCTGGGTTTATTGGGTTTCAGACTGTGTTTACGTTTTATAAAAAGGATTATAACCCTTCTATGTTTACGTTTACAGAAAACCGAAAACAAGATTCGACCTATGCCTACCAGGGCGGCGGCCGGGGCTTGTCCGTGGAGCGCATCGGCGCGTTGGAAACCTTCGTCCAGGGTGACCTGCGGCCAGACCTGACCCTGGTGTTCGACCTGCCGGTGGAAATCGGCCTGGCCCGCGCCAGTGCCCGTGGTCGGCTGGATCGTTTCGAGCTGGAGGGCCAGGCTTTCTTCAATGCCGTGCGCAGTGCCTTCCTGAGTCGCGCCAAGGCCGATCCGGCGCGTTACCTGCTGATCGATGCCGCGCAACCACTGACCCAGGTCCAGCAGTCCCTGGACGGCTTGCTGCCGCGTTTGCTGGAGCGTGTCCGTGGCTGAAGCCTATCCGTGGCAAGACGGCCTCTGGCAGCAACTGGCCGGTCGTGCCCAGCATGCCCATGCCTATCTGCTGCACGGCCCGGCCGGCATTGGCAAGCGGGCACTGGCCGAGCGCCTGATGGCCAGCCTGCTGTGCCAGCGTCCTGGTGTCTCGAACGCCTGCGGCGAGTGCAAGTCCTGCCTGCTGCTCAAGGCGGGCAGCCATCCCGATAATTACGTGCTGGAACCGGAGGAGGCGGACAAGGCGATCAAGGTCGACCAGGTTCGGGATCTGGTCAGCTTCGTGGTCCAGACCTCTCAGATGGGCGGGCGCAAGGTGGTGCTGATCGAACCCGTCGAGTCGATGAACATCAACGCCGCCAACGCCTTGCTTAAAAGTCTCGAAGAACCTTCCGGCGACACCGTGCTGTTGCTGGTCAGCCACCAGCCGAGTCGCTTGCTGCCGACCATCAAGAGTCGCTGCGTGCAACAGGCCTGCCCGCTGCCGAGCGAGGCGATGAGCTTGCAGTGGCTGGCCCAGGCCTTGCCCGACAGCAGCGACGAAGAGCGTGTCGAGTTGCTGACCCTGGCGGCCGGCTCGCCCCTGGCGGCTGTCAGCCTTCAGGCCCAAGGTGTACGGGAGCAGCGGGCCTTGGTGGTGGATGGGGTCAAGAAACTGCTCAAGCAGCAGCAATCCCCCACGCAACTGGCCGAGGGTTGGAACGCGATCCCGTTGCTCTTGCTGTTTGACTGGTTCTGCGACTGGTCGAGCCTGATCCTGCGCTACCAATTGACCGAGGACGAGGCCGGCCTGGGGTTGGCGGACATGCGCAAGGTGATCCAGTACCTGGCGCAAAAAAGCAGCCAAGATAAAATCTTGAACATTCAGGACTGGATTCTTGCCCAACGTCAGAAGGTGCTGGGCAAAGCGAACCTCAATCGGGTGCTGTTGCTCGAGGCGCTGTTGGTGCAGTGGGCGAGTTTGCCTGGTCGAAACTGACAGACACGGCCCAGTGTCCTGTTTCGCGAATACGTTCCTTTTTTTGACGACAACAGACGCCGTCAAAAAGGAACAGTATTTGTGATACAGGACGCTAAACTCAGCTCAATCGCAGCGGAGATCAGCATGAACGAACCTGTCAGTCCCGGGCCACGCAACGGCATCCTGTCCCTGACTATCAAGGACAAATCGGTGCTTTATGCCGCCTACATGCCTTTCATCAAGAACGGCGGCCTGTTCATTCCCACCAACAAGAATTATCGCTTGGGTGATGAAGTGTTCATGCTCTTGAGCCTGATGGATGAATCGGAAAAGATCCCGGTCGCCGGCAAGGTGATCTGGATAACCCCCAAAGGCGCCCAGGGCAACAGGGCCGCTGGCGTTGGTGTGCAATTCAGCGACGGCGACAATTCAGCCCGCAATCAGATCGAAACCCACTTGGCCGGCTCCCTGAAGTCCGACCGTCCCACTCATACGATGTAGCCCGGCCTTTTATGCTTGTAGATTCCCATTGTCACCTTGACCGTCTCGACCTCGCTGCCCATGGCGGCTCCCTGGATGCTGCGCTGGACGCGGCCCGTGAACGGGGTGTCGGTCATTTCCTGTGCATTGGCGTCAGCGCCGACAACGCCGCCGACGTCAAGGCGCTGGCCGAACGTTATGCCGATGTCGATTGCTCGGTCGGTGTTCACCCGCTGGATGTCCAGCCCGACGCCGCGCCGGCGCTCGATTGGCTGTTGCGTGAGCTGGACCATCCACGGGTAGTCGCCATCGGCGAAACCGGCCTGGACTATCACTACGAGCCGGAAGCCGCCGACGTGCAGCAGGCGTCGTTTCGGCTGCACCTGGAGGCCGCCCGGCAAACCGGCAAGCCGGTGATCATCCACACCCGCGGCGCCCGGGCTGACACCCTGGCCTTGCTGCGTGACGCCGCGCTGCCCCAGGCGGGGGTGCTGCATTGCTTCACCGAAGATTGGGACATGGCCAAGGCCGCCCTGGACATGGGCTATTACATTTCCTTGTCCGGGATTGTCACGTTCCGCAATGCCGATGCATTGCGCGACGTTGCCAGCAAAGTGCCGGCTGATCGGCTGCTGGTGGAGACAGACTCGCCTTACCTGGCGCCCATTCCCTATCGTGGCAAGCCGAACCTTCCGCAATACGTACGGGAAGTGGCAGAGTTTCTGGCGATGCTGCGCGGTGAGTCCTACGAGCGGTTTGCCGAGCAGACGACGGAAAATTTTAAGCAGTTGTTTCCACTGGCTCACGTGCGTGTGGCGCAAGCCTGAATTCCATGCAAAAAAAACCCGGGTTCTGGGGGGTGAATCCGGGTTAAGACCATTAGGAGTAAAACAAAGGCACGCGGTCCGTTGGTACCTTCATCAGCGCGTCACTTGGGGGAGATGTCGCGCCGACAGTTCAAGTATTGATCAGTATGCCAACCCGTCCAGTCTGGCCGGGGTGGTTTTTAAACAAATTTGGAATACGCTCGCTTCGGATAAGTTCTCACTGTCGCCAAAGCTCGCAGGCGCGGCGCATTGGCGTGAGAAACGGCGAGCCGGGCGTGTCGGTTTTGTGAAGAACAGTGGCCGAGAACGGATGATCCGTGCATTTTTGCGTAAGTTAGGCATAATACCCGGCTTCGAATTTTGACCCTTCAGACCTTTTTCTTATGCACAAAGAACCCCGTAAGGTCCGTGAGTTTCGCCGCCGCGAGCAGGAAATTCTCGACACCGCGCTCAAGTTGTTCCTCGACCAGGGTGAAGACAGTGTCACCGTCGAGATGATTGCGGATGCCGTGGGTATCGGCAAAGGCACGATTTATAAACATTTCAAATCCAAGGCGGAGATCTACCTGCGCCTGATGCTCGACTACGAGCGCGATTTGAACGAGCTGCTGCATTCGGCCGATGTGGACAAGGACAAGGAGGCCCTGTCCCGGGCCTACTTCGAGTTCCGCATGCGCGACCCGCAGCGCTACCGCTTGTTCGATCGCCTGGAAGAGAAAGTGGTCAAGGGCAACCAGGTGCCGGAGATGGTCGAGGAGCTGCACAAGATCCGCGCCTCGAACTTCGAACGCCTGACTCTGCTGATCAAGGGCCGGATCAGCGAAGGCAAGCTCGAAGACGTGCCGCCTTATTTCCATTACTGCGCTGCCTGGGCGCTGGTGCATGGCGCGGTGGCGCTGTATCACTCGCCGTTCTGGAGCAACGTGCTGGAAGATCAGGAAGGTTTCTTCCAGTTCCTGATGGACATTGGTGTGCGCATGGGCAACAAGCGCAAGCGCGATACCGACGTCCCGAGCAGCTAAGGCCGCACAGGCCAAGACATTCAGCTGTCTTATTGCGCCATGTCCGCTTACATGGCGCAGTGTCCCAGTAATATACTCAGGCTTGGGTCTTGCGAAATCTTGATTTCTAGGTCAATTTTCGCGAGTCCGATTTTTCTCGTGCCGGAGTGACCCATGATCGTTGACCGTCAAGGCAGGCGTTTCCGTAATCTGCGGATAAGCCTGACTTCAGCCTGCAATTACGCCTGTACCTATTGCGTGCCTGACGGCAAGCGGTTGGTGGCTGCGCAGGATGAACTGTCGGCCGAGGCCATGGCGCGTGGCGTGGCCTATTTGATCGAGGCCGCTGGCATCGAGCGGCTGCGCATCACTGGCGGCGAACCGTTGGTCAGCCCCAAGCTCGAGCGTTTCATGATGGCGGTGGGGCAGATGGGCCTGGAAGACATCAGCCTGACCACCAATGGCCAGTTGCTGGCGAAAAAACTGCCCTTGCTGGTAGACGCCGGTATCCGTCGCATCAACGTTTCCCTCGACACCCTGGACCCCGCCGCGTTTCGCAGTATCGCCCGGGGCGGCGATCTGGCGACCGTGCTCGACGGCATGGAACAGGCCCGAGCCGCCGGGATGAAGATCAAGGTCAACATGGTGCCGTTGCGCGGGCAGAACCTGGATCAGGTGATGCCTTTGCTCGAATACTGTCTGGAACGTGGCTATGAGTTGCGTTTCATCGAGTTGATGCGCATGGGGCACCTGGCCAGCGACTCCAATGCCTTCCTGCAACAGTTCGTCAGCCTCCAGCAACTGCTCAGCCTGATCGGTGATCAGTACGAGTACCTGCAAGCCGATGCGCCGGTGGATGCTACCGCGGTGCGCTATGAGATACCGGGGCTGGGGCACTTTGGCGTGATCGCCAACGAAAGCGTGCCTTTCTGCCGTACCTGCTCACGGTTGCGGTTGTCTTCCACGGGTTGGCTGCATGGCTGCCTGTCGTCGAGTAACCGTCACTTCGTCGGCGACCTGCTGGACAAGCCCCGCCACCAGGCATTGCCGGCGCTTCAGCGCTTGTTGGTCAAGGCGTTGGGGGACAAGCAGGAAGTGGCATTCTCCGGCGGCGCGACCATCATGAAAATCATCGGCGGCTGAATAAGGCTTTTGTGGTGAGGGGATTTATCCCCGCTGGGTGCGAAGCGCCCCCAAAGGATAGAAATATTCGACCTGATGCTCCGAGGCGATAGTTCTTGGGGTTGCTGCGCAACCCAGCGGGGATAAATCCCCTCGCCACAGGAACGAATCGTCCCCCCCATCAAGCTGGCGCAAAAGCTGCATCCCACGACCATTCGCCGGTTTTCCGACACCGGTTTTTGGAGGGTAGGATGCGTAGCCTGGTTTTGCTGCTGGCCATTTTGGCGCTTGGTGGCTGCATGAATGTCAGTGACATGGGAGAGGGCGTTCGTTACCACATGAGCGACGCCGGCCTGCTGGACCATAGCGACAGCCGTCGTGTGAACAACCTGCGTATTCAGCCCGACTCGTTCATCTACATCGCCCAGGGCGCCTTCGCTCCGCCAGGCAGCGCTTATCCGCGTCCCAACGTCGTGGCCGAGGAAGCCTTCAATGGCTTCATCGAATATTTCCCCATGGTCCGTCGCGCCCGCGTTCCCGAAGGCCTCGACCAGGCCATGGGCGAGGCCCGTTCCGCTGGCGCCCATTATTTGCTGTACACCCGCTTTGCCAAGGCTGACAACCGCATCGGCAACACGGATGAATGGCAGGATGAAGAAGCCTTGGATCGCTTGGGTGTCGATACCAGCGTGATTCAAATCATGTTGATCGAGACCAGCACCCAGTATTTGATTGATACTGCACGAATCAAGAGTCGTGGCGGTTTACTGACGTTGCACGACAAGCAGCCACAAGACCTCATCGCCACGCCTTTGCGTGAATATGCCCGCAGCCTGCTGGGGATGAGCGACGAATAAATAATCAGGAGTCACCATGAGCGGACCGCAAAAAGCCAATGACTTGCTGGGGCAGATCCCCAAGACCAAAGGCCTGCCGCCGGTTCACTTGTGGAACCCTGACTTCTGCGGCGACATCGACATGCGCATCGCCCGGGACGGCACCTGGTATTACCTGGGTACGCCTATCGGGCGAAAGCCGATGGTCAAGCTGTTCTCCACCATCATCCGCCGCGACGGCGATGATTACTTCCTGATTACCCCTGTGGAAAAAGTCGGCATCAAGGTCGATGACGTGCCGTTCGTGGCCGTGACCCTTGAGGTCGAAGGGCAGGGGGAAGGTCAGTTGTTGCGCTTCACCACCAATGTCGAGGAAACCACTGAGGCCGGCGGCGAGCATCCGCTGCGGGTGGTGATCGATCCCCAGACCCAGGAACCCGCGCCCTACGTGCATGTGCGCAGCAATCTCGAAGCACTGATCCATCGCAATGTGTTCTACCAACTGGTGGAGCTGGCGGTCAGTCGCGAGATCGACGGACAGCGCTGGTTGGGCGTGTGGAGCGGTGGCGTGTTCTTCCCCATAGGCCTGGAACCCTGAGCCCTTTTGGGAGCGATGGTTGATCCAACAGCTGTGTTGGCTGGACGACCGCTATCGCGAGCAAGCTCGCCCACAGGTGGGTTACGTAAAAATTCAAATTGACACCCAATCGTATGATGATTAGCGTGAGCCTCCTATAAGAGTGGCTCGCGGGGTTTTCATGTCCAGCAGTTTTCATGCATCGACCGTCGATTGGCTGGGGGGCTGGATAGCCGCCGGCCAGGTCAAGCCTGGGCAAACCATCAAGGTCGAGGCGGACTTGGGCGAACAACTGGGCGTCAGTCGCACGGTGATTCGCGAGGCGATCAAGACCCTGGTGGCCAAAGGCATGCTGGAGGTCGGGCCGAAAGTCGGCACGCGGGTGTTGCCGGTGCGACGCTGGAACCTGTTCGACCCTCAAGTGGTTGGCTGGCTGTCACGCAGCGGCTTGCCGGAAAATTTCGTCGATGACCTGCTGGACCTGCGCCGCACCATCGAGCCGATGGCGGTGCGTTGGGCCTGTGAACGGGCCACGGCTGATCAGGTGCAGGCAATCCGCCTGGCCTACCATGCGCTGGAGCGGGCCGTGGACAGCGGCGCGGATTACAACCGCGCCGACCAGTTTTTCCACGAATGCATCCTCGCCGCCAGCCATAATCAATTCATCGAACAGATGGTCCCGGCCCTGGGCGCGCTGCTGGCAGTATCGTTCGAGGTGTCGGCTGCCGACCCGGATGAACTGCGCCGCACCTTGCCCATCCACAAGGACATCGCCGACGCCATCGCTGCCCGTGACGCGGCGCGGGGCGTGTGGGCCTGCATGACCCTGATCGATAACGCAGACCTGGCCATCAAGCGCTTTTACCCTAATGTCATGGCCGGTCGGACAGACGCTGCCGGGCAGATAGGGAACGGGAGGTTTCAATGACGTGGACGGCTGTTACGGAACATCGGGCGAAGTTGGGCGAGGGGCCGTTTTGGGATGAGTCGACCCAGGCGTTGTACTGGGTCGATATCGCCGGCAAGCAGGCGCTGCGGTTGATCGGCGCCAATGTGCAGATCTGGCAGATGCCCGAACATGTGTCCGCCTTTATCCCGACGCAGAGTGGCGATGCGCTGGTGACGCTGAGCAGTGGTGTCTACCGGCTGGACCTCGATTCGCCGGGCCTGGAACCGCGCCTGACCCTGCTGTGCATGGCCGACCCGCAACTGGGCAATCGTGCCAACGAAGCCCGTTGCGATGCCTTGGGCCAGCTCTGGCTCGGCACCATGCAGAACAACATCGGTGAAAACGCAGAGGACCTACCCATCGAGCGGCGCTCTGGCGGCCTCTTTCGTGTCAGTGGCGATGGCCGGGTCATGCCGTTGTTACGCGGGCTGGGTATCCCGAACACCTTGTTGTGGAGTCCAGATGGCACCACGGTGTATTTCGGCGAGAGCCTCGACGGCACTTTGTATCGGCACTTTATCCATCCCGATGGCAGCCTGGCTCCCGCCGAGGTCTGGTTCGGTCCACACCCGCGCGGCGGGCCGGACGGTTCGGCGATGGATGCCCGGGGTTATATCTGGAACGCGCGCTGGGACGGCAGTTGCCTGCTGCGATTGAATCCGCAAGGCCAGGTCGACCGGGTGATCGAACTGCCCGTCAGCCGGCCGACCAGCTGTGTGTTTGGAGGCGAAGACCTCAAGACCTTGTACATCACCAGTGCGGCGAGCCCGTTGGGTCATCCGCTGGACGGTGCGGTGCTGTCCATGCGGGTCGACATACCGGGCGTGGCCTGTACTCGGTTTGCGGGGTAAATCCCAAAATATGGGATGTAAATATATATATTGAGATTGTTCGGCGGTCGGGTTTATAGTCGACTCCATCGGCAATACGCACTCACACTAAAAAAACAAAACAGGTGAAGTGATGCAACGATCCTCCCCCGTACGCCTCGGCGGCGTACGCGATTCACGGCTTGCAACGTCTTTTGACCGGTCGTCCCTGGATGCCCGGTTTTCGTCGTGCCTGCGTCCGGGAGTCTTGATCCATGGCTGAGCCGCTTTCATTGCCGCCAGTGCCCGAGCCTCCGAAGGGCGAGCGCCTGAAAAACAAAGTGGTGCTGCTGACCGGCGCGGCCCAGGGCATTGGCAAGGCGATCGTCGCCGCGTTCGCTTCGCAACAGGCACGGCTGGTGATCAGTGATATTCAGGCCGAGAAGGTCGAGACGGTTGCCGCTCATTGGCGTGAGCGCGGGGCGGACGTGCATGCGCTGAAAGCCGATGTGTCGGACCAGCAGGACCTGCACGCCATGGCCCGGCATGCCGTCGAGCGGCATGGTCGCATCGATGTGCTGGTGAATTGCGCCGGTGTCAATGTATTCCGTGACCCGCTGGAAATGACCGAAGAAGACTGGCGTCGCTGCTTCGCCATCGACCTGGATGGCGCCTGGTACGGTTGCAAGGCGGTATTGCCGCAGATGATCGAGCAGGGCGTGGGTAGCATCATCAACATCGCCTCGACCCATTCGTCCCACATCATTCCCGGTTGCTTCCCTTACCCGGTGGCCAAGCACGGTTTGCTCGGCCTGACGCGTGCCCTGGGCATCGAATACGCGCCCAAAGGGGTACGCGTCAATGCCATCGCACCGGGTTATATCGAGACCCAACTGAACGTCGACTACTGGAACGGCTTTGCCGATCCTTATGCCGAACGCCAGCGCGCGCTGGATCTGCACCCGCCACGGCGCATCGGGCAACCGATCGAAGTGGCAATGACGGCCGTGTTCCTGGCCAGCGATGAAGCACCGTTTATCAATGCCTCATGCATCACCATCGATGGGGGACGTTCGGTCATGTACCACGACTGAATATTCCTGGGTTGCAGTGGGAAACTTCGCCTGCAATCCAATCATCATACGATATGACTATTTGAGCCTATGCTGTGTAGCAACTTGATGTGACCGCCCAGCCTGCGCATTTCCACCGACGGTGGAGCAGAACCCTGGTCGTTTGGCTTTCAATAAAAAAAACAAGGAGTCAACTATGAAACATCGTCGTGGGATCCGTTCCCTGTGTCGCGCCGCCCTGGCGGTTACCGCGGTCAGCCTCGGCAGCCACTTGCTGGCGGCCGATGCGGTAAAAATTGGTTTCCTGGTCAAGCAGGCCGAGGAGCCTTGGTTCCAGACCGAATGGGCGTTTGCCGAGAAGGCGGCCA
The DNA here is from genome assembly GCF_900119205.1 of Pseudomonas sp. NFACC16-2. NCBI lineage: Bacteria > Pseudomonadati > Pseudomonadota > Gammaproteobacteria > Pseudomonadales > Pseudomonadaceae > Pseudomonas > Pseudomonas sp. NFACC16-2. The sequence continues at coordinate 114,457 of NZ_FPIX01000012.1, read as the reverse complement.
AGGATAAAGGCTTCCAATTGATCAAGATCGCCGTGCCCGACGGCGAGAAAACCCTCTCGGCCATCGACAGCCTGGCCGCCAACGGTGCCAAGGGCTTTGTGATCTGCCCGCCGGACGTGTCCCTCGGCCCGGCCATCGTGGCCAAGGCCAAGCTCAATGACATGAAAGTGATCGCCGTCGACGACCGCTTCGTCGGTTCCGATGGCAAGTTCATGGAAGACGTACCGTACTTGGGCATGGCGGCGTTCGAAGTCGGCCAGAAGCAGGGCGGCGCCATGGCGGCTGAGGCGAAAAAACGTGGCTGGGATTGGAAAGACACCTATGCCGTCATCAACACCTATAACGAACTGGACACCGGCAAGAAGCGCACCGACGGTTCGGTCGATGCCCTGAAGAAGGCCGGGATGCCGGCAGACCACATCCTTTATTCGGCGCTCAAGACCCTCGACGTGCCCGGGAGCATGGACTCCACCAACTCGGCCCTGGTGAAGCTGCCAAGCGCCGCCAAGAACCTGATCATCGGTGGCATGAATGACAACACTGTGCTGGGCGGCGTGCGCGCCACCGAAGCCGCTGGGTTCAAGGCGGCCAATGTGATCGGCATCGGCATCAACGGCACCGACGCCATCGGTGAATTGAAGAAGCCTGACAGCGGCTTCTTCGGCTCGATGCTGCCAAGCCCGCACATCGAAGGCTACAAGACCGCCGAAATGATGTACGAGTGGATCACCACCGGCAAGGAGCCGCCGAAGTACACCGCCATGGACGAGGTGACGCTGATCACCCGGGAGAACTTCAAGCAAGAGCTGGAAAAAATCGGCCTGTGGAACTGATGGCCGATTGATTCAAAAGCGGCCCTGGTCACTTGAGTGGCGGGGTCGCTTGATCTCTGTAAGTTCGAGGTGGTTATGCAAGCGCAAACAGCGACACGGCAACACAACATCGGCGGCAGCTTGCGATTCAACGGGATCGGCAAGTCCTTTCCCGGCGTGCAGGCGCTGGCCAATATCAGTTTCGTCGCCCATCCGGGGCAGGTCCATGCCTTGATGGGCGAAAACGGCGCTGGCAAGTCCACGTTGCTGAAGATCCTCGGTGGTGCCTACATCCCGAGCAGCGGCGACTTGCAGATCGGCGAGCAGACGATGGCCTTCAAAGGCACCGCCGACAGCATCGCCAGCGGCGTGGCGGTGATTCACCAGGAACTGCACCTGGTGCCGGAAATGACCGTCGCTGAAAATTTGTTTCTCGGCCATTTGCCGGCGCGTTTCGGCCTGGTCAATCGTGGCGTGCTGCGCCAACAGGCGCTGACGCTGCTCAAAGGCCTGGCCGACGAAATCGACCCCCAGGAAAAAGTCGGTCGCCTGTCCCTCGGCCAGCGCCAATTAGTGGAAATTGCCAAGGCCTTGTCTCGCGGTGCTCACGTCATTGCTTTCGACGAGCCCACCAGTAGCCTGTCGGCCCGGGAAATCGACCGTTTGATGGCAATCATCGGCCGGCTGCGAGACGAGGGCAAAGTGGTGCTCTACGTCAGCCATCGCATGGAAGAGGTGTTCCGCATCTGCAATGCGGTGACGGTGTTCAAGGACGGTCGTTACGTGCGGACCTTTGAGAACATGAGCGAGTTGACCCATGATCAACTCGTCACGTGCATGGTCGGTCGCGATATCCAGGACATCTATGACTACCGTCCTCGGGAGCGCGGCGATGTGGCGCTGCAAGTGAAGGGCTTGTTGGGGCCGGGCTTGCGTGAACCGGTGAGTTTCCAGGTGCACAAGGGCGAGATCCTCGGTTTGTTCGGGCTGGTCGGCGCCGGTCGTACCGAGCTGCTGCGCTTGCTCAGTGGCTTGGAGCGCCAGCGCGAAGGAAGTCTCGTCCTGCACGACAAGGAACTGAAATTGCGTTCACCTCGGGATGCCATCGCCGCGGGCGTGCTGCTCTGCCCGGAGGATCGCAAGAAAGAAGGCATCATCCCGTTGGGCAGTGTGGGCGAGAACATCAACATCAGTGCGCGCCCGTCTCATTCCACGCTCGGCTGCCTGTTGCGTGGCGACTGGGAACGGGGCAATGCCGACAAACAGATCAAGTCGCTGAAAGTGAAGACCCCCACGGCGGGACAGAAAATCATGTACCTGTCCGGCGGCAATCAGCAGAAGGCGATTCTCGGCCGCTGGCTGTCGATGCCGATGAAAGTCCTGCTGCTGGACGAGCCTACTCGCGGCATCGACATCGGGGCCAAGGCGGAGATCTACCAGATTATCCACAACCTGGCGGCCGATGGCATCGCGGTGATTGTGGTGTCCAGCGACCTGATGGAAGTGATGGGCATTTCCGATCGAATCCTGGTGCTTTGCGAAGGGGCCATGCGCGGCGAGCTGTCGCGTGACCAGGCCAACGAATCCAACCTGTTGCAACTGGCGCTGCCGCGCCAACGCGTTGCCGACGCGGCGAACTGAGAGGTAAATCATGACCATTCAAAACAATGCACTGCCAACGGCACGCAAACCCCTGGACCTGCGTCGCTTCCTGGATGACTGGGTCATGCTGCTGGCGGCCATCGGCATCTTCGTGCTCTGCACCCTGATGATCGACAACTTCCTGTCGCCGCTGAACATGCGCGGGCTGGGCTTGGCGATTTCCACCACCGGCATCGCGGCCTGCACCATGTTGTATTGCCTGGCGTCCGGGCACTTCGACTTGTCGGTCGGTTCGGTGATTGCCTGTGCCGGCGTCGTCGCGGCGGTGGTGATGCGCGACACCAACAGTGTGTTCCTTGGCATCAGCGCGGCGCTGGTGATGGGGTTGATCGTCGGCTTGATCAACGGCATCGTCATTGCCAAGCTGCGGGTCAATGCGTTGATTACCACATTGGCGACCATGCAGATCGTCCGCGGCCTGGCCTACATCTTCGCCAACGGCAAAGCGGTGGGTGTGTCCCAGGAATCGTTCTTCGTGTTCGGCAACGGGCAGATGTTCGGCGTGCCGGTGCCGATCCTGATCACCATCGTGTGCTTCCTGTTTTTCGGCTGGCTGCTGAACTACACCACCTACGGGCGCAACACCATGGCAATTGGCGGCAACCAGGAAGCGGCGCTCTTGGCCGGCGTGAACGTTGATCGCACCAAGATCATCATCTTTGCCGTGCATGGCGTGATCGGTGCCCTGGCCGGGGTGATCCTGGCCTCGCGCATGACCTCGGGCCAGCCGATGATCGGCCAGGGCTTCGAACTGACCGTGATCTCGGCTTGCGTGCTGGGTGGGGTGTCGTTGAGCGGTGGTATCGGCATGATCCGCCACGTCATTGCAGGCGTGCTGATTCTGGCGATCATCGAAAACGCGATGAACCTGAAGAACATCGACACCTTCTACCAATACGTCATCCGCGGCTCGATCCTGCTGCTGGCGGTGGTGATCGACCGCCTGAAACAGCGCTGAACAACCCGTAGCGAGCTCTGGCGACTGATCTACCGCTATCGCGAGCAAGCTCGCTCCCACAGGTTTTTTGTGTCAGGGCGCAGAAGCTCGGCACAGCGCAGACCTACTGTGGGAGCGAGCTTGCTCGCGAAGGCGTGCACCCAGACGCCGACAATCACCCCGCCTTGCGCAACGCCTCAACCAATTGCTGCTTACGCATCTTCGAGCGCCCGGGAATGTTTTTCGCCCGGGCCTCCTTCATCAGGCTGTCCACCGTCTGGGTCTCATGAGAGGCCTTGCTGGTGCGTGGATGACCTTCGCGGGTCTTGGCGGCACGTCGGGCCGATTCCTTGCGGTCGGTTTTCTTTTCCGCGGCCGGTTTCGCCTTCCCCGAACCGCCGGAGCGTTCGCCGCCGCCGGACTGTTTGTTGACCGTTGCCCAAGCGCGTGCCTCGGCCGTGTCCTTGGACAGGCCTTTCTTCTCGTAGCTCTCTTCGATGTGCCCGGCCTTGCGCTTTTGTTCGGCGGTGTATTTGTCTTTGCTTCCACGAGGCATGGGATGTTCCTCCTCAAATGTCTGAGCAGAGGCTATTGGCTGGCGGCGCCACCTTCGGAGCCCGAACCACCGGTCGTGGTTTTCGAGCTCACCCCGGTCTCGGCGTTATCAGGCGCTGTCGAGTCCGGCGTATTCATGCCGCCCTGGCGACCCGTGTCATTACCCTGCACACGCGGATCGGTGCCGGTGGCGGGCGGCTGGCCATTGTTCAGGCCGCCGCCGGTTCCGTCGGTGTTCAATTTGGGCAGGCCTTGGGTGGCGGGGGAGTTGGGCGCTTGCACGGGATCGGTCGGCCCGGTGCCGGAGGTCGAAGCCGCGAAGGCCACCGAGGACAGCAACGCGGCGAAGGTGAATGCGGTCAGCCTTGAAGTGATCATGGGTGTCGCCTCCATTTTTCAGAATGCTTACCTGATCTTGGGCCTCGCTGGATGTGGGTTGGTGCCTCGGACGCGACGAATGGCGGTTCTGAAGGAGGCGTGCGCCGCGATCAAATAGTTGGATCGATATGTGACGAGCGCCGCGCCGCGGCTTAGTATGGCGCTTTCAATTGGCTACAAGGCCTGTTCATGTCCATCGAGATCCGTCCTGCGCAACCCAGCGATGCGCCTCAAATCCTTGCCTTCATCACCGAGCTGGCCGATTACGAAAAGGCCCGCCACGAAGTCATCGCCAGTGTGGCGGACATCGAGCGTAGCCTGTTCAGCGAGGGCGCGACCGCCCACGGCTTGATCTGCCTGCGTGACGGTGTGCCGATTGGTTTCGCGGTGTTTTTCTTCAGTTATTCCACCTGGCTGGGCAGCAATTGCCTGTACCTCGAAGATTTGTACATCACGCCTGAGCAGCGCGGCGGCGGGGCGGGCAAGACCTTGTTGCGGCACCTGGCGAAAATTGCCTGCGACAACGATTGCGGTCGCTTCGAATGGAGTGTGCTGGACTGGAACACGCCGGCCATCGAGTTCTACAAATCCCTCGGCGCGCAACCCCAGGAAGAATGGGTGCGCTACCGAATGGACGGCAAGGTGCTACGGGATTTCGCCCACGGCAACTGAGCACTTCACGAATATGCGGCAGATGCGTACTCGGCAAATCCGGGGCGCTGTTCCAACCGCTTGCAATAGGCGGCGACCGCCGGATAGTCGGGACGCTCCATGGGCGCTTGGCGCCAGCGGTGCACCGACAAGCCGATGAGCACATCCGCAAGGGAAAACGCCGTACCGGCCACGTAGGCGCCGGTGCGGTTCAACTGCTGCTCTAGCAAACCCATCTTCTCGTTCCAGCCCTTGACGCCGGCGGCGATGCGCAGTGGGTCCTGGAAGTCTGGATTCTTGCGTACCAGGGCGTGGAATGCGTAGCCCCATGACGGGTTGAGCTCTGTGGCTTGCCAGTCCATCCACTGCTCGACACGCGCCCGTGCGGTAGGTTCGACAGGCAGCAGATCGTTGCGCCCTTGTTTGCCCACCAGATAGCGGCAAATGGTGTTCGACTCCCAGAGCACACCGTTCTCATCAATGAGCACCGGCACTTGGGCATTGGGATTCAAGGCCAGGAACGCCGGGTCGTGGGTCGAGGAAAAACCGATGCCCCAGTCTTCGCGCTCGTAGGTAATGTCCAGTTCCTGGCAGGTCCACAACACTTTTCTGACGTTGATCGAGGAAGTGCGACCGAGGATTTTCAACAATTGTCCCATCACTTTTTCCCTGAGAGTTGTTTGGCGTCCGGTCAGAAACGTAGCAGGGTCTTGGGCGGATGGCGATTGTCTTTGTTGGTACAGTATTTTGTCCCAATATATGGGAATGATATTTATATATTGAGATTTTGATGCGCGCAGGTTTATAGTCCGTTCCACTCACTGCCAAAAAAACAGAACAGGTGAAGCGGATGCAGGCGCAATTGATCGCGCTCGATTGGGGGACCACCTCATTACGGGCTTACAAACTCGCAGCCGGTGGCGAGGTGCTCGAGCAGCGTTCGCTGTCGTCGGGGATCATGCAGTTGCCGTCCGGGCCGCGGAATGTGGCCGGCCAGGTGTGCATCGATGGTTTCGAACTGGCCTTTGACGAAGCCTGCGGCGACTGGCTCGATGCCCAGCCAGGCTTGCCTGTCATCGCCTGCGGCATGGTCGGCAGTGCTCAGGGCTGGCGTGAAGCGCCGTACTGCGACACACCCGCCAACGTCGCCAATCTCGGACATTCCCTACAAACCGTTCGCAGCCTTCGCGGTGTCGATGTGCACATCGTGCCGGGCGTGATTCAGCGTTCACGCTTGCCCAATGTCATGCGCGGCGAAGAAACCCAAGTGCTCGGTGCCTTGCACAGCCTGCCGGACGAAGCGGTGCTGATCGGCCTGCCCGGCAGCCACTCGAAATGGGTGGAAGTGGCCGATGGCCGCATCGTGCATTTCGATACCTTCATGACGGGCGAGATCTTCGCCGTGCTCAGTGACCACAGCATTCTCGGCCGCACCCAACAAAGGAGTGCGACCTTCGATGGCGCGGCCTTTGATCGCGGCGTGCAAGTGGCGTTGTCGGTGGACGGCCAGATCGGCCCGTTGTCCACCGTGTTCAGCGCCCGCAGCCTGGGCTTGACCGGCGAGTTGGGCGCCAGCGCCCAAGCGGACTATCTCTCGGGCCTGCTGATCGGCCATGAGCTGACGGCGCTGGCCGAGGTGCAGCGTCGGCGACGCGACAGCCTCCATCTGCCGACGGTGGTGCTGATCGGCAACTCCCAACTCTGTGTCCGTTATCAACGGGCCCTCGACGCCTGCGGCTTCGCCCGGGTGGTCCTGGCCGAACAGGCCACCGAACGCGGTTTGTGGCAACTGGCCGTAGCGGCCGGGTTGCTCGATTCCACCGCCCCCTGAACCTGACTGGAGGTCTGACATGCTCACACAAGCACTGGCGCACAACGGGCTGATCGCGATCCTGCGTGGCCTGCGTCCCGAAGAGGCGGCGGCCATCGGCGAAGTCCTGTACAGCGCCGGATTTCGCGTCATCGAAGTACCGCTCAATTCCCCCGAGCCATACGACAGTATTCGCATCCTGCGCAGTACCTTGCCCGCCGATTGCCTGATCGGTGCCGGCACCGTGCTCACGCCGGAACAGGTGGAACAGGTGAAAGCCGCCGGTGGCCAGGTGATCGTCATGCCCCACAGCGATCCGAAGGTACTGCGTGCGGCGAAAGCGGCGGGCTTGTACCTGTCGCCAGGCGTCGCCACACCCACCGAAGCCTTTGCTGCACTGGCCGAAGGCGCCCATGTGCTGAAGATGTTTCCCGCCGAGCAAATGGGCCCGGCGGTGGTCAAGGCCTGGCTCGCGGTGCTGCCGGCCGGGACCGTGCTGGTGCCGGTGGGCGGGATTACGCCGGACAACATGGCGGTGTTCGTCGAAGCCGGCGTCAAGGGTTTCGGCCTCGGTTCCGGGCTGTTCAAGCCGGGCCTGACAGCGGATGAAGTGGCGGTGCGCGCCAAGGCCTACGTGGCGGCATGGAACGCCTTGAACTGAAGACTTTTCCAGCGCCCTGTGCGCTGCATCTGACAAGAGAGACAACAAGATGAAAATCACCAAGCTGACCACGTTTATCGTTCCGCCGCGCTGGTGCTTCCTCAAGGTCGAGACCGACGAGGGCGTGACCGGTTGGGGTGAGCCCGTGGTCGAAGGCCGTGCCCACACGGTGGCAGCGGCTGTCGAGGAATTGTCCGACTACCTGATCGGCAAAGACCCACGCAACATCGAAGACATTTGGACCGTGCTCTATCGCGGCGGCTTCTACCGTGGTGGGGCCATTCACATGAGCGCCCTGGCCGGCATCGACCAGGCGCTGTGGGACATCAAGGGCAAGGCCCTGGGTGTGTCGGTCAGCGACCTGCTGGGCGGCCAGGTACGGGACAAGATCCGTGTGTATTCGTGGATCGGCGGCGACCGGCCGGCGGACACCGCTCGTGCGGCGAAAGAGGCGGTGGCGCGGGGCTTCACGGCGGTGAAAATGAACGGCACCGAAGAGCTGCAGTTTCTCGACACCTTCGAAAAAGTCGACCTTGCCCTGGCCAACGTGGCGGCGGTGCGCGATGCGGTGGGGCCGAACGTCGGCATTGGCGTGGACTTCCACGGCCGGGTGCACAAACCGATGGCCAAGGTGCTGATGAAGGAGCTCGACCCCTACAAGCTGATGTTCATCGAAGAGCCGGTGCTCAGCGAAAACTACGAAGCGCTCAAGGAACTGGCGCCGCTGACCAGCACCCCGATTGCCCTCGGTGAGCGGTTGTTTTCCCGTTGGGACTTCAAGCGGGTGCTCAGCGAAGGCTACGTGGACATCATCCAGCCGGATGCCTCCCATGCCGGCGGCATCACCGAAACCCGCAAGATCGCCAACATGGCCGAGGCCTACGACGTGGCGCTGGCGCTGCACTGCCCGCTGGGCCCGATCGCCCTGGCGGCGTGCCTGCAACTGGACGCGGTCTGCTACAACGCATTCATCCAGGAACAGAGCCTGGGTATCCACTACAACGAGAGCAACGACCTGCTGGACTACATCAAGGATCCGCAGGTGTTCGACTACGACAAGGGCTTTGTGAAGATCCCGAATGGCCCGGGCCTGGGCATCGAGATCAACGAGGAATACGTCATCGAACGCGCGGCCATCGGCCACCGCTGGCGCAACCCGATCTGGCGCCATGCCGATGGCAGTTTTGCCGAGTGGTGAGTCACGCCTGACTCTCTCGGTTTGATCGTTCCCACGCTCTGCGTGGGAACGCAGCCCGGGACGCTCCGCGTCCCTCAAGAGCCGAACGCAGAGCGTCCGTAGAGGCGTTTCCACGCAGAGCGTGGGAATGATCGGGCTCGACTGCTCGTTAGTTTCGCCCTCAATAAACATAAAAAGAGGCACCTCACATGCAAGCGCACACCCTGAGCGCGCAGGCGTCGTTGGTGACGCCCAGCCGCAAGCGTTTTTTCATCATGGTCCTGCTGTTCATCACCGTGGTGATCAATTACCTGGACCGCAGCAACCTGTCGATCGCCGCCCCCGCGCTGACCAGTGACCTGGGCATCGATCCGATCCACGTCGGGCTGATTTTCTCGGCGTTCGGCTGGACCTACGCCGCCATGCAGATCCCTGGTGGCTGGCTGGTGGACCGGGTGCCGCCGCGCATTCTGTATAGCGTGGCGTTGCTGTTGTGGTCGGTGGCCACGGTCATGCTCGGTTTTGCCGCCAGTTTCATCGCGCTGTTCGTGCTGCGCATGGCGGTCGGTGCCCTGGAAGCGCCGGCTTATCCGATCAACAGCCGCGTGGTCACCACCTGGTTTCCCGAGCGCGAGCGGGCCACGGCCATCGGTTTCTATACCTCCGGGCAGTTTGTCGGGCTGGCCTTCCTGACCCCGGTATTGGCGTGGCTGCAACACGCCTTCGGTTGGCACATGGTGTTTGTCGCCACGGGCGCGGTGGGTATTCTCTGGGCGGTGATCTGGTACGCGGTGTATCGCGAGCCCCGGGATTTCAAAGGCGCCAATACCGCTGAAATCGAACTGATCCGCGAAGGCGGCGGGCTGGTGGATATCCAGGCCGATACCGCCAAGGTCAAGGCCAAATTCAGTTGGTCCGACCTGGGCATTGTCCTGACTCAACGCAAGTTGTGGGGCATTTACCTGGGGCAGTTCTGCCTCAACTCCACGCTGTGGTTTTTCCTGACGTGGTTCCCGACCTACCTGGTGAAATATCGCGGCATGGATTTCATCAAGTCCGGCCTGCTGGCGTCGTTGCCGTTCCTCGCGGCGTTTGTCGGCGTGCTGTGCTCCGGGTTCTTCTCCGACTGGCTGATTCGCCGCGGTGCCACCGTGGGGTTTGCGCGCAAGCTGCCGATCATTGGCGGGTTGCTGATCTCGACCTCGATCATCGGCGCCAACTTCGTCGAGTCGACGCCGTTGGTGATCGCCTTCCTGGCCCTGGCGTTTTTCGGCAATGGCCTGGCGTCGATCACCTGGTCGCTGGTCTCCACACTGGCCCCGGCGCGGTTGCTCGGGCTGACGGGCGGGGTGTTCAACTTCATCGGCAACCTGGCGGCCATCGCCACGCCGATCGTCATCGGCTTTCTCGCCAGCGGCGATTCGTTTGCCCCGGCCATTACCTATATCTCTGTCCTGGCACTGGCTGGCGCGCTGTCCTACATCCTGCTGGTGGGGAAGGTCGAGCGCATCGAGTTGTAGTCCGACGGGGCGGGCGACCATAATGCCGCCCGTTCCCCGCTCACTGTTGAAGGCCGGCTATGCAGCAAGACGATCCAAAAATCACCAAGGATGCGGCGCCCACAGGCACCCAGACATTGCTGCGCGGCCTGGGTGTCGTGCAGGCGGTCGCCAGCGGCGCCCGTGACTTGAAGGAAATCGCCCGGCTGATCGGCACCACCCGCAGCACCACCCATCGCCTGGCCAGTTGCCTGGTGGACGAACGTTACCTGCGCGTAGTGCCGCAAGTGGGCTACCTGCTGGGACCGAAGCTGATCGAGCTGGGTTTCCAGGCCCGGGAAGAGTTGCCACTGGTGAGCCTGGCGGGGCCGTACCTGGACGAGCTGTCGGCGCTCACCGGGGACACCGTGCACCTGGCGATTCGTGAGGGCGATGAAGTCTTGTACCTGCTGAAAAATCCAGGGCGTAACGGCCCGGAAATGCGCTCGCGCGTAGGCCATCGCATGCCGCTGGCGCGCACCGGGATCGGCAAGGCGCTGATGCTCGATGACTCGCAGGAACAATGGAAGCGGCTGTATGAAATCAGCCTGCCAGCTGGTGGGAAGAATCAGTTCTGGCCCCAGCATCAGGAGCAATCCTGGGAACAGTTCCAGCAACGGATGCTGGAGTACGTGGCGGGGGGCTATGCCTTCGACCTGGAAGACAACGAACCGTCGATTCGCTGTGTGGCGGCGCCGATCCGTGACGCCGGCAAGCGCATCGTTGCCGGTATCAGCATCGCCAGCACCGTGCCGTACATGCCGCTGGAAAAGATGGCCGAGCTGATTCCCCTGGTCAAAGGGGTCACAGCCCGGCTGTCGGCGGAACTGGGTGCCAAGGTTTGACGAAGGTCAGGCCTTGAGCGTTGCCATGTCGATGACGAAGCGGTACTTCACGTCCCCGGCGATCATGCGGCTGTAGGCCTCGTTGATCTGGTGGATGTCGAGCATTTCAATGTCGCAGCTGATGTTGTGTTCGGCGCAGAAATCCAGCACTTCCTGGGTTTCTGCGATCCCGCCAATCAACGAACCGGCCAGGACGCGCCGGCCCATGATCAAGTTGGCCGCATGGACCGGTGGATCGATCGGCTCGACCAGACCCACCAGGATGTGCACGCCGTCGAAGCGCAGGGTGCTGAGGTAGGGATTGAGATCGTGCTGCACTGGAATGGTGTCCAGCAGGAAATGGAAGCGTCCGGCCGCGGCGGCCATCTGCTCGGGATCGGTGGACACGATCACATGATCGGCGCCCTGGCGACGGGCCTCTTCAGCCTTGCTGGCCGAGCGGGTGAACAACGTGACTTCCGCACCCATGGCTTTGGCGAACTTGATCCCCATATGGCCGAGGCCACCCATGCCCAGCACGCCGACCTTGTCGCCGGCCTTCGCGCCGTAGTGCTTGAGGGGCGAGTAGGTGGTGATGCCGGCACAGAGAATCGGTGCGGCGCTGGCCGGGTCGAGCGCGGCCGGGATGCGCAACACGAAGTGTTCTTGGACCACGATGCTGTTGGAGTAGCCACCCATGGTATGCCCGCCGCTGACCCGGTCCGGGCTGGCATAGGTCTGGGTCATGCCCTGATAGCAGTATTGCTCCAGGTCCGCGTGACAAGCTTCGCACTCGCGGCAGGAATCGACCATGCAGCCAACACCCACCAAGTCGCCGACCTTATGACGGGTGACATTTGCACCGACGGCGGTGACTTTGCCGATGATCTCGTGGCCAGGCATCAGTGGATAAACGGCGATGCCCCATTCGTTGCGCGCCTGGTGGATGTCGGAGTGGCAGACGCCGCAATAGAGGATTTCGATCGCCACATCGTCAGCTCGCGGGCTGCGGCGTTCGAACTTCATGGGGGCGAGGGGAGTGGTGGGCGATTGGGCGGCGTATCCGATGGCGGTGTACATGATGGACCTCGCTAAGCAGTGAACAGTGAGGTGATCTATTCTGGGAGCCTTGACCGTATGCGGCGATGACCATTCCTACGGGTGTCATGCCTAATCCTCCGGCCTTGGCCTAGGATTGCTCCTATGTGACGCCAGACCTGCGATGATGTTCCCATCCATTTTTTCGTGAAGTTTCCCCATGTTGCTGACCCGTCATCTCGATGCCAACGCGGCGCTGGTTTCGCTGATCGAACCCTTGGCGACCCGTGACGGCTTTATTCCTACGCGCCTGCCTGGCGTGCAAGTGCTGCGGTGCAGCCAGGACATCGCCCGTGGCCCGCAGCTCTACGAGCCGAGCCTGGTGATCATCGCCCAAGGCAGCAAGCTGGCGTACCTGGGACCGCGTACGCTGGAGTACGGCGCCGGGCATTACTTGATCCAGGCGTTGCCGGTGCCGTTCGAATGTGAAACCTACGCCATGCCCGATGCTCCGTTGCTCGGGATTTCGGTTGCGATCGATCGGGCGCTGTTGGGCGAGCTGGTGCTGGCCATGGGATTGATGCCGGGGCGAAGCCTCGCGGCCCAGACGCCGGAGTCCATGACCAGCGCCGTGCTCGATGGCGCCATGCGCGGATGCGTCGAACGCCTGTTGCAGTGCTTGCACGACCCACTGGAATGCCAGGTCATGGGCCAGGCGCGGCTGCGGGAGTTGCTGTTCGTCGCGTTGCGCGGGCCCCAGGCCGATGTGCTGCGGGCGCTGGTGGAGCAGCAAGGCCAATTCGCCCGGATTGCCGCGGCCCTGAGCCATTTGCATGCGCACTTCACCGAGCCGCTGAACGTCGAGACATTGGCCAGTTGCGCGAACATGAGCGCTTCGACCTTCCATGAGCATTTCAAGCGCAGCACCTTGCTGTCGCCCGTGCAGTACCTCAAGCGTCTGCGCCTGCTCAAGGCTCAACGACTGCTGCTCAGCGAAGGCTTGGGCGTGGCCCAGGTCGCGCATCAGGTGGGGTATCAGAGTTCGTCGCAGTTCAGCCGGGAATACAAGCGTTACTTCGAGCGCAACCCTGGGGAAGAGCGCGCCGCCTGATCCACTGAAAATCCCTTGTGGGAGCGGTGCTCCTGGGATGGTAGGTAACAAAAAGGCCCCCATTGCGGGTAATGCTGTTCACTTAAGACAGTCGACAAACCCGTGGCGAGGGAGCTTGCTCCCGCTGGGCCGCGAAGCGGCCCCACAACCTGCCAAATACGGAGCATCAGACACACCGCACCCGCCGGTTTATGACTGCTTCGCAGCCGAGCGGGAGCAAGCTCCCTCGCCACAGGTCCATCATTTTTCTTAAGTGAACAGCATTACCCCATTGCGGGAGCCTCGATGTTCAGCGTGTCGGCTTACATGTTCGGGTAAGTCGGTCCGCCAGCGCCTTCCGGCGACACCCAAGTGATGTTCTGCGAAGGGTCCTTGATGTCACAGGTCTTGCAGTGCACGCAGTTCTGGGCGTTGATCTGGAAGCGCTTCTCGCCGTCTTCCTTGGTCACCACTTCGTACACGCCGGCCGGGCAGTAGCGCTGGGCCGGTTCGTCGTACAGCGGCAGGTTCTTGCCGATCGGAATGCTCGGGTCGGTCAGCTTCAGGTGGCAGGGCTGTTCTTCTTCATGGTTGGTACCGGAGATGAACACCGAGCTGAGTTTGTCGAAGCTGATCTTGCCGTCCGGTTTCGGGTAGTCGATCTTCTTGCTGTCGGCCGCCAGCTTGAGGCAGGCGTAGTCCGGCTTGTTGTCGTGCAGGGTGAACGGCAGCTTGCCGCCGAAGATGTTCTGGTCGAGCCAGTTGAAGCCGCCGCCGATGATGGCGCCGTATTTGTGGATCGCCGCGCCGAAGTTGCGACTGGCGAATAGCTCTTCGTACAGCCAGCTGGCCTTGAAAGCGTCGACGTAGGTGGTCAGCTCATCACCGCCTTCGGATTCGGCGAACAGGCGATCAGCCACCGCCTCGGCGGCGAGCATGCCGGATTTCATGGCGGTGTGGCTGCCCTTGATCTTGGCGAAGTTCAAGGTGCCGAGGTCGCAACCGATCAACGCGCCGCCCTTGAAGACCATTTTCGGCAGCGAATTCAGGCCGCCCTTGCAGATGGCGCGGGCACCATAGCTGACGCGCTTGCCACCTTCCAGGTACTGCTTGAGCACCGGGTGATGCTTGAGGCGTTGGAACTCGTCGAACGGCGACAGGTAGGCATTGCTGTAGGACAGGTCGACGATCAGGCCGACCACCACCTGGTTGTTTTCCAGGTGATAAAGGAAGGAGCCGCCGGTGTTCTCGGTGCCCATGATGTCCAGCGGCCAGCCGGCGGTGTGCACCACCAGGCCGGGTTGATGCTTGGCCGGGTCGATTTCCCAGATTTCCTTCAGGCCGATGCCGTAGTGCTGGGCGTCGGCCTCGCTGTCCAGGTTGAAGCGCTTGATCAGTTGCTTGCCGATATGACCACGGCAGCCTTCGGCGAACAGCGTGTATTTGCCACGCAGTTCCATGCCCGGGGTGTAGAGGCCTTCCTTCGGCTGGCCTTCACGGTCGACACCCAGGTCGCCGGTGATGATCCCGCGCACCACGCCGTTCTCATCGAACAGCGCTTCCTGGGCGGCAAACCCCGGGTAGATTTCCACGCCCAGGTTCTCGGCCTGCTGGGCCAGCCAGCGGCACAGGTTGCCCAGGGAAATAATATAGTTGCCTTCGTTGTGCATGGTCTTGGGCACGAAGAAGTCAGGGATTTTGCTCGCGGTCTCGGCGTTTTTCAGGACATAAATGTCATCGCGTTTGACGGGCGTATTCAGCGGTGCGCCGAGTTCTTTCCAGTCTGGAAACAATTCGTTCAGGGCACGGGGTTCGAACACCGCGCCGGAGAGAATGTGCGCACCGACTTCCGAGCCTTTTTCGACCACGCAGACGCTGATTTCCTTACCGGCTTCGGCGGCCTTCTGTTTCAGTCGGCAAGCGGCAGACAGGCCAGCGGGGCCGGCACCGACGATGACCACGTCGAATTCCATGTATTCGCGTTCCACAGGGCTATCTCCTACTCAAGGCTCACAGTTTTTTCTAATTGGAGGTTTGGCGTTGCATCCGTTGTTTCCTTCGCAAAAAGCGACGAAAGCGACAATGGATGAAACGCGTGTCTCTCTTAAGCGGCGCATTATATCTACACCACTCTCAGGGTCCAATACAAACGTTTGTTTGAAATTGCCGCAGCCCAGATAAATCACTGACGTACGGCTTATGACTGACCATTTTGCCGTATTGACCGGAATAGGCGTTCCGGTCAAGATACGGGCGGTTTTGCGCTCGCCGTAGGCTGACTGTTGGTTTCAAGAGCACCTCTAAAGACAGGGCGAAGGCAGCACAAAGTGACGCATTGCGTGGTTCGGACGCGCAGTTTACACGCCGCGATAATGAATGACTCATCGGTCATCACTGACGAATGGTCTTCACTCCCGTGAGCTGGGTCATGTGTGGTTCATGCCGGCGTTTTTAGAGGTGCCCTTGCGCCCATGAGCATCAACCGCCAGGTTCGCCTAGGCGACTTTTTTTCACCGGAGAGTAACGAGGAATCCATGAAGGTTCTTGTAGCTGTCAAACGAGTGGTCGACTATAACGTCAAGGTTCGCGTCAAGGCGGACAACTCCGGCGTCGACCTCGCCAACGTCAAGATGTCGATGAACCCTTTCTGCGAAATCGCCGTAGAAGAAGCCGTACGCCTGAAGGAAAAAGGCGTGGCGACTGAGATCGTCGTTGTCTCCATCGGCCCGACCACCGCCCAGGAACAACTGCGCACCGCGCTGGCACTGGGTGCCGATCGCGCCATCCTCGTCGAATCCGCCGAAGACCTGACCTCGCTGGCCGTGGCCAAGCTGCTCAAGGCCGTTGTCGACAAGGAACAGCCATCGCTGGTGATCCTCGGCAAACAAGCCATCGACAGCGACAACAACCAGACCGGCCAGATGCTCGCAGCTTTGAGCGGCTACGGTCAGGGCACCTTCGCCTCCAAGGTCGAAGTGTCTGGTGACAGCGTTGCCGTGACCCGCGAGATCGACGGCGGCGCACAGACCGTTTCCCTGAAACTGCCAGCGATCGTCACCACCGACCTGCGTTTGAACGAGCCGCGTTATGCGTCCCTGCCAAACATCATGAAAGCCAAGAAGAAGCCGCTTGAAGTGCTGACGCCTGACGCTTTGGGCGTTTCCACCGCCTCCACCAACAAGACCCTCAAGGTCGAAGCGCCGGCTGCACGCAGCGCGGGCATCAAGGTCAAGTCGGTGGCTGAACTGGTCGAGAAACTGAAAAACGAAGCGAAGGTGATCTGATCATGGCTATCCTCGTAATCGCCGAACACGATAACAAGGCGCTGGCTCCGGCCACGCTGAACACTGTTGCTGCTGCCGCTAAAATCGGTGGCGACATTCACGTGCTGGTAGCTGGCCAGGGCGCTGGCGCCGTGGCTGAAGCCGCTGCGAAAATCGTGGGCGTGGCCAAAGTGCTGTCGGCTGACAACGCTGCCTACGCGCACCAACTGCCGGAAAACGTTGCGCCGCTGGTAGCCGAGCTGGGCAAGGGCTACAGCCACATCCTGGCGGCCGCCACGTCCAACGGCAAAAACATCCTGCCGCGCGTGGCTGCCGCGCTGGACGTCGACCAGATCTCCGAGATCATCTCGGTCGAAAGCGCCGACACCTTCAAGCGTCCGATCTACGCGGGCAACGCCATTGCCACCGTGCAATCGACCGCTGCGGTCAAGGTCATCACCGTCCGCGCCACCGGTTTCGACCCGGTTGCCGCCGAAGGTGGCTCGGCTGCCGTTGAAGCGGTAGGCGCTGCCCACGACGCCGGCATCTCCAGCTTCGTCAACGAAGAACTGGCCAAGTCCGATCGTCCTGAACTGACCGCCGCCAAGATCGTCGTTTCCGGCGGCCGTGGCATGCAGAACGGTGACAACTTCAAGCACCTGTACGCCCTGGCCGACAAGCTCGGCGCTGCCG
Organism: Pseudomonas sp. NFACC16-2; assembly: GCF_900119205.1. NCBI lineage: Bacteria > Pseudomonadati > Pseudomonadota > Gammaproteobacteria > Pseudomonadales > Pseudomonadaceae > Pseudomonas > Pseudomonas sp. NFACC16-2. The sequence continues at coordinate 97,368 of NZ_FPIX01000012.1, read as the reverse complement.
TCGGTGCCTCCCGTGCTGCCGTCGACGCAGGTTTCGTGCCCAACGACATGCAGGTCGGCCAGACCGGCAAGATCGTTGCGCCACAGCTGTACATTGCCGTCGGTATCTCCGGCGCGATCCAGCACCTGGCCGGCATGAAAGACTCCAAAGTGATCGTGGCGATCAACAAGGACGAAGAAGCGCCGATCTTCCAGGTGGCCGACTATGGCCTGGTGGCGGACCTGTTCGAAGCCATCCCTGAGCTGGAGAAGCTGGTCTAATCCGGCGTCTTCACTTATAAAGAGCCCGGCCCTTTGGCCGGGCTTTTTATTTCTGCCTCAGAGGAGCGTATTGCCATGGAACTGCGTCGTTTGGCCGGCTGGCCGTTGCTGTGGACGTTGGCGCTCGTGTCAGGCCTGTCTGTCGCCGCCGGCAAATGTGAACGACTGATCGCTACCGGCAGCCCGGATGCGCCGCCCTATCTCTGGCAGGATCCTCAAGACCCCAAGCACTTGATTGGCGCCGGTGCCGACCTGCTGGCGCACGTCGCGCAAGAACTGGGGATCAAGATCGAACTGCTGTATGCCGGCAAGCGCTCCCAGGCGTTGGACGAAGTGCGCAGCGGACGCATGGACCTGCTCACCGACGCGCCACTGACCGTTACTGGGCTTGAAGTGCTGGATTACGTTCATCCGCCCTTGCTAGAAAATGATTACCTGGTCTGGACCCGCAAGGACTCGACGCTGCTCATCAACCAGCCCGCAGACCTTCACGGCCATCCCGGGGCCTTGTCGGAAAAGGCCCGTATGACCCAGGGATTTGGCGTCTTTGCCGAGCAGCAATTGTCCCTGGTGCGCACGCCCAACCTGACCCAGGCCTTTCAGAAATTGCTGCTGGGAGAGGTGGAATATGTCCTGGCGGGGCGCTATTCGGGCCTGGCGATGGCGCAGACACTGGGGATGGCCAACGATCTGCAAGCCGCACCGCAACCGGTGGACAAACCCGGGCTGTTCCTCGCGGTTTCCCATAACTCCGCCTGCAATGACCCATGGTTACGCGGACAGCTGGCGCAAAAGATGACAGAATTGGCCGCGTCCGGTCTGACGGAGGCTGTGTTGCAGCGCAATCTCGAGCGTTGGAAAACACAGTTGCAGCCACCTGTCAGTGCCCCAAAACAGTAGGGAACATTAGTGACTATTCGACCTCTTTTCGCTGCCCTGGCCGTTCTGGCTCTGGCGGGCTGCGCAGCCGATCCGGCGCCGAATGAACAGATCCGCCTGACCGAACAGGCACTGGAGCAAGCCCGGGCCGTTGGCGCTACTGCCGACGAAGTGCCCGAATTGAAACTGGCTGAAGAAAAATTCGCTCGCGCCAAATCCAATATGGCCGACGAATCCTACAAGAAGGCGCGCATGCGGGCCGAGCAGGCCGAACTCGACGCCCGCTTGGCCGAAGCGAAGGTGCTGACCCTCAAGAGCCAGGAGCAACTGAACGTGCTCGACACCCGCATCAAGCGCTTGCGCAAACAATTGAGGGAGGATGCCCAATGAAGCACTCCCACGTGTTGGGCAGCCTGGTCCTCGTCGGCTTGGCCAGCTTGTATGGCTGCGCCGGCCAGCGCAGCGAAGCGGCGCTCGAACAGGCCAGCACCGACTTCCAGAAGGTCAAGGAAGACGCCAACGTATTGCGTGCCGCGCCCCGGGACGTGATCCGCGCTGGTGAATCCCTGGCCCGTGCCGATCGTTTGTCCAGCTACTGGGGCAGCGGCGAGGATGTGCAGCATTACGCCTACCTGAGCCAGCGCTACAGTGCGATCGCCCGGGAGCACAGCAATCAGGTGCTCAACGAAGAGCGCGCGGCGAAGCTCGAACTGGAGCGCCAGCGCCTGCAACTGGCCCTGCGCGAATCCAAGTTGCTGAGTGTGCAGCAGCAGGGCAAATGGCTCGAAGAACAGATCATGGCGATGGCGACCACCCAGACCGATCGCGGCCTGGTGATGACCCTGGGCGACGTGCTGTTCGACACCGGCGAAGCGGAACTGAAAAACTCGGCCAACCGGGTCGTGCTCAAGATTGTGCAGTTCCTGCAGCTCAATCCCAAGCGCGTGGTGCGTATCGAGGGGTATACCGACAGCACGGGCGGCAAGCAGGACAACCTCAAGCTGTCTCGCGACCGCGCCCAAGCGGTCGCGGATGTGCTGGTGGACCTGGGGATCGACGAAAAGCGTATCCAGGTCGAAGGCTACGGCGATGAATACCCGGTGGACGTCAACGCTTCCGAGCGCGGCCGGGCACAGAACCGTCGGGTTGAAATTGTATTCTCCGACGAAAAAGGCCAGCTCGGCGCCGCCCGCTGAGGGCTGCGTCCCTGGAGAACCCGGCCCCTGTAGAAGGCGCCGGGTTTTTTTGGCCCTGCAATCGATGCACGACGAGTACAGTTAGAGCTGTCACTCCACTGTACTGTCGAGTAATCTGGCAACTGTCCCAGTACACTTCTAAACTGTTCCGGTATCGTTTCCAACAAGAATAAAATGCCCGTGAAATCGAGTGCTGCGTCATGACCAACCTTCTGCTCTATCAACGTATTGCTCAACAGCTGGCTGAAGACATCCGGCGCGGTGTGTATCAGCCCGGTGAACGCGTGCCTTCGGTGCGCAAGATGAGCTCGCAGCTCAACGTCAGCCATGCCACGGTGCTGCAGGCCTACGCCAACCTTGAAGACCAGGGGCTGATCCGCGCGCGGCCGCAGTCCGGCTATTACGTGCACCAGACGCCAGCCCTGACGGCGCCGACGCCGGACATTGCCCGGGTCGAGCGCCCGGGGCTGGTGACGCGCAGCAGCATCATTCAGCAAGTATTGGTCGAGTCGCGCCGCGAAGGGGTGTTTCCCCTGGGCGCGGCGGTTCCGAGCGTCGATTATCTGCCTGTCCGGGCCCTGCATCAGCAATTGGCCAAGGTCACACGCTTCCACAGCCCGCGGGCGTTCAGCTACATGTTCAGCCCGGGTTTCGAGCCGTTGCGCCGCCAGGTGGCGATTCGCATGCGCGATGCCGGCGTTGTGGTGGACCCTTCCGAGGTGGTGATCACCCACGGCTGCGTCGATGCGTTGCAGATGTCCTTGCGGGTGCTGACGCGGCCCGGGGACTTGATCGCCGCCGAGTCGCCGACCTATTACGGCTTGCTGCAACTGGCGGATCTGTTGGGCCTCAAGGTCATCGAGATCCCCAGCGACCCGGTCACCGGCATGAGCCTGGAGGCCTTGCAGTTGGCGGCCAACCAATGGTCGATCAAGGCGCTGGTGCTGACCACGCGCCTGAGCAATCCTCTTGGCGGCACCATGCCGGAAGAGCGGCAAAAGCAACTGCTGCGCCTGGCGTCGGACTTCGACATCCAGATCGTCGAGGACGATATCTATGGCGAGTTGATGTTCGAGCAGGGGCGCACCAAGGCCCTCAAGGCCTACGACCGGCTGGACCGGGTCATCTACTGCTCGAGTTTTTCCAAGACGTTGTCGCCAGGTGTGCGCATTGGTTGGATGATCGCGGGGAAATTCCAGCAGGAAATCCAGCGGCTCCAGACCTTCAGTACGCATTCGGCGTGCAGCGTCACGCAGATGGGCATTGCCGCGTACCTGGAAAACGGCGGCTATGACCGGCACTTGCGCTATATCCGGCAGGAGTACCGCAAGAACCTCAGCGCCTTTCAGTTGGCGGTGCAGCAGTACTTCCCCGAAGGCACGCAGATGAGCCGTCCCACTGGAGGCTTCATCCTGTGGGTCAGCCTGCCAGGGCGGGTCAATACCCAGGAGTTGCATGTGCGGGCGTTGCAACAAGGCATCAGCATCGCGCCAGGGCTGATTTTCAGTAACACCGAGCAGTTCAACCACTGCATTCGCTTGAACTGCGGCACCCCTTGGAACCGTGAGGCAGAGCGGGCCTTGATGACGCTGGGGCTGTTGGCCACTCAATTGTGCCAGGAGACGGCCAACGGATTTCTTTAGACGTCAGTGGTTTAGCTCGATGTGCTTGTCAGCGCCTCATTATCAGGCGAGCATGGGGGTCTCTGCCGTCAATGCTGTTGTATCTATGAAAGCCATTGTTCCCGCTGCCTGGGTTTTGATCGGCCTGTTGAGCGTCTTCCACATGGGAGGCGTAGTCGCGGCAGCGCCAGCGCAGGAAAAACCGGCCGCCAGTGCCACGAAGGATGCGCCGAAAAAAAACACGGCGGCCAAGAAGCCTCCCGCCAAAAAGGCGGCACCGGCGAAGAAAAAACGCGCGCCCATCGCGTCCAAGAGCAAATCCGCCCACGAGGTCGCCAAGACCCCATTGCCGCCGGCCAAGCTGGATTTGAGCTTGCCCCATGAGATGGTCGATCAACTGCAACCACCGGGTAAGGTGGTGCAGTTCAAGCGTGAACCCCTCTTGCCGTCGATGTTCGGCGAGAAACCCGGGCCATTTCAGCTCAATGGCCGTTTGTTGAGCAATGAAATGCAGCTGCCACTGCGCAACCAGGAGCGCAATGAGGTGGAAGGCGCAGCACTGGATTTCGAATTCAAGCAATAAACCTTCGACAGGCCTGCAGTTCGTCGCTGACCATTGGGTCATCCCGCCGTGGGCAAAAAAACACGCAGACGGTAATTTAAAACGAGTGTTTTAGCCGTTACTCTGTGTTCTGTTACTAACCATTACCTGTTGTGAGGATGTTGTCGTCATGAAATGCCGTGAAGGCTGTGGCGCCTGTTGCATCGCCCCTTCCATCAGCTCACCTATCCCTGGCATGCCCCAAGGCAAGCCGGCGGGAGAACGTTGCGTGCAATTGTCGGTCGATAACCTGTGCCGGATCTTCGGCCTGCCGGAGCGTCCGGCGGTGTGCTCGGCGTTCGAAGCCGACATCGAGGTTTGCGGCAGCAGCAGTGAAGAGGCCATCCGGCTGATCGGTTGGTGGGAGCAAATCACGGCAGCGTAATGAGTCAATGAACGGATCCTAACTGAACGAACTTGGACAATAAGGAAAAGAACTATGGGTTCGCTGCATCGTATGGCTGTGTTGTGTGGGTTGACCGTGTTGCTGGCAACGGCCACCGCTCAGGCAGAGGACTGGCAGGTTGCCAAGGAGAAGGACGGTATCAAGGTTTCCCTCAGTGAGGTGGCGGGCTCCAAATACAAGGCCTATCGCGGCGTGACGGTGATGAAAACCACCATGGCCAAGCTTCGGGCCCTGCAGGAAGACGTTCCCGGTGCCTGCGCCTGGATTCATGAATGCAAGAGCCAGAAACTGCTCAAGCACGAAGGCAATCAGAGCTGGACCTACACTCAGTTCAACACGCCATGGCCGGTGACGTCCCGGGACTCGGTACTGGAAGTCACCACCGAGGAGGGCGCCGATGGCAGCCTGACCCGCAAGCTCAAGGGGGTGCCGAAATACCTGCCCGAAGAGCAAGGTTTCGTGCGAGTGACCCAGGTCGACGGCTTCTGGAAGTTCACGCCAAAGGGCGCTGGCCAGATCGAAGTGACCTACCAGGTCCACACCGAACCAGGGGGGGACGTGCCGTCCTGGCTGGCGAACAAGTTCGTGGTGGATGCACCGTTCAACACCTTGAAAGCCCTGAAGGAACGCGCCGAAAACTGATCGGCCACGGCTTCATACCCGGAGACCGCCCCAGAGGCGGTCTTTTCATGGGTGCCGTCCAGACGCCCGGCGGAACGATTGTCCGGACCTCAATGTCGAGATAAAGGTAAGCCAGGCCCTGAATTGATCAAGGAGACACCGATGCAAAAGTGGGAAATCACTTTCGTGGATGATCATGGCGAAGCCATCGCCGAGCAGTTCGACTACGAGCAGGAGCCTACGATGGAGCAGGCTGCACAACTGATTCGCGAAAAATTGCTGCCCGTTTCTGCCCAACTGGATCTCAACGACCTGGAAGGTCGCACTGAAGATCCCACCGTCAAGAACCTCAAGTCCCAGCACAGTATCGAAATCATCAGCATTACACCGATTTCATGAAACGGTGCCTGGTCTCGCTTGGCAGCGGCTGCCACTTGCGGCTACTCTGCAATTGAGATCAGCGAAAGGATCGCCAAGGTTCGGTCTTGTCAGCTACATGCTTGTGTCCCGACGGCCATTTGATGCCGTACCGCTTGCAGCCTGAGGGCTTCACGCACGGGAAGACGGAAAGTCTATCCATTGTTTCAGGAGGACGTTTCATGAGCACAGCCTATCAAGAAGACATCAGCACCAGCGTGTTACGCCGCATGAAAGAAGGCGGTTTCGATTTTTCCCGATTCCATCCCATTGAGTTCTACGCCATTTTCCCGGACGAGGAGCGGGCGCGCAGGGCGGCAGGTCATTTTCGGGGAGAATCGTTGAACGCGCAGATCAGTGCACGGGACGATGGGGCTTGGTCGTTGGAACTGAGCCGGGTGATGTACGCCACTTACGATGACATTGGCGACTTCGAGCAAGACTTTGAGGCAGTCGTCGAACCCTTGGGTGGTGTGATCGAGGGCTGGGGTGTCAAGCAAGAGATCCGGCGCCTGCAGGCCTGACAGTCACTCACCGCAACCACAGCAACGGCTGACCTTTGTGTCGGCCGTTTTCATGTCTGTGAGCTAACGAGAGTCCCTGTGGGAGCCGAGCTTGCCCGCTGACACACCACAATCACTTCCCCAGGTTTTGTACTTAACTGTATCCAGATCAAGTCGCGTCGTTTTTCCGAGACTATGCTCAGCAGAGCGACGCCCCTGCGTCGCAATGAAGCGGGGGCAGCGGGGTGGGGGCGTTTGTTGCACCAGAAAAGTGCGCGGCCTGTCAGAGGAGAATCCAACCCGTTGATCATAAAGCGTTTATGCCGATGGCACGGGGCTTGCGAAGCCTTGCTGCCAGGGTGACAAGGAGTACGGCATGATCCGCAGCGGTTTTGATGAAATGTACGATGCCAACGGCCAGGTCCGCCCGCATTACCAGGCGTTTGCTCGCTGGCTGGCTGAAACGCCTGGTGAGCTGCTGGCGCAACGCAGGCGCGAAGCCGACCTGTTGTTTCATCGTGCTGGCATTACGTTTACGCTCTACGGGGACGAGCAGGGGACCGAGCGCCTGATCCCTTTCGACACGATCCCGCGCAGCATCCCGGCCAGTGAATGGCGGGTGGTCGAACGCGGCTGCATCCAGCGGGTCAAGGCGCTGAACATGTTCCTGGCCGACCTCTACCACGAACAACGGATCATCCGGGCCGGCATCATTCCCGCCGAACAGGTGCTGGTCAACGAGCAGTACCAACTGGCGATGCAGGGGCTTGATCTGCACCGCGACATCTATGCCCACATTTGTGGTGTCGATCTGGTTCGCGACGGTGACGGCACGTACTACGTGCTCGAAGACAATCTTCGTACGCCCAGCGGCGTCAGCTACATGCTCGAAGACCGCAAGATGATGATGCGCCTGTTCCCCGAACTGTTCGCCGCCCAGCGCATCGCCCCCATCGATCATTATCCGAACCTGCTGCTAGACACCCTGAAAAGCTCCAGCCCGCTGGACGATCCCAGTGTCGTGGTGCTCACGCCGGGGCGTTTCAACAGCGCGTTCTTCGAGCACGCGTTCCTGGCCCGAGAGATGGGCGTGGAGTTGGTGGAAGGCGCCGACCTGTTCGTGCGTGATGACAAAGTGTTCATGCGCACCACCGACGGCCCGAAAGCGGTGGATGTGATCTACCGTCGCCTCGACGACGCGTTCCTCGATCCGCTGGCCTTCAACCCGGACTCGATGCTCGGGGTGCCGGGCCTGTTGTCCTCCTACCGTTCCGGCAACGTGGTGTTGGCCAACGCCATCGGTACGGGCGTGGCGGACGACAAGTCGGTGTACCCCTTCGTCACCGACATGATCCGTTTTTACCTGGACGAGGAGCCGATTCTGAAGAACGTCCCTACATGGCAATGTCGTAATCCTGCTGAACTTTCCCACGTGCTGGCGAATCTTCCCGACCTGGTGGTCAAGGAAACCCAGGGTTCCGGCGGTTACGGAATGCTGGTGGGGCCGGCCGCGACGACGGCGCAGATCGATGCCTTCCGCGAGCGGATCAAGGCCAAGCCGCACGCCTATATCGCTCAGCCGACGCTGTCGCTCTCGACCTGCCCGACCTTTGTCGAAAACGGCATCGCCCCGCGCCACATCGACTTGCGGCCGTTTGTGCTGTCGGGGCGCGAGACCCGCGTGGTGCCTGGTGGGCTGACGCGGGTGGCGCTGCGCGAAGGTTCCCTGGTGGTGAATTCCTCCCAGGGCGGTGGGACCAAGGATACTTGGGTAGTCGAGGATTGAGGAGCTGCCATGCTGAGTAGAACCGCCTCGGACCTGTACTGGATGTCGCGCTACCTGGAGCGCGCGGAAAACCTCGCACGGATGCTCGACGTCAGCTATTCGTTGTCACTGATGCCCCAGGACGGGCGTGGCGATGGCTTGCACGAGCTGGCCATGCCATTGCTGATCACCGGCACGCTGGATGATTACCGGGAGCGACACGCCGATCTGCACGCCGAGCGCCTGCTGCATTTCTTTGCCCTGGAAGCGGCCAACCCGGCCAGTATCTACAGCTGCCTCGGCGCGGCGCGAGCCAGTGCCCACGCGGTACGTGGGCGAATCACCGCCGACATGTGGGAGAACATCAACGCCACCTGGCTGGAAATTCGCGGTATCGCCGAGCAAGGCTTGAATCGCTACGGCATGAGCCGTTTCTGTGAGTGGATCAAGGAGCGATCCCACCTGTTTCGCGGCGCCACCTACGGCACCATCATGCGCAACGACGCGTTCCGCTTCATTCGCCTGGGGACCTTCATCGAAAGGGCCGACAACACCCTGCGCTTGCTCGACGCCCGCTACGAAATGGCCGGTGACCAGGCCGACACGGTCAGCGATGGCACGGCCCACGCCTATTACCAATGGAGCGCCTTGTTGCGAGCCTTGTCGTCCTTCGAGGCGTATACCGAGATCTACCGTGACGCCCCGGGCGCTCGCCATGTGGCTGAGTTGCTGCTGTTGCGCGCCGATGTGCCGCGTTCGCTGCGCGCCTGCACCGAAGAAATCAACCAGATCCTCGCGAGCCTGCCGGGCACCAACGGTCGGCAGGCACAACGGCTGGCGGCGGAAATGGACGCACGCCTGCGCTACACCGGTATCAATGAAATCCTCGACGGGGGCCTGCATGCCTGGCTCACCGAATTCATCCCACTGGTCCGTGAACTGGGCAATGCCATTCACAGTTCCTACCTGGAGGTCATATGAGACTCTCGATCAGCCATGAAACGGCCTACCACTATGAAGATCAGGTGCGCGCCAGCATCCAGTACCTGCGCCTGACGCCCCACGACAGCGAACGCCAGCATGTGCTGAGCTGGCAACTGGATTTGCCCCGGCCGGTGCGTGCGCAGCTGGACCCGTTCGGCAATATCCTTCACGTACTGACCCTGGACGAACCCCACGAAACAATCATCATCGGTGCCCGCGGACAGGTGGATATCGATCCGTTGCGCGAAGCCGAGCACGAGAGCCAATCGGCGCTGCCGTTCCTGCGCTTCACCCGGCTAACGGAAGCGGACGAAGCCCTGCGAACCTTCGCCGCGCAGCAATGCCAGCAGCGTCGCGATCGTACGGCGCTGATCGACCTGATGCACGGGCTGAACCAGCACATGATCTACACCCCAGGCACCACTGAGGTGGAGACCAGTGCGCCCCAGGCTTTTGCCGGTCGTAGCGGGGTGTGCCAGGATCACACCCACGCCTTCCTGGCCTGCGCCCGTAGCCTGGGGGTGCCGGCGCGGTATGTCTCGGGGTATCTGTTCAGCGAAGAGAGCGAACACCTGGCAAGCCATGCCTGGGCGGAGGCCTGGCTTGACGACGCCTGGTACAGCTTCGACGTGACCAACCAACTGGCCCGTCCGGAGCGCCACCTGAAGCTGGCCGTGGGCCTGGATTACCTGGACGCCTGCCCGGTACGTGGCATGCGTCGCGGCGGCGGTTGCGAGCAGATGCACGCCAAGCTGGTCGTGCCACCGGCGCCGGTGATCACGGTGCAACAACAATAATCCTCCAACGAGGTAATGCTGTTCAGTTAAGGATGGTTTGAATCATTGTGGCGAGGGGATTTATCCCCGCTGGGCTGCGCAGCAGCCCCAAAAAGGCTGAACGTAACCAACCCGGCATACTTCGGTGGCTGGGGTTCAGGGCCGCTTCGCAGCCCAGCGGGGATAAATCCCCTCGCCACAAAAAAGCAATCTCATGGGTTCAATGGCTGTTTGCGTCCCGCCATATGCTTCAAATAACCCACCAGCAAATCCAGCTCTGAATCCGGCAGCACCGCAGCCGAGAACCCGGGCATCTTGCCCTGGGGCCAGCGACGCAGCGCTTGCGGGTCGCGAATGTAGTGCTTGAGGAAATCCCCGGCGAAGTATTCGGTCGGGTTGAAGGGAATGTTCAGGTCAGGGCCGAACTGCGCATCACCCGCGCCATTGAGCCGATGGCACGCCAGGCAATTTTTCTGGAACAGTTCGAAACCTTTATTGACCGGGTCGTCCTTGGCCAGGCTGGGCGCCGGCAGCAGGGCGGGGAAGCGTTCGGCCACCGCCGACAGGCGCTTGATGGTCGCCACCGCGTAGGGCCATTGCTCCGGGCTGATGTGGCCAGCCTGCGGATCGGTCCAGACCAGGTAGAAAGGCCCGGCGCTGTGCTTGCCTTCCCCCAGCGACGGCCAGGGCTTGGCCGGGTCCTCGATCGCCAGCCAGGCCCGGGCCCCGCTCTTGTTGAGTAACGGCGCCGCAGGCATTTCGGCAGCGAAGCCGTCCAGGGCAACGGCTTGCAGGTGGTCGTCCGCTTGGACGCCCGTCAATAGTGCCGTCAGCGGCACGGCTCGATAGCTCATCGGTTTCTTGTAGGAAACGTCATCAGCGATCTGGACCGTTTGAACGTCCGGATGCTTGAGCAGTTCTTCGGTTTGCCAGGTGCGCGTGCCCGCGCCCAACTCCAGCACCAGTTGAGCGGCATAAAGGGGCGTGCTGAGCAGCAACGCCCCGAACACAATAAGAGCTTTCAAGTCGATCGCCTTCCATGTCGAGGGGGTGCCGCAAAGGTTGGCACAGCCATCGCGGCTCGAACAGAGAACCCGTCACATTTTTTGGCGACACAACTATTGGATGATGCAGATGCCCTCGCGCAGGATTCAGCCAATCACCTTGGTGATATTCGGCAAAATCAACAGCAGCGTCGTGGCAAAGAGAATGAGTCCGGCTTGGCGAACTTTCGAATGTTTGAACATGGCTGACCCGCCTTTATTGTTATTTCCTAAAAGCCAGCCTGCATATCCATGGCGGCTGGCGTTGCACTTCCTGTTCGACAAGCGCCTCGGCAAAACCCGACGACTTTCTTGTACAAGGATTACATTAGGGGCCGCGGCGGCCTTGGCTTAGATCCAATTCATATCAGCTTGGTACAGGTTGCTCTGAAAAAGGTATGAGGCCTATTGCCACCTTCCTGCCGGCCCTTTTGCTAGACAGCTTGCCCTCCTGAATCGGTTAACCCGATAGCTCGCTACCGTTCGTCTGAGCGTGGCCGTCAACGCCATTGAGCACTGTGGTCATTGAATCCGGCGCCGCTGGGCTTATGGTTGAAGGCATCGCATTACCCCGTGGTTTCGAGGACGTCATGACCCAAGCTTTGATTTTCGACGCATTACGCACGCCCCGCGGCAAGGGCAAGGCCGATGGCGCCTTGCACAGCGTCAAGCCGGTGAACCTTATGGGTGGCCTGCTCAGCGCGTTGCAGCAGCGTATGGATCTGGATACCAGCCAGGTCGATGACATCGTGCTCGGTTGCGTGACCCCGGTGGGTGAACAGGGGGCCGATATCGCCAAGACCGCTGCGCTGGTGGCCAATTGGGATGTCAGCGTGGCAGGCGTGCAACTCAATCGGTTTTGCGCCTCGGGCCTGGAGGCGGTGAACCTGGCGGCGATGAAAGTACGTTCTGGGTTCGAAGACCTGGTGGTGGCCGGCGGCGTCGAATCCATGTCCCGGGTGCCCATGGGCAGCGATGGCGGCGCGTGGGCGCTGGACCCGCAAGCCAACCTGCACGGTCACTTCGTTCCCCAGGGCATCGGCGCCGACTTGATCGCCACGCTGGAAGGCTTTCGCCGTGAGGATGTCGACGGTTATGCGCTGCATTCCCAGCAAAAAGCGGCGCGTGCCCGGGCTGACGGTTCGTTCAATAAATCCTTGGTCGCCGTGCGGGACCAGAATGGCATCGTGCTGCTGGACCACGACGAGTTCATCCGCGCCGACTCCACGCTCGAAGGCCTGGGCAAGCTCAAGCCAAGCTTCGAGGCCATGGGCCAGATGGGGTTCGATGGCACGGCGTTGCGCGTTTATAGCCATGTCGAACGAATCCATCACGTGCACACGCCGGGCAACAGTTCCGGCATCGTCGATGGTGCGGCGCTGATGTTGATCGGTTCCGAAGCCAAGGGGCGCGCCATGGGCCTGCAACCCCGGGCGCGGATCGTCGCCACCGCTGTCACCAGTACCGACCCGACCATCATGCTCACCGGTCCGGCGCCGGCTACCCGCAAGGCCCTGGCCAAGGCCGGGTTGCGGGTGGAGGACATTGACCTGTTCGAAGTCAATGAAGCCTTCGCCTCGGTGGTGCTCAAGTTCATCAAGGACATGGCCATCGACCCCGCCAAGGTCAACGTCAACGGTGGTTCCATCGCCATGGGGCATCCCTTGGGCGCCACGGGGTGCGCAATTCTCGGTACGTTGCTCGACGAATTGGAGGTGCGTCGCCTGCGTTATGGCCTGGCGACCCTGTGTGTCGGCGGCGGCATGGGCATTGCCACCGTCATTGAACGCCTCTGAGCCCCGACTTCAAGGAACACTTTTTCATGACCGATGCCATCCGTTACGAAACCGGCCAGGACCGGATCGTCGTCCTGACCCTGGACCTGCCGGGCCAGAGCGCCAACACCATGAACGCGGTGTACCGTGAGGCCATGGCCGCCTGCGTCGCCCGTTTGCAGGCTGAAAAGGACTCGATTGCCGGTGTGATCATCACCTCGGCCAAGCGCACCTTCTTCGCGGGTGGTGACCTCAATGAATTGATCAAGGTCGGCAAGCCCGAGGCCAAGGCTTTCTACGACAGGGTCCTGCTGCTCAAGGCCCAACTGCGTGCCTTGGAGACCCTGGGTAAACCCGTGGTGGCGGCCATCAATGGCGCGGCCCTCGGCGGTGGTTGGGAAATCTGCCTGGCTTGCCATCATCGTGTGGCCCTGGACCTGCCGTCGGTGCAGCTCGGCCTGCCGGAGGTCACGCTCGGCCTGTTGCCGGGTGGTGGTGGGGTGGTGCGGATGGTGCGCCTGCTCGGTTTGGAAAAGGCCTTGCCGTATCTGCTCGAGGGCAAGAAGGTCAATGCGCAACAAGCGCTGCAGGCCGGTTTGATCGATGAGCTGGCGAAGGATCGTGATGAACTGCTGGCCAAATCCCGGGCCTGGATTCTTGCCAACCCCAGCGTCATCCAACCCTGGGATGCAAAGGGCTATCGACTCCCGGGCGGCACGCCGTCTGATCCGAAAGTTGCGCAAATGCTGGCAATCGCCCCTTCGATCCTGCGCAACAAGACCCAGGGTTGCCTGCCGGCACCGGAGAAAATCCTCTGCGCAGCGGTGGAGGGCGCCCAGGTTGATTTCGACACCGCGCACCTGATCGAAACCCGCTACTTCACTGAACTGACCACCGGCCAGGTGGCGAAGAACCTGATCGGCACCTTCTGGTTCCAGCTCAACGAGATCAAGGCCGGTGGTTCTCGCCCGCAGGGTTTTGCGCCTTATCTGACGAAAAAAGTCGGCGTGCTCGGCGCGGGCATGATGGGGGCGGGTATCGCCTATGTCAGCGCCGTGGCCGGCATCGCGGTGGTACTCAAGGATGTCGATCTGGCGGCGGCCGAGAAGGGCAAGGCCCGTTCTGCGGCGTTGCTGGATAAAAAGATCGCCCGCGGCCAACTCACCGCCGAGCAGCGCGAAGCCACGCTGGCGCGGATTCAACCCACCGACAGCAACGCAGACCTGGCCGGCTGCGACCTGATCATCGAAGCGGTGTTTGAAGATCGCGCCCTGAAAGCCAGCGTGTCGGCCGCCGCCCAGGCGGTGGTGGGCGATGATGCGGTGATCGCTTCCAACACCTCGACCTTGCCCATCACCGGCCTGGCCATGGCTGTACCGGACCCGACGAAGTTCATCGGCCTGCACTTCTTCAGCCCGGTGGAAAAAATGCCCCTGGTGGAGATCATCAAGGGGGCGCGTACCAGTGACGTGACTTTGGCTCGGGGTTTCGATTTTGTCCTGCAGATCAACAAGACGCCGATTGTGGTCAACGACAGTCGCGGTTTCTTCACATCGCGGGTATTCGGCACCTTTACCAATGAGGGCATCGCCATGCTCGGCGAGGGCGTGAGCGCGCCGATGATCGAGACCGAAGCGCGCAAGGCCGGGATGCCGGTCGGGCCTCTGGCGATCTCTGACGAAGTTTCCCTCAGCCTGATGAGCCATATCCGCGCGCAAACCGCCAAGGACCTGCACGCAGAAGGGAAGATGCCGATTGAGCACCCGGCATTCGCCGTGATTGACTTGCTGCTCAACGAGTACAAGCGGTCGGGCAAGGCCGCCGGTGCCGGTTTTTATGAATACCCGGACAATGGGCAAAAGTACCTGTGGCCACAGCTGAAGAGCCGCTTCGAGAAAACCGATGGGCAGATTTCCCCGCAGGATATCCGGGATCGCCTGCTGTTCATCCAGGCCCTGGAAACCGTGCGCTGCATGGAGGAGGGAGTGCTGACTTCGACGGCCGACGCCAACATCGGCTCGATCTTCGGCATCGGCTTCGCTGCCTGGACCGGCGGTGCGCTGCAGTTCATCAACCAATACGGCCTGCAAGACTTTGTCGGTCGCGCCCAGTATCTGGCCGAGCAATACGGCGAGCGCTTCTCCCCGCCGGCCTTGTTGTTGGAGAAAGCCGCCCGCCACGAACTGTTCTGACAGACCGGGGAAGGGCTTGCCTTGGGACCGTGTTTCAGGGCAGGCTCTGGGATGTGCAATATTCCCATCATCGTGTCAGGTATTTTTTATGTCGCTACGCATCTGCATTCTGGAAACCGATATCCTGCGTCCGGAACTGGTCGACCAATATCAGGGTTACGGGCAGATGTTCCAGCGCTTGTTTTCGCAGCAGCCCATTGCGGCCGAATTTGTTGTGTACAACGTGATGGAGGGGCATTACCCCAGCGATGACGAGCAGTTCGACGCTTATCTGGTGACCGGCAGCAAGGCTGATTCCTTCGGCACCGACCCTTGGATCCAAACCCTCAAGACCTACCTGCTGGCGCGCTATCAGCGCGGCGATAAATTGCTCGGTGTGTGCTTTGGTCACCAGTTGCTGGCGTTGTTGCTGGGCGGTAAGACCGAGCGCGCCACCCAAGGCTGGGGCGTCGGCACCCATCGCTACAAACTCGCCGCCAAGGCGCCTTGGATGAGCCCGGTGATGGAAGAATTGACCTTGCTGATCAGCCATCAGGACCAGGTCACCGAATTGCCCGAAAGCGCGACGGTCATCGCCTCCAGCGATTTCTGCCCGTTTGCCGCCTACCACATCAACGATCAGGTGCTGTGCTTCCAGGGGCACCCAGAGTTCATCCACGATTATTCCCGGGCCTTGCTGGAGATTCGCCAGCAGCACCTCGGCGAGCAGATCTATAGCCAGGGTGTGGCGAGCCTTGCCCACGAGCACCACGGCACTACGGTGGCGGAGTGGATGATGCGTTTTGTGGCTCAGAAGCAGCTTTGAGCTACAAGCGACAAGCTACAAATTAAGAGCTGCGAGCTTGTAGCTTGTAGCTTGTTGCTGCTCCCCTCCTACAACCATCCCGAGCGCTTGAAGCTCCACCACAGCGACGAGCATCCCACCGCGATAACTCCTAGCACCGCGAAATAGCCGTATTGCCAACTCAGCTCCGGCATGTCCTGGAAGTTCATCCCATAGATCCCGGCCACAGCCGTGGGAAACGCCAGGATCGCCGCCCAAGCTGCAAACTTGCGCTGCACCACGCTCTGGCGCGACGCTTCGAGCAACACGCCGACTTCGATGGTCTGGCTGGCGATGTCGGCCAGGGTTGTCAGGTCTTCCATTTGCCGCGTGACATGAATCTGCACGTCGCGGAAGTACGGGCTCATGTTCTTGTCGATGAAGGGGAAGTCCAGTCGCTGCAACTCTTCACTGATCTCCACCATTGGCGCCGCATAACGGCGCAGGCGCAATACGTCGCGGCGCAAGCTGTGCAGGTTCTGGATGTCCCGTTCGTTCAGGGAACTGCACATGACATTGTGTTCCAGCTCATCGATTTCGGCGTGGATGGCCTCACCCATTGGCTGGTAGTTTTCAATCACGAAATCGAGGATGGCATAGAGGACGAAATCTTCCCCGTGTTTCAGCAAAAGCGGACGCGCCTCACAGCGCTGTCGGACGTGGGCGTAGGACGCGGAGTGGCCGTTGCGAGCCGTGATGATGTAGCCCTTGCCGGCAAAGATATGGGTTTCGATGAACTGCAGCTTGCCGTCCTTGCGTATCGGCGAATACGTGACGATAAACAGCGCATCGCCAAAGGTCTCCAGCTTGGGACGGCTGTGTTTCTCCATGGCGTCTTCGATTGCCAATTCGTGCAGGTTGAATTGACGCTGCAGGTTGGTCAGCTCCAGGGCGCTGGGCTCTTCGAGACCGATCCATACAAAATGACCAGGTTTGGCAGCCCAGGCGCTGCCTTCGTCGAGGGTGATATTGGTGACTTTCTTACCGGCGCTGTAGACCGCAGCAGCAACGACGCTACCCATAATGGTGGTTCACTTCTTATTGGAAATGGCAGTGGCAGGCAGTGTTCAGCTTAACGCGCCCTGTAGCTTGAGAGTCAGCAAAATCTGCGGAGTTCGGCGGCAAAAGAAAACCCACCGAGGGGGTGGGTTTTCATTCAGGCGGCTTGCAACTGCCGGTCCATTGTCGCGATGCACTCGCGCATCTGTTCACGGCATTGGGCGATGAGCCGGGGCATGTCATCCATACTCAATCCGGCCGTAGGAATCGCCGGCAATGAACGTATGAGGATGTTACCGCTGCGCCAACGATTGAGGCGCATGTGCTTGATGTAGCTGCTCACGCACACCGGAACAATCGGCACTCCGGCGGCTATTGCCATCTGGAAGGCGCCTTTCTTGAATGGCAGCAGGTCTGCGCCCAGATTGCGCGTGCCTTCCGGAAAAACCCAGATCGAGGTGTCCTCGTGCTGCAAGGTATGGGTGGTGGTCAGCATCGACTTTCGGGCCTTGATCGCGTTGCCGCGGTCGATCAATACGTTGCCCGCCAGCCAGAACAATTGCCCGAACAGCGGCACCCATTTCAGGCTCTTCTTGCCAATGCACACGGTACGGCGCGGCACCACGTTGCCGAACATGAACAAGTCATAGTTGGATTGGTGGTTGGCGATGATGACGCAGCCGTTGGGCTTGTTCACCAGCGAGTCGACCTGCGTCCGGACCCGCAAACGCAAAATGCACATGGCCGGCAATGCGTACAACCTTGCGCATAAACGGCTGTTGTCCGGGTTGAACGGCCGGCACAGGCCCAGAATCACCCCGAGCACGCCAGCCAGTACAAAATGCAGGCCCATCAATAACATACGCAATACAAACAGCATCTACGGGCCCCATCGGGACAAAAGGTTGCGCAGTGTACGGATGTGCACTGTTTTCGGCAATTGCCCCTATAGATGTAGGAGAAATAGACGATGTTTAAGCGCATGGTTCCAAATAATGCGACAGAAGCGGCCTAGAGCGGTTGCGGACTTTTAAACGACGCTGCGTAGGAAAAAGCCCGGCTCTACAAGCGTCAGCCCAAGTGCTCCTGATCCAGCAGAATCGCACTGTCCAGCGTATCCAGCAGAGCCTTGCGCACTTTCAGCTTGGTGTTCTTGTGGGCTGTCATGTTGATCTTCTTCAACTGACGCGCCGTTTCCAGGGCCGCGCCCTGCAGTTCTTCGGTCGACACCACCTTGTCGAGGAAACCGGCATCCACAGCGCCCTGCGGATTGAACATCTCGGCGTTGATTACCGAGCGATGAAACGCCGACTTGCGCAGGCGATCACGGGCCAGCTCGATACCGGCGTGGTGCATGGTCATGCCGATCTGCACTTCGTTCAGGCCGATGCTGAAGGGTCCTTCCACACCAATGCGATAGTCCGCCGAGAGCAGCAGGAATGCACCCTTGGCCACCGCATGCCCCGGGCAAGCGACAACGACAGGGAAGGGGTGCGACAACAGGCGACGGGCCAGGGTCGAGCCGGCCGTGACCAGGCTCACCGCTTCCTTGGGACCGGCAGTCATCACTTTCAGATCGTAACCACCCGACAAAATCCCCGGTTGCCCGGTAATGATCACCACCGCCCGATCCGCCGTCGCCTGGTCCAGCGCAGCATTGAACGCAGCAATCACGTCCGGCGAGATGGCATTGACCTTGCCGTTGTTCAAGGTCAGGGTCGCGATACCGTCTTCGAGATGGTAGGTAATCAAGTCGCTCATGACGCTATTCCTTGTAAGAGAAGTGACGCAGACGTTACCCACCGCCGCAGGTCAGGTAAAGCGCCGTGACTGACTCACCAGTCAGCCCCAGGCTCTGCAAACAGCCTGGCCCGCCCATCCTGCTTCACCTTCATCTATAGGGCAGCGCCTGCATAGCCCCGAAGATTGGCCGGTTTGCCATGCCCAGGCGCGTTTGAAAAGCCCGACCAAGCTTAACCGCATGAAAATTCTGAAAAAAACCTTTGCCATCGGAAAAGCTTTCGACTACATTAGCGCGCCTCGACAGACTGAACAGTTTGCCGAGATACGGTGAAGTGTCCGAGTGGCTTAAGGAGCACGCCTGGAAAGTGTGTATACAGGAAACTGTATCGAGAGTTCGAATCTCTCCTTCACCGCCACATTCTGAAAACACAAACCCCTGATTTTCCTAGAGAAAGTCAGGGGTTTGTGGTTTCTGGTGTCTGAAAAAAGGCGATATGGGACCAATATGGGACCGGAGGGCAATTCATGGGTGTTTAGATATACCCCCCCTCACTGGCGATGGCTCTGCCTACAATGACCCTTTACCATCCTAATTCGACGTAGAGGGCATCATGGAACCAGGTAATGTTTCGGCCATCATCTCGGCGGCGGCTGCAATCAGCGGAGTTGTACTTGGTAACGTCCTTTCAGCGTTCAAGGAGGCCTTGGCTAAACGTGCTAAAGAAAGCCAAGAAACCAGCTACCTAGGGGTCATCGTGGTCTCTCATTTAGATCGGTTCGCCACCGGTTGTTTGGATGTCGCATTAGACGATGGCAGTGAGTACGGCCGTCCCGCTGGTGAACGAGGTGAATATGTGCCTGTTGCGACTCCACCCGAATTTCTGCCGCTCTCTATTAGCGTTGATTGGAGGCTGCTACCCAAAAATTTGATGTATTCAATCCTTCGACTCCCCGATAAGCAGGATCAACTTGAGGGCAGCCTTGCGGCTATACAGGAATTCAATTACGACCCGCCTGATCACGGTGAATTCTTCTGGGCGCGTCAGCGAGGGTATGCTGTGCTAGGCCTCCAAGCGTCGAAATTGGCGCTAGAACTTCGTAAACATGCTGTGTTGCCTGT
This sequence comes from Pseudomonas sp. NFACC16-2, assembly GCF_900119205.1. Classification (NCBI taxonomy): domain Bacteria; kingdom Pseudomonadati; phylum Pseudomonadota; class Gammaproteobacteria; order Pseudomonadales; family Pseudomonadaceae; genus Pseudomonas; species Pseudomonas sp. NFACC16-2. The sequence continues at coordinate 77,643 of NZ_FPIX01000012.1, read as the reverse complement.
CGAAGAGTCCGACCCAGGCGATTGGAACCGAGATAAAAAACTGGAAGAGGTCATAGCTGATATTGACGGGAGACGGAAGGCATACGAGAGCCGTCAGTCGAAAGGTATTTCCGTCTAGCTCGGGTTGCATCGTGACTTGGAGCGAATGCCAGTGTGCCCCAGCCCGCCATAAAAATTGCTGGGGCCTATTTCATCGCAGTTACAGTTTCAACGCTAATTGGAGCATTCCGACGACATCTGGCCCATCCTCATTTATCCACATCCCATAGTGCTGCCGGATCATATTCCCATTGGTGTGCCCCATCTGTTCGGCAATCCAGTCAATCGAAGCCACGCCCGTGGTCAGCAACTGGCTGGCATAGGTATGTCGACACTGGCCTGGCCCACGATAACGAACCCCAGCCGCATTCAAATGAGCTTTAAAAAAACGATCCCGCACAACAAAGTCGCTGACATGCGGCAGACCGCTTTTGGTATTCAGGAACACGAAGTGCAACTTATGCTGTCGCACTGTCTTATTGTCCCGCTCGACGATATCGACCGTCTGCGCTTTCTTGACAGGATTCATTGCATCGATCTTGCGTAGCGCATCCCATGCTGGCTCCAGAAGCCGCACCTTTCGAGTCGAGCGCCGGGTTTTCGTTACTCGATAAGCTCCACGTACCTTGGAGCGGCGAAACGTTACCGTCCCATGCTGTAAATCGACGTCCTCCCAAGCCAACGCAATCGTTTCCGATACCCGCGGCCCCGCCCAAATCATGAACTGAATCATCAACAGTTCTTGCACGCGATGCGTCGACGTCTCAAGGATCTGCTTGATCTCCGCCCTGGTGAACGGGTCTGGTGCTTCAGGATCCGGCAAGCGCACAAACAGCCCCTCAGTCGGATCATGTGCAACCTTCTTGCGAGTCCGGTAAAGCCTAAAGACCTGCCGCACATTGCTTATGATGTCCCGAATGGTTTTGTTCTTCAGTCGCTTTGACAGCGTGTCCTGCACCCACTCCTGTAAGTCCAGGTGATCGATCTGGTCGATCTGAACCTTGCCCCAGCGTGGCCGGACATGCACCTCGGCTTTATTGGCATAGCCCCGATAGGAAGTGGCGGCAACGCTGTTGCTCTTGATCTTCAGCCATAGATCAAGGTAGTGGCCGAACGTGTTCTCGACCAGGCTGGCTGAGTTGGGAAAGTGTCGGCTGTAGTTGAAGGTGCCGGCCTCTATCTCGTATTGAATGATATTGACCAGACGCTGTGCCTGCTCCCGGTTCGCCGCTGTGTTTCCCCCCGGTATGAGTTCTCGACACCGCTTCCCATTGAAACGAAAATAGACTCGTATGGAATTGCCTCGAGCCTCCACTCCTTGTGTCATGTGCTTCCCCTCTTGCAACGTATTGAGGAAGGGCCCGTTGATGGGCCTTTCCGTATTGCGTTTGTTTTCGGGCTCCGTGTTAAAGATCACTCTTGGCGAAGTAACCACCAAACGCTGGCGCTCTTCTTAGGTCCGGGGGTGACACCGGATCGCGCTTCTTCGGCCCGACGTCGCTCGTTAATGGCCTGCCGGGCCTTACTGCACTTGTAATGATTGCCGTGGGCGCGGTATTTCCCGCATTGGTCGCAGAACCCCGTCAGGTCGAGATTCCAAGGAAAGGATTTGCCATTGTTCATCGCGCCAACTCCTTGAAACCGACGCCTCGGGAGTCATGAAATACAGCGATACCGCGCGCCGTAGTTCGGGTGACATAGGAAAGGTCATCATCGGGTTTCAGCGCGTTCGTGCTAGTCTCCCCGGCGCTGCTGCTTGGGTTCCGTGCTTGCATGGTGCTGCTCCTTAGTGGTGGTCGGTGTCGGGGAGTTGGCGCTCCTCGACACCATCTTTCAGGCCTTGGCCTGGTCTTGCGTGATGATTGCTACAACTTCGTTCCGGTCTTCATGCCCATCGATTCCGCAACTCCTCCCAAATCGCATCACCATTCTCGAAGTACCGATGCACCTCTCGTTCGGTCGTGTTATCGAGCCGCAAGACGGTGATGCAGTCATCGAAAAGAGCCGCATCGAGCCGACGCAATTCGGTCATGTCGAAGGGGTAGTCCTGGCCGTTGTAAAGCCCGAGCAAGAAGCGGCCTATGACGCCACTCTGTCCCGAATGACCTTGAGCGACCGGCACCAATCGGTGTAGCGCCTCAATGCCCGTCAGGCGAATAGTAGGAAGGGCTCTCTCGTATCGAAAAATTTCGTCAAACGCTTCTATGATTCGATCTGGTGACATGGTGTTGCTCCTTTGATGTTGTCCAGGCGTTGCCCGCCTGGTGGTGGTTACAAGCGGTGTTGCTTAGGCGTTCTGGAAGGTCCAGCAACGCACGGTGGTGGATTTCCTAGCCATCGCGTTATTGGCTGCCTGGGCCGCTCGGACGGCGCTGTAAGTGGCCTTGTTCACCTCAAGCAGCTTGCGGCTGCGGCTATTGACCAACAGCGTGCGCAGGGTCTTGAGATCTGCGAGGTTCTGTCGGTGATCGCTGGCTTTTTCGGCGAAGTCGTTGAGGTTGATGGCGATGAGTTTCGGGTCGACGCTGTGATTGACCTGCGGTCCTTCGCCGAGGCTCTCCAGGTACTCGTAAACGTCCCAAAATTCGGCAACCAAAGGATGGTCAGCGCTGATCGCCGCCTGGCGTTCCAGAGCCATGCTGGTGAGGGCTTGATGGGTAGTGACACGCTGGTTTTCATCCAGCGGACAGATCAAACAAAGGCAGTCCACTAGCGCCATGATCTGGCTATGGTTCTTGATGATCCGCTCCACACGGATCTCCTTGAGCTGGCGCAGATGCTGTTCATGCACCGCCACGCGCTCGGCAAACTTCGCCATGACCTGGGCTTCAGCCCGCACAGCCATCAACAGGAAATGGCTGAGCTGTTCCACCGGGATCAAGTTCAGGTTATCCGCGGCGGCACGGCTCTCTGTGGTCACCGCAGGGCGAGCAAAGTGAGTTTTGATAATCCGGGTCAGGATCGCCTCCGACGCGCAGACGTCGGCGTTCTGGCTGATGGCGACGACACCCCGAAACGGTGGCTCGTAGGTTTCGTTACCGCTGGTTTTCATCCCCCGAGTGCCGAGGGTGCCGCCGCCAAAGAAGTCCTTGAGCTCGTCCCAGTCAAAGCCCTTGGCATGCGCCTTGTCCGGCTCGTTGCGATCGCCCTCGATCAACACCACCGGCATATTGGAAACTTGACCCATGGCCCGTTGGCGGCCGGCACGAGTTGATTTCGACGGGTCGAAGCCTTCGTGTTCTCGACCCAGGAGCTTCCAAAGAAAAGTCAGCAGCGTCGTTTTGCCGGCGCCGGCCTCGCCCGTGACTTCCAGAAAGGGAAACGATTTGTACTGTGCGCGAATCTGCTCGGCGAACAACGAGCCAAACCAGAACGCCAGCGACACGATTCCCTTGGCGCCAAAACATGTCCAAAGCATGGGCAGCCAGTCGTTGCGGTACTGCTTGGCGTCACGCTGGATGTGCATCGCGATCGACTTCTGCAGCGTCTTGAGTCGCAGCTTGTCGAACTCAAAAAAGTCTTCTTTGTTGACCTGGCTGACGATGCCATTGCGCACGGCAATGTCGCCGAACACATAGGCCCCATGCTCCTTGCTGTAGCCCACATAATCGATGGTCTCTACAGTTTTCAGTCCATAGAGTTGGTCCTTCATGATCTTGTCGAGCTGCTGCCCGCTGCCTGTGAACACCGCGCCGGCAGCCATGCTGAGCAAGCGCTTCTTGAATTCGCTGGCGGCGGCGACCTGACCGCCCGTGAAGGTGTTTTTTACGCTGCCGCCGTCGTGCGGAAAGTCCACACGGAAGTAATACCAGGACTCGTCAGTTACCTCGTTGCGCTGGAAGTACAGCGCCTGGGGGTAGCAGTTGGCGATTTCGACAACACCACCACATTGGCGCAGTGCCTTGTCACGACGTTGTTTATCGTTAAGCAACTGGTCTTCGTGGCGCTCCGAAGACTCCAACGCCTGCATGGCCTTGTTGAACTTCTCCAGGTCCATCTTGAACCAGTACAGCCGGCTCTCGAACTCGAAGTGAAACTCAAAGCGCTCGCGCCATTCGTACATCAGCACGCCTTTCTCGGTCGCGCTTTCGGCGATCAGAAGCGAGCCGTGATAGCGGGCGGTAATCAAGTCTCTTTTAATTTGCTCGGTGCGCTGGGGTTCGTCATCTATAAAGGCCCAGCGCTGATGCAGGTCATTCCAATCAACCTTGCGGCTGTCAGGTTGAGGGATCTGCGCAGCTTCGCATTCATAGCCCAGGACGCGGGCCTGTCGCACCCACTGTCTGGTGTATTTATGTGCACCGGGTTCGTTGTCCAGCGCCCAGACCAACTTGGGCAACTTGCTGCCGCGCAGTCGTGCCAGCGCTCTCAACGACTCTTCGGGAAACGCGTTGGATGACATGGACGACACTGCTGCAATGCCGTTATGCGCCAGAGCGATAGCGTCGAAGATCCCCTCGACAATCCACAGCTCGGCGACGTCCAGCAACTCGACGCAAGGCGGACACCACCAAACGCCGCGAGGACTATCGCCAGGCTTGAACCGGGCTTTCATCTTGCCGAAGCGGTGCGGACGATCAATCAGCCGCTCCCAATATCCCCCTTTGTCCAGGGCGAAGCGGACCGTAGTGCTGCCTTCGTTCAGCTCTCGGCAATAGTAGGACTCTTGGCTAAACCAGCCCTGAATCAGCTCAAGCCGAAACCCACGGGCAAACTCCAGATAGGCTCGAGCTGTTGCGGTGGGATATTGATCGCAAGAGGGCGCTCGCCGGCTCCAGTCATCGAACAGATCCTCATACAATTCCTTAACGTGCCAGCGCTTCGCACATTTGCTTTCGCGTCCGCAAATGATCAGCCACGGTTTTGAAACCCGGGTATAAAGCTCTTTTTGTCCACAAGCTGGGCACTTGCCGCCGCGCCAATAGACGTCGCTGTGCCGCGCCTTGAATCCGTAATCGTCCTTGAGCCGTTGAAGCACTTCAGCCCGTAGCGTTTCTGACTGTTCCATGTCGCACCAACTGATGGGCAATACAAGCCCAGCCCTACGGTCGAGTAGGGTTGAGTCATTGATTAAGGGTTAGAGCGAAGTAGGGTGGTCGAGGCCGGACGCCGCGTGATGCTCAGTCCAGGCTAACTGCACCAGTTTCATTGCAACGCCGGACGGCACCTCAAGTGCAACGATCAGATGGCGGATACAGTTTTTGAACAACTGATCGCCATCGGCAAGATGTTCTGCTTGGTGGCGAGCCAGATAGGCAAGGGCGGCCTGTTGCATGCTGCTGCGGTAATCAAGCGAAATAGGCTGGGTATCGTTCATTCAGTCCGCTCCATCCTTGAGTGGGGTAATAGTTCGAGTTGAGCGACATTCGTTGTCATCGCCTCACGACGTAGCGCGACATCAGCCAAAGGTAACTTGACCGACGGGTTGGCCATCCCGCTGGGGCTCATCTCGTGTGTCATTTCAAACTCGGCGCGAACAGACCAACCGCAAGCCTCGTTAGTGCATTGCAAGTAAGCAATGCGAAGAAAAATATGCGTGCCCTCACTGGTGCGGATGCGCATCCGTGATTGGCAATGGGGGCAGACCAATTTGTAAGTGCTCACGGCGGCGTCCTTGCGCGAGGGCTGATGGAATGATGATTGCCGGGACAGTGCCGACCTTGATACCCAATAACACCGCAGCCCGATGGGCTTCGCCGCGGCGTCCTTTCTTCCGACCATTCAGTAGGTCGCTGACCAGGTTGCTGTTCAGCGCGTTCTGACGAGAGAACTCCGCAATGCTGATACCTTTTCGATCAAGCACCGCTCGGGCTTGCTCGGGTGTGAGAGGGGCGGGCATAGTGTCCATTCGTGGGCATCCGTGTTGATTTGGTGCAATTATGCCCAAAGATTTGTGCCTGTAAAGGGTGAAAGTTTGAAAAGTTGTGCATCTGAAAATGACATGGACGTTGGCGTGGGTGAACGCTTGCGTGAAGAACGGACGCGGCTTGGGCTCAACCAGGAGGCCTTCGCGCAACTGGGTGGCATCACCCGTAATACCCAGGGCAGCTATGAAAAAGGCGAGCGAAACCCTGACTCCGTCTACCTTACGGCGGTGCTTAAGGCTGGTGTCGATGTGCCGTATGTTTTGACGGGAAGGCGGATGCAACCTGCGCTCGAAGGCTTGAACGAGGCCGAAGAAGCGCTGCTGCAGCAGTTCAGGACGCTGTCTGACTATGACCAAAAAGCTGTGCATCGCATCATCAGTGCGATGGCTGTAGCTCCCGGCCTTTCCCGTCCCGAGAAATAACTAGTCGTATTTAAACGATTCGTTACGACGATTTTCAGTTTCGATTTCCCACATGCCTAAGTAACGTTGCGCACGCAATGCACTTAATGGAGTAGTGGGCATGTTGGATCAGGATGACAAAAAGAACACTCGCTTGGATATGAGCGAACGCGAAAATTCTGAGCTGACACAAGATGAGCGGAAAATTCTTACATGGTATAGGGAAATGTCTGAAGTTGATCGAGGTTATATCCGGCACGTTGCGCGGCTGTTAGCATCTGCGCTCTTGTGTGTGGAGTCATAGAGGTTTGATTAAATAATTTATTTAGATTAAATACATGTCAGCGAAAAGAAGCCCGGTTAGACGCCGGGTTTCTAGTGTGATCCAACATTAGCGTAATGTTCGCCGTTATCTGATAGGACACGGCGTATGGGTTCTCATTGTCGGTAAGGGCAATGCACGAAAACGTAGGACGGTTACAAATGATGATAAAGGCAGGAGGAGACTGCCTCGCCGGCCGGAACGGAGACCTTAGTGACCGCCTATTTTCCGCGACTGACCATTGGGGGTCAGACCTACGATTTCGCTCATCTTGAGCCGTTTACATTCACAGTACAGAGCGATTTGGTGGGGCGAAAGCTGAGCGTGCACGTCACCTTTTCGAGTCATTGCTTCAGTCGGGGTTATGACGAGGCCCTGCATCCATCTGGAGAGCAGATTATTTTCGATCATGCTGGGCGACCCCGAACCTTCTGCTCAATCCGCTATCGCCTATCACTGATGCTGCCTACTGTGATTCAAGGGCTGAACCATCACCAAGCCAAGGTGCGCGAGACAGCTGCGCAACGCAACTGGGCGTATTCGATAACGATCGCGGACCCGAACGGGCCTTATCACGTGTTTTTTGAAATTCGTCGGGCTGCGGCGGGTAAGCCTCAGGATCTAAACCTGGTAATCGAAAGCGCTTATCACCAGACAGACAAGCCGCCTCGATTGCTGGGCAGAATGGGCTTCATTTTGCTGTGCGGTAAGATCCACATGCGGCAGCCTACGTCGACCAAACGCTAGGGAGCAGAAACGAAAAAAGACGCCGTAGGCGTCTTTTTTCGTGTTCGGTAAAGCAGATCCAGACACCACTTGCGAACCGCCTTGCGCGGTTACGGTTTTCACCGCTGGGAAGCGCTCAATCTCATCTGGTCAGTCGCTTCGATGGGTCCAAATGTAGAGAAAATGGCTGCGCTCGTCAACTGATTCCCCTAAAGCGGGATGAGTCAGACAAGGGCAAGAGTCTGGCTGCGGGTCATGATATCCCCGGTTTCGTTCTATGCCCTTATTGTTCAGGGTGTATCCGCCTTTACTAGATTTTCAATTCCGGTGTTCCGAACGCTTCCCCAGGAACTGGAGGTCAGCAGCCGCTGCAACGCTCGTATGAACGGATACACCAGAGTTAGATGCAAATTTTATAATCCAGGGCTGAATTAAGTAACAAGCAGCGCGGGATACCGCAGGTTTGAGGGCTTTGTGCCTCTACGAAATTAATCGGTTTACCCGAATTGTAGAGTGTTTTAAATGGCTTTGTTGACTTGCGTGTGATTTCAACTGGCTGTATGTCGCATTTCACTGTCTTGAAAGTATAGCCGAGTTCATTGTCAGGGGTCGCTATCACCGCTTTATCATCATCGATTAGGGCTAATGAGGAATCAGAGAGTCCTTCTATTCCGCATGCCTGAGTAGGAAGGTGAAAGGAAGCAGAAACTAATAGTTTCTTTAAAGTTATATTTATTGTGTTTGAGCCGATGTTGGAAAGTGCAAGGAGTAAGATGGTGATCGTATAGCAAGCCCCGACAAGTGCCGCCATCGCTAAGTTGAAATCTCTGCCGAAGTGCTTTGGTAGGCTGGTGCACGAGTTTGCGTAATTTCGCTTTCTTTTGTGAAGACGTTCCAAGGAAATAGGTTTAAGGATCTGAAGGGCAATGATTATATAGGCTGGCAAGCTTGCATACATTGCGATATATATCCAAAGCCCCACGATACCAATAAGGATAAAAGCTTTTTGTGCTACAGGGAACTGAGAGGGATCTACATGTGTGTAGCTCAGAATTGAAGAATCAGCTAGCGCATTTGCTATGAGCGTTATTATAAGGGTTGCGAGGGTTGCGGTGATTTTGAATAGATTTGAAAATTTTGTGTACCACTTCGATAAATTGTAGTGGCTAATGGAAAATATTATTGTGCTAATGCAGATGATGGCAAATGTAGTTCGCGGGATTATGAATGGTACTTTTCCTCCGAGTGAAGCCAAAATTAATAAAATTATTAAAAATACAATGCTTAGAATAATTGAAAGCGCTAGATAATCTACAAGCTTCCAATTTTGAAAACTGTAATTTAGTCGGAGTTTTGGATTTCTGACCCAGATTTGTTTACCAACTAAGCTACGATCAATTCCCCAAAATATCAACACGGCGGTAAAAAACGAAGGGAGGATGTAAAGCATTATCATTATAGTGTCCGTTTCAATAAATATCTAAATTTATCATATTCAGCCTAGATTGAAAGCTATGTGCTAATGTGTGTCATACGATGGTGGAAGTTAGAAGGGGAGGTTGCTGATTTTTTAATGAGCTACAAGTAATGGTTGAGATAATTTTTTAAGCTGTCACGGTCAAATATCCTTGCGGTTTCAAAGCTGGCAAGAATCGGCCATTGGCCGTGATGGTGAGCTATGCAGAGTAATGCAATCAAGGATGTAGGCATCATAGTTAGAGTAAGTGATATATAGTTTTCCTTTTCGGAGTCCGCTGCATAATCAGTAATGAACTTGAAAACCATGGCGAAATTTTTTAAGTTGTCGAAGAGTGCGTCCGTTGAAAGCTCCTCTAATTGGTTAAGGATGTCTGGCTTGTTGTGAGATGACATAAGTTTTTCAAAAATTTGGAGGTATTTCCCAAAGGCTTGATTGCCAGTATATGTGCCGCTTTTTAGTGGCAGGTGTGCGTTTTTTATCTCGTTCAAGCAAAGTGTTATCAAGTTGAATAGCGACGATTCGAAGCTTTGTTTTGTGGCTAGGTCTGACTGTAGTTTAATAGTTTTTCGCGCTTCTACCTCAGAGGCCTGAGCGTTCTCGACGGCTTTACGTTGAATGACAACGGTATCGATAAGCAGTACTACAGATATAAAGGTTAAAAGGGGATTTATATTTCCACCTATAAAATCCCCTAAAGGTCCGAGGTCTTCTTTTGCTAAGCTTCCAACAATGCTGAAATAAATGTAGTACATGCCAGAAAGCAGAATGGCTACACCGACTATCAACAAGCGCTTCACTCGATCAGCTCAGCTTTATGTAGTATAAAATATTTGGTCGCGCCATTGTTGAGTGTTACGCGACTTACCTCTGCATGTAGTGCGGTGAAATTGCCTTGGGTGATTCCATAAAGGCTTCTTACAAGGATGCTTTTTTGCCGCTTTGAAAACATATGATGCGGTACAAAGCTGAAGGAGTCTCCATCAATATCTTGAACCAACCTTCCCGTGCCAGTGCGAGCATTGAACCTACTGATGCCAACGATAAGCTTTTCAATAACTGGATTCGTTATCTCTTCCTCAAGGTAACTCAATGTGTTTTGGTTGAATGTAGCTATAGGAGTTTGTGCGGCGTAAAGAGTAGCCTTTAGTCCCTGATGTTTTACGGGTAAATGCACGTCAGAAATTGATGTGGTGAGACGATGCGTAATGTCTTCGCTGAAATACATTTTTTCAAATGTCTTTATTGCTGTTCTTCTATTTATTTCGCGGTTGTCGCCGATAACTTGACCAAGTGTATATTGTAGCAACTCGATGTAGCTTTTGGTGGTGAGGTTGTGCAGATTTGCAACTGTTTTTTCATTGGTGAAGGCGACTTTAAATCGTTGTTTGAAGGAGCCAGTGAAACTTGTTTTGAAGTCGATTTTAATACCTTTTTTAGCGGTAGATCGGCTTATATAAGATTTATTAACGATGCCATGAGTTGCAATCGAGATTGCTTCGCTTATACCCTGTAATGATTTGGATCCATAATATAGATCCAGCCCGTTAAACTCTTTCTCATCAGTATCGTATAAAACAGAGAAGTCGAATTCCATTTTCTCATCCCATATGGCTGAAAATGCATTGTACTCTGTAAGATGGCTAAATGCCATTGCTCCCCGTCTTGACGTGCCCTGATGATACTGCGCTGGATTTGACGTTCGGTTGTCCCTGCTACTGATAGTGAGGGCAGTTGCAGGGATGGTTTTCTATAAGTCCGGGGGATGTGTTCAGATTCTAATCAACCCTCGCCCAACCCACTCCGCCACCTGCGTAACAACGGCGTTTCCGGCACTGAAAGCCTCCGCAAGGTTGGCCGCATCCAGTCCGAGGCAAAACCCATCATCTTCAGCCGCTCGCTGCCGCTCAGCCATCTGATCCCATCCGTTCGCGTGAGCGACGAAAGTGGTACAGCCCAAAGCGATTTGGGATCCGGCCTTGTTTGCCAATAGAGTATTGGCAGCCCAGGCATCCGCGGGGCGTGGCCATCGGATCGAGCGAGACGCTGGAGGTATTGCGTCCACTGGCGCGGCGTCAGCCAGGAACTCGAAGGGGGGCATGCGTCGATAACCGGCGACCAGGAATATTCGACGACGTTGCTGGGGGACTCCGAAATATTGAGCATTAAGCACTCGCCAAAATCCCACATACCCGCAGTCCGCAAGGGCCCGGATGACTGTCTCAAAGTCTTGGCTATCGTTGACAGCGAGCAGGTTAACGACGTTCTCAAGGACCACCCAGCCAGGTTGTATCTCTTTGAGGATACGTATGACTTCCCAGAACAGGCCGCTGCGTTCGCCGCGCAGGCCTCGGGTGTCTTGGTTGCTCTCCCGACATCCGGCGATGCTGATGTCCTGGCAGGGGAAGCCAGCGGTGAGGACGTCGACAGGGGAGAGGTTATGGGCGCCGCACTGACGCACGTCTTCGAATTGGTGTGCATGGGGAAATCGATCGGCAAGCACAGCCCGGTTGACGGGGTTGAGTTCAACTTGCCAGGCGCTGCGGTATCCCGCGTTTTCAAATCCGACATCAAAGCCTCCTATGCCTGCGAACAGGCTGCCAATGGTGGGTTGCTGCATTCATGAACTCGTTGTTCTGGATGCTCGCGGCACGCTTGGGGGAGGCTCTGGGCCTTCAGATGGTTGAGTGTCCGACAGCGCGGGCACTTGATCTGTAATTCCTGGAAGCCGCTGGCAGCGGCGAGTTTGCGGCAGCAATGGCCGCAACGTATGTCTTGCATGAGGTCGTCCTTGAGCATTGTCTTTAACGTCTTCGTAATACGGGTTATTGCCGTTCTGTCTTCATTCGCTTCCACTCCCGATCTATAGCCCGCTTCGCCGAATGCTCCGTGGCGTACAACCAGTGCAGCCGCTTGGGCTTGCTCCGGTCTCCAATCGTCACGGCCTTTTCCTTCCCGGACTTCCTATCGCGGTAGTAGGCGATGACGCCGGTGAAGTCACCTCTGTTCTCTTCAGCCAGCCCCTCAACCGTGTCCTCGGGTAGCTTGCTCTCCAACTCCAAACTGACGGTGTAGCCATTGTCCGCACTCAGGCTATGCAGCACGTTGCCGCCGTACCAAATGATGGCGTCTATCTCCTGCTTCACGCCCTGGAACGTGTAGGTCAGTTCTGGAATCAGGTCAGGACGTCCCCGGGCCAAGGTGTAGCTGAGGGTCGCGCTACCGCGCTGCAACCGGTTGAATTCAGAGCGGGCGGCGCGCAAGGCAGACTGGCGGTCGCTGTAGGTGTGGCGAAGGTCTTTGAGAGAGTCGCCGCCACCGGCAATAGCTTCCTGTTTCTTCGCGTTGTTTACGTCATAGAAATACGCACGTACCCCGTCGTAACTGTCACGGTCAGCTTGTAGATAATGGTGTTGGTCGCCATCGGTCCGGTTGAGAGTGATGTGGGGCAAATCTGCGCCGCTGGCGGTCTTGCCACCGCCAGCCGGCAGGCACAACAGGTGTCCGGCTTTGACGGTGACCACGGCGTCGAACTCTTCCCCAAGGCGGCTGATTAGGTTGGCATCCGATTCGCTCGCCTGGTCCAACTGCAGGATGGGCAATTCGGCCAAGGCACCGGCAACAGTGGCGGTGAGGCCGTTGCCCAAAGCGATGTCGCCCAGGACGTCGCCCAGTGTGGCGTTGCTCCAACTGCGCTCGCGTTTGGTTTTCAAGCCCTTGCGAAGATCCGCCGAGCGAGCGCGAATATTAAGTAAGTCCGGTGCGCCGCTGTGCTCGGTTTCATCGACGGTGTAGCTGCCTTTTTCCACCAGGCCGGTGTCACTCCAACCCAGCCACAGCCGGATGACCGCGCCTTTAGGCGGGATGGTTAACAGTCCGTCGTGGTCGCTGAGGGTGATGCTCAACTGATCGGCCTCGATGCCGCGATTGTCGGTCAGTTCCAGGTGCATCAACCTCGGGCTGATCAACTGGGCGATGTCCTTGCCATCGACCGCGATGCGAAACGCCGGCACTGAATAGATGGTATCTCGGCGATTCAGATAGCCGGTGACATGGGCGAGAGCAGTATCGATCACAGCAGCGCCCTCATGATGCTCGCCCCGACACTGGTCGCCGCGCCGAGCAGGTCGATGCGGTCATCATCGATGCGCTTGAGGCTGAGGCTGAACTCAATCCGCCGTGGTGTGCCGTCGCGAAAGAACAGCGTTTTGGTTTCACTCAGGTTGTCGATAATCCACAGCCCATAGATTCGTCCGCTGCCCTCGACCATCGGCCAGGCCTTCCCGGTATTCGCCATCAGGCGCAGGGCGTCGAGGCTCAAGGCACTGCCGGCCAGTTCCGGCAGGATGACGCCGGGCAGGGTGATAACGTCCTCACCGCGCCCGACAAACTGCCGCGCCGGGGCGGCACCGATGCGTGGGTTGCTCACGTGGCGCCATTCGGTTTGGCGTTGCAGTTCCTGATAGGCCGCGGTGGAGAGGCTAAATACGAACATGCCCAAGGCAAGCATCATGGTTGGCTACTCTAGGTCCGAAAGGCGGCTGCGGCGTCGAGCGGCCCTCTCGTTTTGATGCCGTGCTAACTCGGCACGTACAGTGCGGGCGATTGCGTTGGCGTCCATGCCTGGGGTGGTGTGGATGTGAATGGCATAGGTGTCGTGGCTATCAATGTTTTGGGAAGGTCGTGGGCTGATCGGAGCGCGAGTATCGACCGTCAGTGAATCAATCGACGACAACCGTCCTCCGGCCGCGATGAGCTGTTCGCTCAGGGCGGTTATAGCGCCCAGGGGGCCATCGGCGTGTAACGTTAGGCCTTGGACAAGCCCCTCCACCGTGAACCCGCCCAATTCGGCAAATACGCGCGAGGGACTTTGAATGCCCAGGGTTTCTTTGAAGGCGTCGATGGTCCGGGTGCCGAGGCGGTCAACCACCTCTTTCAGGCGGCTCATGCCCGCGGTCAGTCCGTTGATCAGGCCGTCGACCATCAACCCGCCGAAGGCGGTAAAGCGGTTGGGCAAGTCGATGCCCAGGTACTTCATGACAGCGGCGAACGCTTGGTAGATCAAGCCGACCGGGCTGAAGTCCGCAAGCACTTTCAAAATGCCGCCCAGCCCATTGTCAAAACCGGTCTGGATTTCACGCCAAGCGCCGGCTAAATACCCCGTCACCGCGTCCCAGTGTTCATACAGCAGATACGCTGCGCCGGCGATGGCGGTGATTGCCAGCCCAATTGGATTAAGCATCAGGGCACGCCCGACAATGAGCAACGCCCTCGCCACGAATGGCAGCACGGTACGGCCCAAAGTCGACAGCAAGCCAATCAAACCCGGCAAACGAAATCCCAACTGAACCAGGACGAAACGCAACGCTGCGAATGGCAACAGAACGCTCGCTAACGCCAGCATCAGCCCGCCGACAGCGAGGGCCAGCGCGGCGATGATTGCAACGGTTTTAACGAGCCCAGCCGCGAGTTTTGGATTCTCCCGAGCCCAGGATTTGATGCTCCTGACAAGCGCGGTGACGGACTGAACCAGCTCTCTAAGCGGTTCGTTCTGCTGATCCTGTAATTCAATACCTAGGTCCTGCCAGGCGCTGCTGAGGCTGGTCAAATCACCCTTGAGGTTATCGGCCATAACCTTAGCCGTGCGCGCCGCTTCGCCCTGGCTTTGGCGCAGGTTGGCGATGAGCACCTGCAACTGTCCAGTGCCCGCCTGTTCTACCAGTTGAGCCATGCCCTTGACCGCTTCTTCCCCGGCAATCGCTTTGAACAGCCCGCCTTTCTCGGCGGTGCCCAGGCGATGGGTTTTGCTGTAGATCTCCTTTAAAAGGTCGGGCAGGGGGCGCAGGTTTCCGACCGCATCGGCCGTGGTGATGTTCAGTTGCTGCAAGGCTTTTTCAGCGCCTTTGGGTGGGGCGGCCAAGCGGTTCATGATCGAGCTGAGTGCGGTGCCACCCATGCTGCCCTGTAGGCCTGCATCGCCGAGTTTGCCGGCCATCGCGGCGGCCACTTCCAATTCCACACCGTACGTTTTCGCCATGGGCGCGGCGTACTTCATGGTGTCGCCCAGCATTTGCAGAGTGGTATTGGAGCGGGTGAACGTCCCCACCAGCACATCGCCGAGGCGATCCATTTCATCGGCTGTCAGGCCCAGCCCCGACAGGATGTTCGACGCGATGTCAGCGGTCTGAGCCAACTCAGTACCACCTGCCGCCGCTAGGTTGAGCATGCCTGGCATCGCGGCCCGGATGGCGTTGGGCCCGAAGCCAGCCATCCCCAGGTAGCCTTGGGCATCGGCAGCCTGTCCTGCCGTGAATAGGGTAGCGCCGCCCAGCGCGCGAGCTTGGGCACGCAAAGTCTTGAGCGCATCGGCATGCTCATCCAGACGAGTAATCGCCTGCACCTGGCTCATACTGGCGTCGAAGTCGATGCCCGGCGATAGCATCCGTGCCCCTGCGTACAACACCGAACCGCCACCGGCAGTTGCGACAGCGCCTTTAGCGGTCAGCTCGCCGGCGCTGCGCCGTGAAGCATCCAATGAAGCCCGCGCAGTGCTCAGGCGCCGTTGTTGTTCATTCAATGCGGCCAGTCGTTTGTATTGTGTGCTTAGGCTGGCATTGGTGGCTCCGATCTGTTGGCGTAGCTGGCGTTCGTCGCGGGCCAGGTGTTGGGTGCTGATACCCGCGCCGGCCAGTCGAGCACGCAGCGCCTGGAGCTGTTCACCTTGCTTGCGATGCTGCTGCTTAAGCTCCTGGGCGGCCCTGACGGCGGCCTGAAAGTGCTTAGTCATGGCTCGCGTCGGCGCTCCGGTCGCTGCGAACTGTTGGCTGAGGGCGCGGACCTTTTCCCTAGCCGCGTTAAGCGCTGCTTCAGTGCGCAGGGACGCCGACCGCTGAGCACGCCAGGCGCTGATGTCTTGCTGCTGGGCATTGAGCGCCTTGAGGCGATCACGGGTTTCTTTCAATGCGCGAGCGGTGGCGGTGCTGCGTTTGTCGATCACCTTCAAAGGGCCGCTGGCTTTGTCGATAGCGCCCAGGAGCACGCGCAGTTTTAAGTCATTGCCCATCGGTGACACTCCGTGCCCGGGCGCGTTCGCGCCACGCCATCAGTTCTTGCAGGCCCAACGGGTCCATGTCCGTCGGTGCCCAGTGGAAAACCACGGCCAGGTCGGCCATGGCATCTTCTACGCAACGAGGGAGGCATCCGCCTTCACCGACTTCTGCAACAAAAAACCAGAGATCTTGCTGCCACAGGCGAGCAGGTCGGCGGGGTCCATGCCAGCGGCTTCCGGCGCGGTGATGCTTGGGTTGCTGATACGCGGCAGGATCTTGATCAAGGTCGCCACGTCCATGTTCAACAACTCGACCAGGTGCACACCGCGCAACTCACCGGCCTGTGGTTTGCGCAGGGTGATGCTGTCGATCCAGGTCTTTCCCCGGATGATCGGCGTATCCAGGGTGACGCTGTTGTCATCCTCCCGCGGCAGGGCTGTGAGCGTTTCTTCAGTCTTCATGCAAGTCTCCAAGGTTTAGGGCGGGTCAGATGCCGAGAGCTCGGCGCTGTTTTTCCAGCATGTCCACGCCGTCCACGATTTCTATGAAATTGAGCAGGTCGATTTCGATGATCTCTTCGTTGTCGACGATCAATTTGTAATAGCTGCAGGTGGTGGTGATGCTGTGCTCGGTGTCTTCACCGGGTTGCGCTTCACCCATCTCAATCGACTCATGGCGGCCGCGCATCACGATCTCCACGGCGCTGACGGCCTCGGTGTCGTCCTGCTGAAAAGCGCCGCTGAAGCGCAAGGCAATGCCCGAAGCGTTGACGGCACCGAATTGTTTGAGGGCGATCAGATCCAGGCCGCCGGTCTTCCATTCGAACTGAATACCGTCGTCCGAGAAGCCAAGATCAGCCTTGACCGGGCCGTTCATACCTCCGCCGCGATAGCCTTCCATCTTGCGGCCGAGCGGGGGCAGGGTGACGGTCTTGACCACGCCCAAGTAGCTGTTGGCGTCGTTGAACAGATTGAGGTTCTTGAGTTTGCGGGGCATGGCCATGGCAGGGCTCTCCGTTGCGCGGTTCAGCTATTGATCTTGTTGGCGAAGTCCATCAGATAGCGGTCGGTGATGCGCTGGCGCAGCGTGAGGTCTTCCAGCGGTGGGACAGGGGTGTAGTCATAATCGAGGAACAGCTTGCCGGCCTTGAGGGTGTTCTTGCCGTTGGCGTCGTCTGGAAACCAGCACTTGCCACCGATCAAATAGCCCGTGCCGATCAGCTCGCGGAACTTGGCATTGATCCCTTCGGTGATGTCGCGCACCAGGGACGCATGCAGCGGCTTATCCACCGCCCACATGTGCGCCTCGGCCATGGTGTC
The DNA here is from genome assembly GCF_900119205.1 of Pseudomonas sp. NFACC16-2. Lineage (NCBI taxonomy): Bacteria > Pseudomonadati > Pseudomonadota > Gammaproteobacteria > Pseudomonadales > Pseudomonadaceae > Pseudomonas > Pseudomonas sp. NFACC16-2. Next base: position 60,443 of record NZ_FPIX01000012.1, on the reverse strand, counting down.
GGCGAGGATCTGTGCCGTGCGGGTGTAGTTCTCGAAGGCGAACAGAGGGTCATTGCTGGTGGTGCGGCTGCCCCAAAAGCGAAAGCCGCCCTCGTTGATGAGCGTGGTGACTTCATGGCTGTTGAGGTAGTTGGCGTCGGTGGCCGGGTTTTGCAGATCCCAGAACACGTCGGCGCTGATGCCGGTCACGCCGTTGACGGCGACGTTGGACAGGGTCTTGTGCCAACCCACTTCCTGATCGATCTTGGCGCGCAAACCCAAGGCGCGGGCCACGGCCGAGGCGGTCACCGTGGCGTTGTTGACGGTGTTCCAATTCTGGAATTCGGGCCAGATGACCATCGCTTCACGGGCGCCGAAATTGGCCCGGTAAGCGGTCACCTCTTCCTTGGTTTTGCAGCCCCAGGCGCTGACGTAGGCGAAGCCGTGTACCTGCTGAGCAATAGACACTAGGGCGGTGGCCACCGGCAGGCTGTCCAGGCCTGGCACACCGAGGATGCGCGGCACCATGCCGACGCGGGCCTTGGCGGCGAGCAGGGCTTTCAGGCCGGTGTATTTGCCTTCGGCGGTGGTGGTGCCGATCAGGGCGCTGGTGGTCTCTTCCTCGGTGGCGCCTTCCTTCACGCGCACGACAATGGTGTAGGGCCTGGTCTGGTCGGCTATGGCCTGTAGGCTGGACGCCAGAGTGCCCGTGGTACCGGCTTTGCCGATGGCGGTTTGAACGTTGGTTAGCAGGACCGGCGTGTCGAAGGGGAAGATGCCTGCATCGGCGTCGTCGGCCGTGCAGACCATGCCGATGACCGCGGTGGGGATGGAACGAATGGGGCGGGTGCCGTCGTTGAGTTCGATGACCCGCACGCCATGGAGATAATCGGTCATGGGGTGCCTGTGCAGTGTTTGAAATGACACTGCACAGGCTGCCGCGCTTGCACCGATTGGGCGAGCCGATGGCCTTGTAGGCAGGGGGACTACAAGCCTCGGCTAGCCCTTTCGGTCACGGCCCCATTGCTAACGCGGATCGACGATATCCAGCGCACGATTGGCCAGCAGTTCGCTCACCTCAATGACTTGCTGGATACCCATCGCAACATGCCGGCGAGAACCTTCAAGATCGAATGCCAGATCGCTGATCATGGCATTGGCTGACGCCAGGTTTTCGCTGAGGTTGGCGAGTAGGCTTTCAGTGTCGATGCTTTCGACGACAGTGAAGAGCTGATCCGCTGCTGGTTCTTTCTTGGGTTTGGCCTGTTCCGGCTTCAAATAATAATTAAGCGCCCGCTCAGTGGCTTCGTGGAATTTTTCCGGATCGAGGCTTGAGTAGGAAGAGGTGGGATCTGATTCCGGGGGATTGGGTGTGACCTTGAACATGGTGAATCTCCTGACCTGATTGGGCCACCATGACTTGTCGCTAAGCAAGTTAGGGTGGCGGCTGTACGCAGGTTAGCGAACCGGGGGTACAGGAGCCCGGCAGACCCGAAGGTCTCCCGCGCACAGCCACCATTACAACAATCGCAGATTGGAATATCTGCAATGAGATCAGGAGCGCTGATGCAACCGTACCGATTCGGGTCGCTAAACCCGATCACTGATGAGCAGTGACGGAAACCAAGCTACCGGTACGGACCAGGGCACACAAGCGGGCGGATTCTGTCTTAGTTGTAGGCAAAGGCGCAAGGTAACGTAGCCTTGGGATTGGGATGTGGTGTTTCCGAGTATGTAGCTGTAGGGCTCGATACTTACCATCGTGTGAACATAAAACAGATTGGTGTTTATTGGCTCTGCACAGCCACCCATGTCGGTGGCGAAGGGCGATGTTCCGAGCTGGGAAAACCGGGTGCTACGGGCCAGTCTCGCAGGGCCTGGACATAGTTCAGCAGCTCTGTTGATTGCTCGTCGGTGAGGGTTGTTGGCCTGGCGGAATCCACCTCGTCACGGTGGCGTTCGCGCAGCCACCGCACGCTGTCGATTTGAGCGTCTCGCCAAAGGCGCTCAATGGCTGCCAATTGCTCCAGCGTTAATGGAGCTGGATCGATCAGAATTGGCAAACCCGTGGCGTCATGGCTACGCACTTTGCCCGGGGTGGGATTGCCGATCACCCGCTCATAGCATTCGTCTGAGATATCCACTGCGTCTAACGGAATATCCTGATGAAGACCAACAATGTAGCTGGTTCCAGTGCTCTTACTGTATTTGCGCATGTTCATCTCCCTAGGCAAATAAATTCGAAGAAGACCTGCACGTCTGGTGCCTTAAGGCCTGAGCTGCTGAGCGATCTTGCCTGCAAGACGACACCGCTGAGAGAGTGGTTATAGCGATTTATGGAGACCGCATTGGCGGAGGAAGTTGATATCGAGCAGCCAAAGTAGCTATTGGGAAAGGCTATTGGCAGGTTTACATGGACTTCACCTGCACCCTCAGGGATCACATCCTGCGTCCACTGGATGATGAGACCACCGAGCCAAGAGGGAAAAATGATGTAGCCGTTTGAATGAAGGGCGGCGGCAAAACCCCAGCGCATCGTTTTCGGGGATACCGCCGCCGTATCAAGCTTTCCAGCATCGACTTCTGACTGGGTAGCCATTCGACTGGGTGCATCATCATGCGTCACTTTCCGAAAACTCAGCGCAGTGGTGTTCAGCTCTATGACGTCGTCAGTCACCAACTGCCAGAGCGTGTCGGCCTGGAGGGTGCCTTGCTCGACGGAGACGAAGAGTGCCGAGGTTACTTTGCCACTGCTGTCGGCATCTGGCGCACGTTGCCAAGCCCCCGTGGAGGCCAAGTAAATGCCGTTTTCCTCGCTCGACTTCTGGTCTTTCACCAACACTCGGTCGCCTGCAACTAATGTCTTGTCGTCGACTTTCTGAAGGCCCGCCAGTTTGATGTTGGTCGTAGTGGCTACGCGAGCCGATTGTTTGTGATCGAGCTTGTGCAGCTCTTGCTGAATCTTGGTATCAACATATTCGCGCGTCGCAAGTACGACTGAAGGATCGATCTTCAACTGAATATTCGCGGTCCCAGTGGTGATGATGTGCATCCGCACCACCTGGTTACGACCGGTGCCTTGTGTCAGCAGAGGTTTATAGCTGGGCGCTGCATTTCCAACGGCGCAAAACACGCCGTCTTTGTCTTCAAGCGCCAACTCGCGCACCCACCAGCCGCCGACATCAGGCGGCAGCACCACCTCAGCGATCAAAATGTTTGGGTCCGTTGGGGAAACACGCAGTTGATTAAGTTGGGCGCGATAGACCTGGTTGATCAATTGTGTTTGCGTCGGGCTCGGCACCGGGTCGGTGCCATTGGCATCACCGATCAGCATGTACTTTGGCTCCCAAGGAATTCCAAGGGCTTCGCAATTGGTTTTCTTGGCCGCGCCAAGCTCGGTCAACATACCGCCGAAAAGCGTTTTCTCATTCACCATTGGGATACACGTCCAATTCATCGAGGGTGTAAATGCTCAAGTTGCTGTAGGCCTGGATGTCCACGTTGATGTCGGGATTGCTCCAGGGATACACGTCAATCTCATCGCCGTCGTAAAGGGCGACGCCGACGAAGGCGTCCAGTTGGGTTTGCAGAATGATGTCGAGACCGATCAGGTGTCGGGTCAGAGGCTTGGCGTCGTCGATGAGCCATACCAGCTCCTGGTACATCGCTTCGGTGATACCGCTTTCGAGCACGCCTATTTTCAGCGTGAAAGTCGCCCGAGGGCCTTCCGGTTCGGTCTGCCACCACTCCACGATGTCGATCAAATACCCCAGCGGCTCGACGACACGGCGCAGCGAGCCGAGGGTGCCTTTGCGCGAGTGGATGTAATAAGCGCTGCGGATGGCGGCACGCTTGGTCGCTTCGCTCCACTGACTATCCCAGCGATCGACTGAGCAAGCCCAGGCCAGGTAGGGCAGTAGCGGCAATGGGCACAGGTCGGGGTTGTACAGGGTGCGCAGTGGAATAGGGACGCGCTGGATCTGGGCCAGTGCCTGCGCAGCTTGCCTCTCCAGCGGTGTCGAATTGCTCGGGAGCAGTGGCGTGTCGGCGATCATTCAACACCCCATGCCAGCTCAATGCTCGTGCAATACGGCGCCTCGTAAGGCGTTGCGACGATATCGACCCAATCCTGCAGCACGACTTTGCGCACGCCCTCGACATGCAGCGAGGCGTGAATGATCGATTCAGACACTTCCAGGCCCAAGCGACGTCGCTGGTGCACGAAGCTGAATAGCTTCGCGTTTGCTGCCGTCATACTCAGCTCGTTTTCAGGTCCGAAGGATGACGGGAACAGTCTGGCCTTGACCTGGTAAGGGATGATCTTGGCGCTTTGCACGGTCAATCGGTCGCCTACAGGGCGCCTGTCATCGTCGCTGAGGTAGGTTTTGACGGCGGCGAGCAGGGCGGGTGGGGCGCTGCCGTCGCCGAGTATCGATTGCACCGTTACCACCGCTTCAGCCGGCAATGGGCTCTCGGCAGTGGCATCAGCGACTTGCCCGTGAGCCGACCGGGCATGAAAGATGTAGCTGTTGCGCGGGCCTGCGGTGCTCAGTCCTTCCCACGCCATCTGCGCCCGTTCCCGCAAACTGTCGTCACTCTCCATTTGCAACGGAATCGGTGGCATGACGGACGGCTTGGCGTCCTGAATAACCAAGCGCCTGACGTTGTAGTTGGCGGCCAGGTTGTCCAGGTCGGTGCCTCTGGCGAGGGCGAGCATGTTCGCCGTAGAGGCTTCATTGACCCGCTGACGCCAGACCATTTCGCGGTAGGCATTCTCCTGGAGCAGTTTGGTCAACGGCTCCGACTCCAGGATGAGGCGCGCAGCAATTTCAGCGCGCTCTTCGACGGGCCATAGGCTGATGGCATAGGCCTTGCGCTCGGCGAGGATCTGCTCGTAATCGATCTGTTCGACCACCTGCGGCGCCGGAAGCTGACTGAGGTCGATGGCAACAAATGAACTCACGCGCTACCCCCTAAGTGCAGGGGCACGCTCAAACTCAGCGGCTGATTGCTATCGACAATACTGCCTTCGATGTCCAGTGACGCCTGGCCTTCCAACGTGGTGCCTAGAAACTGCACGCGGCTGAGGCTGATGCGCGGCTCCCAGCGCATCAGCGCCATGACGGTGGCTGCGTAGACCTGTAAGCGGGTGATGTCGTTGAACGGATGGTCCACCAAGTCGGGTAACAGGCTGCCGTATTCACGGCGCATGACCCGGGTAGCGAGGCGCGTGCTGAGGATGTCGCTCATTGATTGGGCGATGCTTTCTTCAGTGGTGAGGGGCGAGCCGGTGTATCGATTCATACGGGCTTCCCCGTCATGCCACTGCCAGGCGTGACGCCGCTGTGCGGGTGGTTTACCAGGCTGATGCCGGCTGCAATCACGTCCTTCGAGACTGTGATCTTTCCGGTGACTTTCTGGTTGCCGGTTTGGATGTAATTGCCCTTGTGCGTGATGTCGCCGATCAGGTTGATGCCGCCGGGGCTGGTCAGGGTGGTGGTGCCGCCATCGGTGAGGGTGGCGTTGAGGTGGTGGGCGATGCTGTCGTACTCAATCACCGTGCCGTCGCGGTAGGTGTAACGGTGCAGGCCTTCGCGGTCGCCGTTGGCTGGGATGTGGTCGCTGAATAGGCCGGTTAGGACGACGCCGTTGGCGAGTTGGCCGGAGGGGCTGAAGAGTAGGACCTGTTCGTTTTCTGTCGGAGGATTCCACTCGCGGTCGGCCCCGGCGCGCAGGGCGATCCATGGTAGCCACGCTGTGGTCAGCGTTCCGGTTTTGACTTGCACACGTGGGGGCTTCATCTGGACGGCGGCTATGGTGCCGTAGCGGATGAGGTTTTCGGTTAGGCGGGTGAGGGTGGGTAGGTCGTTCATGGTGCTAATGGTGTAGAGTTTCGTGCGCGTCGGTAAGAGCTTCGGAGTTGTGAGAAAAAAGCATACAAATGCGAAAATATAAGGCGTTATAAGGACATCGTATGGTTGGGTTTATCCGGGAATATAGGTTCGATACTGCTCCTGAATTTTTGAATGCACTAGCTCCATGGTCGAGCTCTCCATCTCTTGATGGTTACATTTTTAGAGGCCATTCGGATGCTAGGTATCTATTGGCTCCGACTTCTATTCGCGAAGAGTCAAAAAAAACTATTTGGGATAACTCTCTAGCGTACGCCGAAATAACTGGTTCCACCTCGGATAATGATTACTCCTTGGCTTATGTGGAATACCAGTTGGTTAGGGATTTCTATAGGGAAGCTGACATCAAGGGGTTACATGTCCCAATTTCTGAACGGTTGCGCAGTAGACTGCATCAAAAAATAGACTTCTATACGATGTCGACATGGACAGATGGTGATATGTGGCTTCCAGACGACATGCTTGAAGTTGCAGCGCTGGCTCAACATTATGGCGTGCCTACCCGCCTTCTTGATTGGACTTATGATCCGTTCGTTGCTGCGTTCTTTGCTTCACGGCCCTCAGGTAAAATCGATGGAGAACTTTGTGTTTGGGGGTTGGATGCTAGGGCGATAGCTGTAATTCAATCGAATGGACAGTATTTTCCACTGAAGCTTGTAACGCCGCATTATAGCGGTAATCCTAATCTGGCTGCTCAAAGCGGTTTATTCTCCCATTGGGCTCAAAAGGTTCCAGGGCTAAAAACTATATCGAGCGGGGAAATAAAGGAGCTTCCTCCGGTAGATAGGCGCCCTTTGGATGTATTGATAAAAGATTATTGGGGTGTGGTTGGAGATGGTGCATCAGAATTGTTTGTGAAAATGGTCCTTCCGAATTCCCAATCTCTGGAACTGGCGCGTCTATTGCGGAAGCTAGGATATGGTCCAGCTAAAATGTTTCCTGGATACGAAGGAGTAGCTATGGAGCTAAAGGAGCGACTTCTGTTGAAAAAAGTAAAAGAGGAAAACTAATTCCTGGTTTGGACTTGGCAAGATGTTGTTCGTAGTGAGGTATTTTGTTGGTTGTGTGAATTAATTGATTTATTTTAATAGGTTTATGAGTAAGGCTAGAAGTGCCGTCGCCAGTGCGGCTGTGGAGACTCCTATTAGAAGATTGAGCTTGTTGTTGAGGTTTTTTCCTTGTGTGATTAGTTTTTCTATGTTTTGTGTATTGTCAGGGGGCGAGGAAATGGGTTTGTGCTTTAGGAAGTCGGTGGTGTTGGTATCTCCATAGTTTGCGATAATGCTGCCGCCGGAGCCAGAACAGGCAAGAACTATGACCTGAATGAATACCTCAAGCTGTTCCATGAAGTCTTGAGGGATTTTGTTTGGTAATAGCATTAGGCTCAGGTAGGGCGTGTACAGAAGCGGGAATGCAACTGCAAGTGCTATTAGTGACATTCCTTTGATGAAGCGTTCTTGTTTGATTTCAAGTAAAGATATAAAGATTGTGGCGGTGGCTGCTACTATGATCAGAAAGCTAATGCCGCCATGCTGTAATATCAGAAGCTTCGGTGGGATGGAGATAAGTATAATACTGGCAAGAGCTAGTAGGAATATCACCGTTTTTTCTTTTCGTGCCATCTACGAGTCTGTCCTTGAGTGCTGTGGCGTCACGATGTATTCAACCGTGACAGATAGAATACTAGATTGTCGCGAATATCTGTTAGGTCAGCTTCGGTAAATCCTAATATTTCCCTCTTCTCATAACTCACGGTAGGCCCCTTGTGCTCGGCGCGGTCCTTCAGTCCGTATTGATGTACCCGGGCAATACGTGCAATCCGTCCTATAAAACCAACGCTTATGGTGTTGCTGCCTCCCTGAATTTTAAGAAATTTTGCTGTATGCAGTCTTTGGAACATTTGCGCCTTTCGCTTCACCCGACCTTGTTTTCCGCGCAGGTTACGTTGCTTGCGTGATGCGTACTTGCTCCCGTCCGGGTTGCGTTGGGCGATGATTCTTTGTTGTTGGTTACGGCGTAAAGTTTGGCCGATGTTGCGGGCGAGTCTGTTGCGTGCTGTGGGCTCAAGCTGACCCAGTAGACCTCCAGCCCAGTCTTCCAGCGCTTCCAGTCGACTCGTCACTTCGGTACGACCCATTCGTTGCTGGAGCTTTGAGCGCCGGGTACCCACGCTGGGTCGAGAAACGCGGCAGTGCGTTGAGGTTCGCCGGGGTGGCGGATAGTTGTCTTTCCGTCGGCGTCCTTTCTCACAATCACTCGCTCGGTCAGAGGCAAGGTCAGGCTGAGGTCCACCTTGCTGTTGTCCAGAATGTCGGCTTCGAACTGGATGCCCTCCGCGGACTTATTCAAGTTCTCAAGCAGATCCGCTTGATTCACTTTCAACCATCCCAGCACCGGCAACATAACGCTGTCGGGATGGCCGGCGAAGTCTGTGAGGATCACCTGTAGATCAAAGCTGTACTCGAAGGACAAACTGGCCGCGGCGGTGCAGCGGACCTTGCCGTTGTCGATGAAAATCAGCAGTCGGTCGGGGTTGTGCTTGAGTTCGCCAATGGTGGCGAGCAGGTGAGTGCGCAGGCTTTCAGGTTTGTTCATGAGGTCTAGGTCTTGTAGAGGGCATTAGTCCCATAGATTCACCATCTGCCGCTGTGGTGCGGCCGTCTGGGCTTCGGGCATTTGCACGGCAAGGCCTTGGGGCAGCATCGGCCCGTAGTCAGCCAGGCTGGGGTTAGCTTGGAGTACCGCCTCGGTCACGCCTGCTGTGCGGCCATAGTGACGCCAGCAAAGGGAATCGACTGTGTCGTTTTGGTGAGCGCGGACGGTGACCTTCATCAGATCAACTCCACTGTGGTGCGATTGACGCCGAGAAAGTCACGCACTGCCCAACGCAAGTCGCGGCGGTAGTCGTCGATGTTTGGCGTAAGTTCTTCTGCGTTCTGGTGGCCGCTGTTTGTGGAGTCATAGGAGCGGTAGCGCTCGCAAACTTCAGCGCCTGTAGCGGCCTCGATGGCGCGGCGGTAGAGGTGTACCAGGACCAGTACGTCGTTGATTCGCTCGCCGGGCATGTCGACAAGTTTCGTATAGCCGGCAGCTTGTTGGGTGGTGCGCCATTCGCTTAGCTCGCGGTTGACGCTGATGGCGGCGGCAACCGCGGCGGTTTCCAGGCGTGGTGCGGTGACGCTGGCGTCAATCCTCAGCGTGGCACGCAACTGATCCAAGTCGATTGCGGGCCAGAAGGCATCGGTGTTGATATGGCCGCTGGCGACGGTGCCGCCGGCTATAAATCCGCTCATGGAACAGAACTCAAAAATAGGTCGCCGGTGGTCGGGGCTTCACGTTCAGGTGGAGCGGCCTGGCCGATCCGCCCCGAGCCGGCGGGGTGCGTGGGGACGCTCGGTTAGCCGGCAGGGCCGGCGCGTTTGTTAAGCAGGCGTTCGGCCCGCTCCAGATCTTTCTTGCCACCGCAGGCGTCGTGCAGGGCGATGGCTTTTTTCAGCAGATCGACACCGGCCTGAAGCTGGCCGGGTTGGCCCGGGATCTCTTCGGTGATGCCTCCCAGGGTGGCGCGGCCCATGGCGAGAAACAGCTTGGCGCGGGCCTGGTCGGGCATGTCTTCGGCGTCGGTGAGTTCGGCGGTGCGATGCAGGATGTCCAGGTCGAACGGTTCGCCGATTTTCTGAGCCTTGAAGGCCGCTGTGGCGACCTCTTCAGCGACCAGGCATCCCAAGGTGCGAGCGAAGCGGTCCGGCATCACCATCTTGTACTTCAGCACATAGGTCGCGATGTCGAGTCCACCAGTGAAGTCGCCGGCATCGAAGCGCCAGACCATGACGGTGGTCATCACTTCGTCCTGAGCGCCTTTGCCACCTTCCAGCACACCTTGTACGTAGGATTCGTAGCTCGGCAGTAGCTGGCGTTTGAGTTCGGCCTTGCCCTGGTTGGACTGGACCTGTTTCAGGCGCAGGCGGTCTTGCAGCAGCTGATTTAACTGATGCTCGTAAGCCGTGGCGCCGGCCATGGTTTGGGTAGGGTCTGTAGCCGCCGCTTCGACGGCAGCCGTTACACGTTCAAAGTGGTGACGACAGGGGTTGGTCATGATGGCCGCCTCAGCTCAGGGTGATGTTTTCGGCCAGGGCGGCGCAGCCCAGGTCTTCGATGACGTAGCTTTCGTTGACCGACTCGAAGTTTTCGATGCGGTCGCGCTTGGCGTTGTCGACGACGGTGCGGCGGCGGGTGCCTTCCTGCCAGTACAGCGACAGGTTGTCGAGGCGAGTGACCATCAGGCCGCTGGCCGGGAAGTGCGGCACGCGCACGGCCGGCAGGTTGCCGAGGCGCTTTTGACTGGTGACGATGTCGGCGGCCAACACTTCAGTTGGTGCCTGCACGGTGTTGATGATGGGGAAGTACTTGTCGGCCAGCAGTTGGCGACCACAAATCACCACTAGCTCAGTATCTTCCTGATACCAGGGTTCGATGAACTCGTTGACCATGCTGACGACCAGGGCGTCGATGTTTGCGAAGTCCTTGTTGGCACCGATTTCGATTTTACCGCTGCCTTCTTTCACTTCGGTCATGACCCGGGCAGGGTTTTCCTCGCGCATCTTTTGCAGCCAGCCGATGTTCACGTCTTGCAGCAGTTTGTTGATGGTTGGATTGGATGTCGCGGCGCGGCTGTTGCCGTTCCAACCGATCATAATCCGGTTGAGGGCCTGGGCTTTGATGATGGCGTCGCGAATGCGCGCTTGGAAGTCTTTGAACTTGGCCCACTGGTCCAGCTTCTGGTAGCGAATACCGGTGTCGAAGTTGGTTTGGGTGCAGTTGTATCCGCGGTCGTCCAGGCCGCTCGGATCGCGTGGTTCACGGTCTTTGACAGTGGTGTCGGTGGTGCTGGCAATGGTGCCGTCGATGCTGATCCCGATCTTCTCCCCAGACTGTTCCGATACACCGTAAATGTTGATGGCGCTGAGAAAGGCGCTGGACTCCTGGATGCGGGTTTCCAGTGTTTGCGCAACGCTGGGGTCTGCGGTGAATTTGGTGGTGACGTCAGCCACTCCATGCAGTTGCGCCAGTTGCTGCAGGTAGGCGTTGAACAGTACTCGGGTGTCGTTACGCATGTTGATCGTCCTTGATGAGTCAGCAGTCGGTCATGACCTGGTTACCGCCGCCGGATACCTGGGGGCGCGTTTTCTGGTTGGGATCCTGGGTGGTGGAGAGCTGGTTTTTCAGCTCGGTCAGTTCGGTGCTGACTTGATCAAGTCGGGTTTGTAGCCCCTTGGAGAATTGCTTCTCGGCGGCCAGTTGGTCGGGCAAATCCTTGACGTGTTCGGCGATGGCTTCGACCGCTTCACCGATCTGGATGAACTCCCTGTCATCCTTGGCCTGTTTACCGGTCAAGAGGGTTTGCACCTTAGTGAAGAGCTGGGCGCCGATGCTCGGCTTCTCTTCGAATTCTTCAAATTTCAGCTCGGTCTCGACCGCTTCGGTGAACATAGAAGTTTCCGAATAGTGACGATCCTGGAAGGGGCTGGATTCGGGTTTCTGCGCTGAGAACGCCAGGACGTCGGTGCCCAGGCTGGCGGGTGAGTCGGTCACGGCGAGGCCGACGATGTAGGCCTCGCCCGTGTCGGCAAAGCTCTCGTCGATCTCGACGGAGGTGTAGATCTTCTGCTTGGCCTTATTCATAGCAATCAAGTCGTTAGTAGGTTCGACCTTCGCGAACAGCGCCAATTTCTTTTGACCGTTGAGGTCCACTTCTTCGGCTTTTACTGCCAGTACGTCGCCATAGGCCTTGAAGGGGCTGTCGGGCAGCAGACTGCGGAAATGCTCCAGCCAGATACGGGCACCGTAGGTGGACGGGTTGAAGTTCTTGGCGGCCTGTTCTAGCCAACTGCGTTTGATGGTGCGCTTGTCCGAGGTGGCGCCTTCGATGGCGACACGGAACCAGTTGCTGCGGTACTTCTTCATGCCGGGGATTCTCAGTGCGTTGCAATGAGGGGCATGGTCGGCATGGGCGCGAGCGGCGGCAACGGGTTGGGGTTGTAGGGAAGGCAAGCACAAGGAGCTAAATAATAACGAGCAGATTTTGAAAATGATGTTTATGTGCCATTATTGATTTTCAAAATTGGAGCCGTGGCTTCGGCTATTTTTCATTCGAAAGGGAATTTGCATGGCTATGTCAGAAAACTTCGGAAGTAATCGGATTAAATTCGCGTATTTTCTTCCGGGCTGGATATATGGTGTTGGGGACAAGGCTGTGCTTCGTAAGAGCGCCACGTCGGTTCTTACCTCGGAATACCAAAGCAACATGAAGGGGGCTATTTTTTGTCCGGAATGTTGTGTTGGTTTGTTTCGATCTCCTGAGGAGGGAGAAAAGGATGCTAGAGGTCGCGCTGCATACTTTGCTCATACTCAAAAACATAGGCCGCCGTGTGGGCTCCGTGTGAAAAAACGCGATGGACAAAGATTTACCGATGAGGAGGAGGCCAAGCAAGCTGTTGATGATGAATTATTGGTTGTAGTGAAGAGTTTTATGAAGCACAAGCCCGTAGCTCCTCAGCTACAGGGACAGGTTTATTCTGGTCCTGTAGTCGAAGATATTGATGGAGAGCTTTCCGAGGTGCCAATTCGTCGGCATAACGGAGAGAAGATAAAACTGCCCAGCCGAATTACCTCAGTTCGAGGGTTGTGTACAAATTTCAATAAAAACTTTCATAAATATTATTTCTTGCCTGAGGCGCAATACCCACAACTATTGAGCGATGCCTTGGTAAACGTATCCGCGGTGAAAGAACCTAATACAAAGCCAAGGCTATATTACGGGCGCATAAAATATATTCGGGTTATGGGGCAAGGCAATCCAGACAATATTCAGATGACCCGGATTGAATATGAGAATAATGGTAATTATCAGGATTTTACGTTAAAAATGACGGTGCGTGATTCCACTGAGCATAGGATTGTAGATTCCGCTATTGGACGAGTGCTGTTGATGTATGGTCCGGTTTCTAAGAACGGAACTGGGCTGGCAATTAGCGATCTGGGCTGGGGGGAGTTTGCATTACTTCCATCAAAATACGAATCAGTTCTGTATCCAATAGAAGGCGTTCGTCATCAAGAAACTTTCGAGGAGCTATTAGCTGATGCAGTTGGTCTCACTGTAGAAGAGTTGGAGGAGTGGATGGAGAGCGAGGAGCCGGAATATACGCGTGACGAGATGTTGGTAGGGCATGTGGTGAATTTTCGCGATGACACTCCAGAAAGTATAATGAATCAGGTTACAGGTCGAACTGGTGACTACACTGCTAACGTGGGAATTATTTACATGGATGATGACTAGCAGCCTTGGTTGCGTGAGATATAGATGTAATTGATGCGTCAGAATATTCCGATTTTTGAGCGTTTTTAATCGGTTTATAGTTTGAAGGTTGTTAGCGTATTAGCTACAAGTAGTAGGACTGTTTAGCTTTGAGGGCACGCAGCAGCATCTAGGCATGGTGAAGACTGCTCTGCTGCCCATTGATCCACGACGCCAATCCAAGTTTCTATACTGGATGGGTTGGCGCGTCTGTGAGATTGCCGAGGCAACGGGGGCAAAAGAAAAAACACTGCACAGTTGGAAAGCCCGCGACGAGTGGGACCGGGCCGACAATGTCGAACGCATCGGCGGTGCCCTGGAAGCACGCCTGGTGCAGTTGATCCTCAAGGACAACAAGACCGGCGGCGATTTCAAAGAGATCGATCTGCTGCATCGGCAGCTTGAGCGTCAGGCCCGCATTCAGCGTTACCAGGATGGTGGTACCGAAACCGACCTCAACCCGAACCTCTCCAAGCGCAACGAGGGGCCGAAGAAAAAGTCCCCGAAAAATGACATCAGTGAAGACCAGATCGAGCTGCTGCGCGAGGCCTTCATCGACGGCTGTTTCGATTACCAGAAAGACTGGTATCGGGCCGGCAACCAACGCACCCGCGTCATCCTCAAGAGTCGGCAGATCGGCGCCACTTACTACTTCGCCCGCGAGGCGTTCATCGACGCTCTGGACACCGGTCGCAACCAGATTTTCCTGTCGGCTTCGAAGAACCAGGCCTACCTGTTCCGTGGCTACATCCAGGCCTTCGCCCGGGAAGTCATCGGCGTCGAGCTGACCGGTGACCCGATTGTATTGCCCAACGGCGCCGAGCTGTTTTTCCTCGGGACCAACGCCCGCACCGCCCAGGGCTATCACGGCAATTTCTACTTCGACGAGTTCTTCTGGACGTTCAAGTTCGAGGAGTTGAACAAGGTCGCCTCGGGCATGGCGATGCACAAGAAATGGCGCAAAACCTACTTCTCCACGCCGTCGAGCATGGCCCACGAGGCGTACACCTTCTGGACCGGCGAGCGCTTCAACAAGGGCAAGCCCGCCGCGCAGCACACCAAGGTTGATGTGACCCACGGCGTGCTCCAGCAGGGGCGGTTTTGTGAGGACCGGCTGTGGCGCCAGATTGTCACCATCCTCGACGCGGAGCGGGGCGGCTGCGATCTGTTCGACATCGAAGAGCTGCGCCGCGAGTACAGCCCGGAGGCCTTCGCCAACCTGCTGATGTGCGAGTTCGTTGATGACGGCGCAAGCATCTTTCCGCTTTCGGTATTGCAGTCCTGCATGGTCGATAGCTGGGTGGAGTGGGCCGAGGACTACAAACCGTTTGCCATGCGCCCGTTTGGCGACCGCCAGGTATGGGTCGGGTACGACCCTGCCGAGACGGGCGATTGTTCCGGCCTCGTGGTGGTCGCGCCGCCACTGGTGCCGGGCGGCAAATTCCGTGTGCTCGAGCGCCACCAGTTTCGCGGCATGGACTTCGCCGCCCAGGCCGCCGCCATCAAGGGTGTGTGCGACCGCTACTGGGTGACCTACATCGGCATCGACGTCACCGGCCTGGGCAGCGGCGTGGCCCAGCTGGTGCGCCAGTTCTTCCCGGCGGTGACCACCTTCAGCTACTCGCCCGAGGTGAAAACCCGCCTGGTGCTCAAGGCCTACGATGTGATCCACAAGGGGCGGCTGGAGTTCGACGCCGGCTGGACCGACATGGCCCAGTCGCTCATGGCGATTCGCAAAACCATCACCGCAGGCGGCCGCCAGTTCACCTACACCGCCGGCCGCAACGACAACACCGGCCATGCCGACCTGGCCTGGGCGCTCTTCCACGCATTGCAGAACGAACCGCTCGAAGGGCAGACCGCTGCCAATACCGGGCGAATGGAGATTTACTGATGACCGAACAACTTGCCAGCCAGGAGCTTTTGCCGGCCGCCCTCGATGCCTCTAGTGCGGGTACTCAGGTGTTTAGCTTCGGAGAGCCGACGCCGGTGTTGGGTGGGCGAGAGGTGTTCGATTATCTGGAGTGTTGGTTCAACGGGCGGTGGTATGAGCCGCCGTTGTCGCTCAATGGCCTGGCCCGGTCGGTGGGGGCGAGTGTGCATCTGCATTCGGGGTTGATGTTCAAGCGCAACCTATTGAGTAAGACGTTTATTCCGCATCCGATGTTGTCCCGGGCGGCTTTTGAACAGTTTGCCCTGGACTTTCTGTGCCTGGGCAACGGGTATCTGGAGAAACGCCGTTCGGTGCTGGGCAGCACGCGGCAACTGGTGCCGTCGTTGGCGAAGTACATGCGGGTCGGGCCGGAGGGGCAGTTCTACCAGGTGCAGGGCTGGAAGAATGAGCATGCGTTTGAGCCGGGGAGCATTTTTCATCTGCGCGAGGCGGATTTGCATCAGGAGATCTATGGGCTGCCGGAGTGGATCAGTGCCTTGCAGTCGGCGCTGTTGAACGAGTCGGCGACGTTGTTCCGGCGCAAGTATTACGAGAACGGCAGTCACGCCGGTTTCATCCTGTACATGACCGACGCGGCGCAGACTGAGGCGGATATCGACGCTTTGCGCAAAGCGCTGAAGGAGTCAAAGGGGCCGGGGAATTTTCGGAATTTGTTTGTATATTCTCCCACAGGCAAGAAAGACGGCATCCAACTGATACCGGTAAGCGAGGTAGCGGCCAAGGATGAATTTAACTCGATTAAAAATCAGACCCGTGACGACGTACTGGCGAGCCTACGCATCCCGCCGCAGCTGATGGGGATCGTGCCGCAGAATGCGGGAGGGTTTGGATCGATTCGGGAGGCAGCGCAGATTTATGCGGCTAATGAGTTGGAACCAATTCAGATGCGAATGAGGCAATTAAATGATTGGTTAGGCGGGGACGTTATTCGATTCAGCGAGCTTTCGTTTTCCAATGTGCAATAATAGGGCTGCAAAACATGCAGCCCCGTTTGGTATTTATTCTTCGTATTGGTCTTTGAGTAATATGGAGTAATTTGAAGCTGGAAAATTGTATTCTTCCCATTCAGATTTTCTACGAAAAAAACTCAGTTGGCTACTGGCTCCAACCAAATCCACTAGGTGTGATTCGATTTGGTTGGGGCGAGGCAAAAAGCGGTAAGTCCAACGGCTCAAGCCGTATATCCATAATGATATCTTTAATGCGGAATCTAGGTCATCCCAATTAGAAGCCTCTATAAGAGGTCTGTGTATGGTTTTGCTAAGTCTTTCAAGGGTTTTTTCAAAGAAGTCAAGCATTGGCAGCTGAACTTTCAAGCTGGTGCGCGAGAAAAGATAGCAGAAAATATTTGTGGTGACTGCTTCTTTCTCTGATGAGAAGACAATCGTTTGACCAATCAACATTTTCTGAAAGAAATTTTTTATCTCTTCTAGCCAAATTGCAGCGAGGTCATCTATTCTAATGAGATTTTTAATAATTAGAGGGTTCAATATTTTCTGCGTAAGCCAAGGCTCGCACCAAGAAAGCTCTGTTATTCTTCCCCTTAAGTTGTCAATGATTTCCGTCGTCTCTGTGCGGTTGAGTTTCCTAGTTATCTTGGATAGGTAAATTTCAGTCATGTGTTCAAATATAGCAGAGGGATGAGGCGTAGGTGGAGAGTAATTGTTAATCATCCATCCGATGAACTGCATCTGGTCTTCGCTACGTAGTCGGCATATTAGGCTTGCATTTGTTATATCTTCGATGATGCATTTATCTAACGCGTGAAAGCAAATCCATTTTAGGAATGGATTATCTCTTGAATGAAGTAAGTTGAAGAGGTTGCTTGGAGATCCTATTTCAGCAGTAACGCCGATTTCACGTATTATTTGCGCATGGATGTAGTGGTCTATTGTTATTTCGATATTCTGATTGGCTGTTTTTTTGTGTTGGTTCTCAAAGTCGGATAGGAGGCCAATAATCGTCTCGGGGAAGCTATCCCAGAGAATCTTTATTGCATAATAGTCTCCCCAGCTTAAAGGTTTGAATTTACCTCCTCTGCATAGGTAATGAATTTGGTCATACTTAAGTAGGTGTGCTGTACTTATATTGAGTTTTGAACAGAGGTTTAACGCCTCTTGCGCTTCTGACGTTGAAGTGAGCGGTGTTGATTGTTTGGCTTTTAAGAATGAGACGAGTCTATCTACTATCGATTCTCCGGCTTCGTTGTCTTTTAAGATGTAGTGTTCGCCGATAGGGGTGTTAGCCAGTAGGTGCCCCATGATCTCCCAGTAGGAGTTGAAGTCTGGTGCGGAGCATTGGGAAAGTAGTTCGATCGCTCCATCGGGTTTTGATAGGATTTTTGGTACGAATGATTCTTCGTTTAGTATTCCAAGCTCTCGTAACTTGTTTCGTAATTCTTCTGACTGCAGTCCATTTATGGAGCTTTCACCCGTCCAGGCCGAGAGTATCTCTCCGGAGGCCGGGTTGTTTAAGAAGGTTAAAGGTTCGTATCTACGATGTATAGTATCTGCCTTTTGAATGTGTTGCGTATCCCAAATTAGTAAAGGGTCATTTTTATCTGGGGGCGATTTTGTAATGGTTTTCTGTACGAGTTTTTGTGCGTACTCAATGACTATTGGTAACGTATCTTTCGGTATGGAGGTGATCAGGAGAGGGTGTTTATCTGTCGCAGCTTGCAAGGAGTTCGATAAATGAAAGCCTTTGATGTCGTAGCCAATTGAGTCAGATATTAGTATGTATCTATCATGGAAAAAATGTTTCGGGAATCCATAGATTTTTATTTTTATTGCCGCAGATTCGCGAGCTAACTGTTCGCAGCAACTCAGAAGATTGTTAAGTCGTTGCTTTTTTTCGTCTGACTCTAATGTCGTAAATACAGTGTAGTTTGTGTGTGAGCTCGCATTTGCAATTAGTAGCGTGGCACCCACATCCTCAAAATACGGGTCGAAAATAAATACCTGCTTGTTAGGGTTTTCTTGAAGTGTAGTTTTTATCCACTCCACAAATTCGATCCTGCCATTGCCATCGCCCTCTGAATAGCGTTCAAAAAATCTCGCCTCTGACTTGTTGACTTTTGTATTGCTCAGCAGATTAATATTTTGCTTGTTGATGGCCTCCCAAGGATCAAGCCCTAGATGCTCATTGTTGTGCTGGAATGCATTGTCTCGATGTATGGTGAGCGCGTTGATTATTCTAGAAGGGTGAATGTCAGGGTTGGTTGTCTTCGTAAGCCAATCAAGCTGTACCCGCTTTGATATTGATGTTTGGCTGTGAGTAAAATTTAATCGAAGGTTTCTAAAATAGCTAACGCCATACTTGGCAAATAGTTCTGCGGGCGAACTGTCGTCAGTTTGTACGTGTATTTCAATTTGGGTGCTATCTGTAAGGTCGTACATGTCGATGGGAATAGTGAAGCTGTATTCGACAATATCATTGTGTGGTTTTGCAATTCCCAATGCATCGTATATTGTTTTTTTGTTGTTTAGAAAGGTCGCTTTTATAAAATAAGTGGCTTCGTTTGGCAGGAGGTAGGTTAAAAGGCTGGTGGTTAGAGTTTGTTCTTTCGCTTTCCATGTTACTGACAGTAGGTTGCTTCCGTTGTCATGCAGCGTAGGGAATACCAGTAGCTCAAGATCACCAAGTCTTTCGATATCGTTCCCAAGAAAGTCTAGTCCAGTATCTTTGTTTGTTTTTTCTATAACATAAAATATTAAGTCTTTTTGTATGGAGTTGTTTGTCGAAAACATGTTGAGTTTGTTTTTTGACACTATGGAGCCGCTAAATGCTCCTGCTGAACTATGTGGACTTTTCAAGCCAGGGCTGTTGTGATCATTCCGCATCGGAAGATAGGATACAGGCCTAAAATAATGTTCGTTTGCTAAAGTGAAACTACCAAAAAGCCTCTTCTGTTTGACGTCCATCTCTAAGTGAAGTGTACTGGATATATCCTCTAGATTTTTTCCGTCGCTCAGTAATGAAATGAAAGCTTGGATGATGTTGTTTTCGCATAATATTGTTGTGTTTATGATGGTTGCTTTACAGTCTTTAAGTGTCTTGCTGGAAGGGTTTTTCGAGCTGGCCCATTTGTTCGTGGAGTTGGAGTGTGGAAGTATTCGTCCATATATTAACCGTATATCCTCAGGCTTGCTGTTCTCAATCTTAACTAGCCATAGTTGAATGGCGCATTTTTTATCGCTCTCGCTGAATATACGCTTGAGGTTTTTGTGGTTAATTAATCGTGAAAGATGCTGATTCATGCCTCTTCCTTAAGCTTGTGAAGTAGTTTAGTAGCCAGGATCTTGAGTTTTGTGAGGTAGAGAATACTTGAAAATTCTATTTGGCTAACACTTTTCAGAAAGCACGTATTAGTAGTCTCGTATGACACTGGCAGATGCGATGGTCCTGTGGAGCTCAAGAGCTTGCGGGACGCATGCGCTGTCTCCTTTGGCGCGCGCCGTCATCCCCCCACCACGCCTCCGGTCTAAATGGGGCTTTTATTCCGCAGTCCTGCACATAGCTAAGCAGGATCAAGGCTGGGAGTTGCCGTGATGATCGTGGCAAGCAAAAAGCCTGCGAATCCCTGCGAAGGGTAGGGGCGCCCGATGAGTCCCCCAAGACGTGGCTTGTCGCCGAGTGCGATTCACCATCAGACGCAGGAGCTCAGTCGGAAAAAGTAAGGTGGTAATTCGGTAGCTATCGCGTCGACAATCCCCCCGTATTCATTGGTTTTGGTGGATGGTTTCGGGAAGTGATTTTGAGTAAGGAGAGAGGTGTTATGTTCATAACTTATTGATTTATAAGAAACGAGTAAAAATAAAAATCACTTTCTTGAAAGGTAATTGCCTTACTTTCACACTGCTTAAAATTACCTTGCACCAGTCCTATACAAGCCAGTGAAATCTAGCTCTCAGGTAGACCAGAGAATCGAGTTACCAAAATGGCTCTTTTCCGACGTCGTTCCCAAAAAAACGCGTAAAGCCCTATGGCAGCTCGCTTCCTGTTGCCGCACAGATTCCATGGGACTGCCATGGGAACGCTTGCGCGCAAACTATCGGCCTGAAACCCTTATAAACCGGGACCGGATTCTCTGAAAACGACAATCGGGTGGTTTCGAATCTCTCCTTCACCGCCAAATTCGATACACACAAAACCCCTGGTTTTCCAAGAAAACCAGGGGTTTTGTGGTTTCTGCCGTCTGAAAAAAAAAGACGATAGGGGCAATGGCCCCCAGGTGATACGCCGGCAGTGCAAAAGGTGTAAATTTCCTAACCTTGACTCCGCCACCCAAATGACTATCCCCCCATGTAGCCATGCTACAAAACGGCCTGTTCAACGCGCGGAAAAAAACCGATGTCATCGCTCGCCAACGGAAGGCCCACCAATCGATTCGGCTTGTTTTGCATAGCCAGTTTTCTCCTGTCCATTTCTTATGGCGCCACTTTCCTGATCTCCCTGCTGGTGTCCTCCTTGGGGGGAACTGAGCGCGATGCAGGGCAAGTCTTTGCCGTTGCCATGACGAGTACTCTGGTCGCGGTGGTCGCCTCGGGGCATTTGATGCAGCGCGTAGGCGCTGCACTGTGCGTGGCCCTTGGCGCTGTGTTTCTGGTCATTGCGTCCATGGGTTTTGCGCTGTTATCGGACCTTGGTATCGGTTTGTTGGCCTGCGGTTTGATGCTGGGGATCGGCTGGGGACTGTTTTACACGGTTGGGCCCATCATGGTCGCAGCGATGGTCGAGCCATCCAGGCGGACTCATTGCTTCGCGCTTTTGTCGGGCAGCATGTTGACGGGGATCGGTAGTGGCCCTCTTTCAGGCAAGTTGGCCAGTTCCGTTGGGCTCCCCATACAGACGGCTTTCTTCTTTGCCGCCGCCGCAGCATTGTTGGGTGGGCTGTATTTTTGGTGGCTGAGAACGGGCTTTGCCGAAGCGGAGCGCCGCTCTGGCGATAAGGCCCGGATGGGGCTGAGATCGGCGACGGATGTGCTGCGCTCACGTTCGGCGTTGTCCATTTTGATGGTGGGGCTGGGCGGCGCGATCTTTGGCGGCCTGGGCAGTTTCCAGACCAGTTATGCCGCCAGTCAGGGGCTTGACTACTCCCTGTTTTTCGTCGGCTTCATGGGGGCGGCTATCGCTTGTCGGTTGTTGATTGCCAGGTGGGTGGTCAGCCGTGACCCTCTCGCGACTTCTTGCCTGTTGACCACGTTGATGTTGGTCGCCGTGACAGGGTTCGGTGTGTGGGTCCATGACAGTCTGAGTTATGGGGTGACCGCCGCCTTGCTTGGGGTCGGTTACGGTCTCAACTATTCAGTCATCAATGGCCTGGCTGCCAACGAGGCGCCACCTGGGCTGACCGCACAAGCGCTGCTGCTTTTCAGCCTGTCCTACTTCATTGGCGTATTCGGGTTTCCCTTTATCGCCGGCAAGCTCATCAGCAGCACGGGCGTGAATGGGATGCTGCTTAGTGTCGGATTGATCGCTCTGCTTGCCTGGGTCTTGAGCGTCAGTCGCTGGCTGGCCGGGCGGTTCTGGAAACCAGCCTTCTCTGAATGAAAAATTCTCCTCAGGCGTGCGATAGCTTCCGGTGGGCGGGGAGATCGAGCACTGGGGCAAGAGGGTCGCGAAGACTGAAGGCAGAAAGGCACGGCAAATTGCTTGATGGACGGCTGCCCGTGGAGCCTCGCCACTGGACAGCATCAGGCAACCTCACAGCAGTATCGGGCAAAGGTTTCTGGGCACATGCCGTTAAGGTCCTCCTGGAAGAGCGTCTTATCAACTGCATGGCTGTGAGAGAACATCATGACCCGATGGATGAATTTTGCTTGGCGCGTCCAGGCGCTTGCACTGTCTTTAATATTGTTTACGAACAACGTCTGGGCTTCGGAAAACACCCAGCACGCGAATGCGACGCGGGTCCGCCAGGCCTTCACTAACTGGCAGCAGGGCAACGGCACGGCGTTCGATCTGCTGGCGCCCAATGCGAAATGGACCGTGGCCGGGACGAGTCCTGTTTCCGGTGTCTATAACAGCAAGGCTGAGCTGGCCCAAGTCGTGCGGCCGATTACCGCGCGACTGGCAACACCCATTGTCCCCACGGTGCAGAGCATCGTTGCTCAGAATGATGTCGTGGTTGTGCTGTGGAACGGAACAGCCACGGCGCTTGATCACAAGTCCTACAACAACACCTACCTGTGGCACATGACCTTCAAGAATGGTCAGATCATTGAAGTCACCGCCTTCCGAACGATCTTATCCAACGCGTAAAACCCCCACAGTAGTGGCTGGGCTATCTTGTTGGCTGTGAAGCAGTTCGCTTTTCCGTGGCGTGCTCTCCAAAAGGTTTACTCGATTCAGAACAAAAACCGGAAATGCGTGGTCTTTGTCAGTACCCCAAGTTCGTCTCTCCCTGAGGTCGCACAATGAGTCTGATCGATTGCCCTGAATGCGCTTCCAGAATTTCCGACAAGGCCTACGCCTGCCCACATTGCGGCAATCCTTTCCGGGAGCCGAGTTTCCGCCTGACTGAGAAGAACGTGGGACAGATTGCCGGGGTGACCGGCGTCTGGCTCACCGCGCCGTGGATCGCGCGGATGGTCTTTGGTGTGGTGGCCGTGATTGCGGTGGCCGCGGTGTTGATTCTGCGGTGACTGTGTCGATTGGCTAGCTAGCCGGGCGCGTCGTGCGAACGCTCTGCCGAACATAATAATTGTCGAACTCGCTGCTTTCGACGAATTGGAAGCCATGGCGGATGTAAAAGCGATTTGACGCGCTTTCCTTAAGGGCACCCACCCTGAGCGGGAGCGCGGCCGCATCCGCTTCCTTGAAAATATGATCGAGAACAGCAGCGCCTATTCCTGATCCTTGCGCACAGGGCCTTATATACAAGTGGTCAAGCAAGAGTTCATGGCTGAAAGGCTTGACCACAACGAACCCGACCCTCTTTCCCGACACCTCGATGTGGCGTGTATGGCAGGGTTCGAAACTACCAAGAAACCGCTCGCGCGCCCGCACCGGATCAAATCGCCCCACACGCTCCAGGCTTTCGCGCATGGCCTCGATTCGAATGCCTGCCAGATCCTCCGAGTCGTTTTGTTGAGTGGGGACCAGAATGACTGGAGGGTTTTGATTGGGGGGGAGGGCCATTGTTCACGCTCTGATTTTCATCCGGGAAGCCAGTATAGATAACCTGACGATGCCGGCTCATGGCGTCGGATGTATCTAGCCATTGTTCAACGGCAACTGCGGACTGTCCGGATTCAACTGCTGTCGCCTGAACTGCCCCGGCGGCTGTCCATGTATCTGGCGAAAACGCCTGGAAAAATAGGCCTCGTCGGCAAAACCGCACAACCTCGCCACTTCGCCCACTGGCCGTGTTCCATTGAGCAAGTAATTGCGCGCCGCATGCATCCGGCGTTCGAGTACCAGTTCGGTGAAGGTCTTGCCGATTTCCTTGCGCAGCCAGTGGGTCAGGTACGTCGGTGACAGGTAAGTTGCCGCGGCCACCTTGATCAGGTTGAGGTCGGGGTCGGCGATGTTCTTGCGCAAGTACTCGGACATCCGGCCCAGCGCATCGCGTCGGCTGACTTCGGCGGCGTTCTCTTCGGCCAAGCGCTTGAGCGGCTCGGCGTACAAGGCGCAGACGCTGCCGATCAGTTGCAGCAACAAGCCCTTGAGCATCTCGCGGGTGCCGAACTGACGGTTCTGGTCCAGGCCACGCATCTGCTCGATCAGCGCGCAGGCTTTGGCGAAATCCTCATCCCCCAGAATGAAGTCCAAGTGTTCCTGGAAACGGAACGGTGACAGTTCCGGCGCCAGCAGAATCGAGACCTCTTCCAGGTCCATCGGGTCGCACTGCAGATGCGGCAGCAGGAACGTCTGGGAAAAATTGATCACCATGAAGTTGCTCTCGGCCGGGTGCGGAATCACGTGCACGCGGTGGGGCAGGATGAAGGCCAGGGTGTTGCGCGGAAACGGACGTTCGGCGTTGCCAATGTGTTGCACGGTGTCGCCGCCAAGGTTGATCTGGATCTGGAAGTATTCGTGGCGGTGCGGGCTGGTTTCGGCGCGCCGACCCTTTTTGTCGCGGATGTAGAAATCCGTCAATTCGCTGCGTTGCTGCATGACGTAGGTGGGGACTCGGCTCGGTGATGACATCTCCTGGGAATCCTTTGCGGTGCATGACGGTGATGACGATTGTGACTGTGCATCTTGATGATTTTCAAGGAGTCATACGATGACGAAGCTGTTGGCGTGAATTTTCTGTCTCTTGAAAATGGAGGGCGCTTGTCCAAAAACGATAAATTTTATTTTTATAATTTGCGCTTTAAAAACAAACGCTTAGGTTGATCTTAGAAAGATTATGAAAAAAATCACCCATCTGATTTTTTGGACAGGTTCCTTTGATGCGGTTTTAAACGGGAAAAATGATCTAACAGCTCAGTTGATTTTGAATGGTTGTACGACCACTGTTGGGCCACGCAACCCGTCTCTCCATCCAAAAACAATCAAAAGGTGCGTTCATCATGAACCTGTTCCTGCTTCACGCCGACCCTCCCGATTGCTCCTGCGACAGATCCTGTTGCAAGGCCTCTTTGAACACCTGACACCGGCTGTTCGCGCTTCTCATTCCTGTAGCGATTGTTCTGCCCCGGCATCGAGGGCATTGATTTCGGCTGCTCGTAAACATTTCGACGCTTCTAACAATAACGAGGTCCACCATGTCGAACTCTCACACCTCCCAAATTGCCAGCGCCCAGGACGCAGCAGTACCAGAGCGTCTGCCGTCGCGGCGGCGTTGGTTCATGCTGTCGTTACTGCTGATCGCGACGATCATCAACTACATCGACCGGGTGAATATCTCGATTGCCGCGCCGTTCCTCGCCAAGGACCTGGGCCTGGACAAGATCGAGATGGGCCTGATTTTTTCGGCGTTTGCCTGGACTTACGCGATCGCACTGGTGCCGGCCGGCTTCATCGCCGATCGCTTCGGTTCCCGGTTCACCTACGGGGTGTCGCTGATCAGTTGGTCGACCGTCACCGTCTGCCAGGGTTTGGCCACGGGCTTCGCTTCGCTGTTCGGTCTGCGCCTGGCCGTCGGCGCGATGGAAGCGCCGGCGTTTCCGGCCAACAGCCGGGCGGTCACGGTGTGGTTCCCAGCGCGTGAACGGGGCCTGGCCAGCAGCATTTACGTCTGCGGCCAGTACTTGGGCACGGCGCTGTTTACCGGTGCACTGCTCTGGCTCGCCACCACTTATGACTGGCGCCATGTGTTCTACAGCACCGGCGCACTTGGCATCGTCTTCGGTGTGGCCTGGCTGTTCTTGTATCGCGACCCGATGAACTGCAAGAAAGTCAGCAAGGAAGAACTCAAGTACATCGAAGCCGGGGGAGGGCTGGTCAAGAGCAGCCAGGAGCGCACCCGCTTCAACTGGCGGCAGATCGCCGAGCTGTTCAGCTATCGGCAGGTCTGGGCGATTTGCATCGGCAAGTTCGCCAGCACCTCGGCGCTGTACTTCTTTCTCACCTGGTTCCCCACGTACCTGATCGAAGAGCGTCAGCTGACCATGATCAAGGCCGGGATCTTCGCCGTGCTGCCGTTCGTGGGCGCGACGGTGGGCATCCTGCTCGCCGGGATCGTGTCCGACCTGCTGATCCGTCGCGGCTACTCGCTGTCCTTCGCCCGCAAGTTGCCGTTGGTGGTCGGGTCGATGCTGGGCATGTCCATCGTCCTGGTGAATTTCACCGATTCGAACGTGATCTGCATCGCCGTACTGACGATTGCCTTTTTCGCCCAGGGCATCGCTTCGTCCTCGTGGGCGGCGGTGTCGGAAGTGGCGCCCAAGGAACTGATCGGGCTGACCGGCGGGATCACCAGCCTGGCGGCCAACATCGGCGGGATTGTCACCCCCATCGTGATTGGCGCAATCGTCCACAAGACCGGCTCATTCGCCTTGGCCTTCTGGTTCATCGGCGGCGTGGCGCTGATCGGCACCTTGTCCTATTCGCTGCTGCTCGGCCGCTTGTATCGCATTGAACTCAAGGCGCGTTGAGCCCGGAAAAAAGCTGTTTTTCTCCAACACGAGGCGGCATTCCTCCAACTTCGCCAAGGATTGCCGCCGTACGCTGACCCTTCCAACAGGACTTTTATCAGGATGAACATGCCCGAGTATGTCTTTACCCCGGACTTGCCAGTGACCTTGTCGGTTGTCGGCACCCCGCAGCGTTTTCCCGTCGGCCGGGTCTTTTGCGTTGGTCGCAACTACCCCTGGCCTGATACCCAGGGTGAATCCCGAGTGCCACCGGTGTTCTTCATGAAGCCAGCCAGTTGCGTGGTGGAAGCGGCGGGTGAGGTGACGTTTCCATCGGTGACCGAGGAGTTCGCCCACGAAATCGAATTGGTCGTGGCCATCGGGGAGGGCGGTGCCCACATCCCTGAGAGCCAGGCGTTGGCTTATGTGTGGGGCTACGCGGCGGGTCTGGATCTGACCCGGCGTGATGTCCAGCGCGAGGCCAAGCGTAACGGTTTGCCGTGGGAGGGTGCCAAGGTGTTCGACGGTGCCGCGCCAATGACCGCCATCGTGCCGGTCTCCCGGGCGGGGCATCCCGATGGCGAGTTGTGGCTGAACGTGAACGGCCAGGAGCGTCAGCGCGACAGCCTCGACAGCCAGATCTGGTCGGTCAGTGAAGTGATCGCCCGCATCTCCCAATCGGTGGCGCTGCGGGCCGGCGATCTGATCATGACCGGCAGCCCGGCAGGCGTCGATGTGCTGCAGCCGGGTGATGTCGTCACGGCAGGCATCGACGGTATCGGCGAACTGGAAATGCGCGTCGGTCCGCGTTTGTCTTACTGAATTCGAGAAAGGAGAACCCACATGTCCAACGCATTGAAAGTGGCTTTGGTGACTGGCGCCGGCAGCGGGATTGGCCGTGCGGTGGCCCTGGGCCTGATGGAAGATGGCTACACATTGGTGTTGGCCGGTCGCCGGCCAGAGCCCTTGCAGGCATTGGCCGAATTGGCGGCCAGCCAGGGTCGCGAAGCCTTGGCAGTGCCCACTGATGTACGCGACCCGGTCAGTGTCGATGGGCTGTTTGCAACCATCGCCGAGGTCTACGGACGCCTGGACGTCGTGTTCAACAACGCCGGCGTCAACGCGCCCGCCGTGCCGCTGGATGAGCTGACGTTCGAGCAGTGGCGAAACGTGATCGAC
This sequence comes from Pseudomonas sp. NFACC16-2, assembly GCF_900119205.1. NCBI lineage: Bacteria > Pseudomonadati > Pseudomonadota > Gammaproteobacteria > Pseudomonadales > Pseudomonadaceae > Pseudomonas > Pseudomonas sp. NFACC16-2. Next base: position 33,038 of record NZ_FPIX01000012.1, on the reverse strand, counting down.
ACCAACCTCAACGGCGTTTTCCTGTGCGCCCGTGGTGCCTTCGGCCTGATGCGCCGGCAACAGCCCCAGGGTGGACGGATCATCAACAACGGTTCGATCTCGGCCCACACCCCACGACCGTTCAGCAGCGCCTACACCGCCAGCAAACACGCGGTGCTGGGGTTGACCAAATCCCTGGCCCTGGACGGACGTGAATACAACATCGCCTGCAGCCAGATCGACATCGGCAACGCCCTCACTGAGATGTCCGTGCGCATGACCAAGGGCGTACGCCAGGCCAACGGCAGCATCGCGGTGGAGCCGATGGTGGACGTCAAGCATGTCGCCGATGCGGTGCGCTACATCGCCGGCCTGCCGTTGTCGGCCAACGTCCTGAACATGACCGTCATGGCCACGGCCATGCCATTTGCCGGCCGCGGTTGAGCCTGCGTGCCGTTCATTTTCGAGGGTGTGCATTCGTGGCGAGGGAGCTTGCTCCCGCTGGGCTGCGTAGCGGCCCCCGTTCTTTTTATGAGCGCTTCGCACTCAAGCGGGAGCGAGCTCCCTCGCCACACACTGATTCGAGCACGCCTTGATTGCGCTTGAGTTAGTTTTTCCTATTTCTATACGAGGTCTAAATGAAGCCAGAAGTCTTGCAACTCAGCCCGATCCTGATCCCTGAAATCAACGCCCGGCTCAACGAGCTGTTCACGGTGCGGCGCTATTTCGAACAGGCCGACAAACAAGCCTATCTGCAAGAACACGGTGCCAATATTCGCGGCGTGATCACCGGAGGGCATACCGGCATCAGCCAGGCGCTCATGGCCCAACTGCCCAAGCTGGAAGTGGTGGCGGTCAACGGCGTGGGCACCGATGCCGTGGACTTGGCCTACGCCAGGGATCGCGGAATCCACGTGACGGCCACCATCGGCGCGCTGACCGAAGATGTCGCCGACCTGGCGATTGGCCTATTGATTGCCGTGTGTCGCGGGCTGTGCACCGGTGACCGTTACGTGCGCTCCGGCCAATGGCCCCACAGCCCGACGCCATTGTCCCCGCTGCCATTGGCCCGGCAGGTGTCCGGCATGCGCATCGGCATCGTCGGCATGGGCCGGGTCGGTCGCGCCGTGGCAACGCGCGCCGCCGCGTTCGGTTGCCCGATCAGCTACACCGACCTGCAACCCATGAGTGACGTGAACCACACGTTCGTCGCCGACCTCAAGCAACTGGCCCGCGACAGCGACGCCCTGATTCTCGCGGCCGCCGCGGACAAGGCTGAAGCCATCATCGATGCCGAGGTGCTGCGCGCCTTGGGCCAGGGCGGGTATCTGATCAATGTGGCGCGGGGCAAACTGGTCAACGAGGTCGACCTGGTGGCGGCGCTGACCGCTGGTGAAATCGCCGGCGCGGCGCTGGATGTGTTTGTCGATGAGCCGCATGTGCCTGAGGCATTGTTTGGCAATGAGCAGGTGGTGCTGCAACCCCACCGGGCGAGCGCGACGTTGCAGACCCGCACGCGGATGGGGGAGATGGTAGTGGCGAGTCTGGTGGATAGTTTTGCCGGGAAGGTGCCGCAGGGGTGTGTGACGGGGTGAGGGTGTAGAGCTTTAAGGGTCATGACACGATCAAATTAATGAACTTGCTATGTTGAGGCGGAAGCGGAGGTAAGGTCTCAGGTTGTGTGCTGGTCTGCGCTTTGCCCGTGCAGTTAATAAAGACCAAAATAACGACCTATTTTGAAGGAGCCGCCTCCATGCAACTCGTTTTGGCTGATGTGGTCGTTAGCCTATCCGAACTCAAAAAAAATCCGTCATCCGTCCTGAACGGTGCTAATGGCGCGCCAGTGGCCGTGTTGAACCATAACCGTGTTATGGGCTACATGGTCCCGGCAAGTGTCTACGAGGCCATGGTTGAGCGCCTGGATGAACTGGAGCTGGCACAGATGGTAAAGGCACGGATCGAGGCCAACGAGACGCCTGTTCATGTGTCTCTTGACGAGCTCATTAGCGAAGCTGAGGCTGATATCGCCAATGGGCATTGATTACATGGTGGGAGTTTCAAGGACTACGCGAGCGATGTAGTGGTAGGTCAGGTCGTCGATCTCGGTATCCAGGAAGAGCGAGGAAAGGGCCTGCCAGGTTTTCAGGCGGTTCGAGTCGACAGGGTTCATGTTTTTGTCTCGGGATGTGTAGGTGATAACCCATTTGGCCCAATGCTGCCGGCCAAATCGCCTGCTGGCCACGGTATGAATCCCGCTGCCGCCAATAAATTGGAGTTGTGAAAAAACACAACCAGAGTACCATCGGCTCAAAGACAAGGAAGCCCATGGATATACTCACGCCATCACGTTTTGACGACGCTGCGATTTTGTACCCGAACGACAAGGCCGGGCTTGATCGATGCCTGCGCATTTTGAGGATGGCTCGCCCCAAAGCGTTCGCGGACCTGCAAAAGCTTTTCGGTACGCACGGTGTCGACTTGTTCAAGCCCAGAGCCGCAATGAATTGGGTGGTGATCGACGTAGGCGGCAATAATCTCAGGGTGATAGGTGGCGTCAACTACACCCGGCAGAAGTTCTACGTCAAACACATCTACACGCATGCCGATTACGACGTTGCCAACGGTTGGTATGCAAGAAACAAAGGGGTAAGACGATGAGCGCAGCCCGGAACGACTTTCAAACCGTGATCGCAACGCTTGGCGAGCTACATGCGGTACTGGATCGCCTGCGCGGTGAGTTTGTGCATGGCATCAAGACCCCTGCCGATTATGAGCGTGCGACCGACCTGCTCGATGCGCTCACCGACGGACGCGAACTGAGCAAGACTGAGGCGAAAATTCTCGTTGAGCTCGAGGAGGAAATCCTGGCCTACCAGCGCGACTCCGAACAGTTTCGCGAGTCGAATGCCGCTTTTGAGGCGACCTGCACGCCTGTGCAATTGATCAAGGATCTGATGGAGACGCTCGGGCTCACCGGTTCGGACCTCCCTGAAATCGGTGATAAAACGGCGGTGTCCAAAGTGCTCAATGGCGATAGGCCTATCAGCCACAAGATGGCGTATGCGCTGGCGGAGCGGTTTGCGATGGAGCCGAGTGCTTTCTTGACCGCGACTTCAGCAAAGGTGGCGGCTCATATCGAAACTGTCCCTCTTTCCGTTAGCGCTTCAGGTCATTACGTTTTGCACGAGGGCTCTCTGACCGCATATTCAGTGGAAGAGGCCGGTGCCAGTGAATACAACGTGGTGACTTCGAAGGGCCACAGAAAGACAGCCAAAGAGCCGGACAAGGGATAGGGCAATCATCTGCTGAAAGGGGCAGGATTGGTTGTCGATTCACGAAAGTTCAGGATGACACGCGTTTCGATACCTCGGCCATTGCAGCCAATCCCCGAACGCTCTATAAAATCCCGCGCTGGCATCGCGTTCTTCTCGACCGTCGTTGGCCCTGGATATCTGACCCGCATGGAGCATCATCGTGAGCCAATCGCCGCGCCCCCTCAACTCCCGAACTGACATTTGCCCGCGCACTACGTCCCGCGTCCTGCGATATACCTGGAGCCTCACCTTACTGACCCTGCTCACCGGCTGCGGAGCGCTATCGGACGTCCGCTCTTTTTCCACTCCCTACTCAACGCCTGATGGTGGTGAGACCGCGCGCTTGCGGGTGATCAGCGATGGCATGGTCAGGGCTGTACCCAAGTCCGATTGCGTGGACTTCCGCCTGCCGGGCGCGGGCGTCATGGTGGCGTTCCGCGATGGCTACGCCAATCGCAACGGCGAAAGCCTGGGCATGCCGGATGACGACAAACACTCATCTTCCACGGTCATGACTGAGTTGCTGGTGCCTGCCGGGCAGCCCATTGCTTTTCATTACATCGGTGCTCAATGCTACAACATGTTCAGCTTTGTCCCTAAAGCAGGGGAGGATTACCAACTGGATGCTGCGGGGCGTTATGAGTGTGAGGTGAGGCTCAAGCAACTGCCCGCGGCAACGACGCAACTTCCCCGTTCATTCTTGAAGGACAGCAAACTGTGCAGGGCGACGGATAACTTTTAGCATGGAGGGTTTTCCAAGGACGCCATAACGTTGAAAAAGGAGTTTCATCATGAGCCCCATCCCCACGTTCAAAACCCGCCGTCTTATCCTCACGCCCCTTGAGCTGACGGATGCACCGGCGATCCAACAGCTATTTCCCCATTGGGAAGTGGTCCGTTACCTGGACAGCCGCGTGCCCTGGCCTTACCCGGATGACGGCGCGCTGACGTACGTGCGCGACCATGCGCTCCCGGCTATTGCAGCCGGACGCGAGTGGCACTGGATGATCCGCATTGCCGAAGAACCGACACAGAGCATCGGCAGCATCAGCCTGTACGACCAACCCGGCAACCACCGAGGTTTCTGGCTGGCGCCGCAATGGCAGGGAAAGGGCTACATGCGCGAGGCTTGTGAAGTGATCAATGCCTATTGGTTTGAAGCGTTGGGGCGCCCTGTCATGCAAGTGCCCAAGGCAGTAGGCAACCTTGCTTCGCGCAGGGTATCGGAGCGCGAGGGCATGCGCATGATCGGGACGCAGCAGGGTGATTTTGTCTGTGGGGCGTTGCTCAAGGAAGTTTGGGAGATGACGCGTGAGACGTGGCTTGAGAGAAGGACCAAACTCGGAGCGCATGAACGGAATCAAGCTTGACCATCATGAATTACATCGCCAACACGAATCAAGGAAGAACCCATGCAACCGTCACTCAATCGAATCATGTTGTATGTCCGGGACGTTCAAGCGACCTGCGATTTTTATGAGCGTCATTTCGGTTTTACCAGTCAACGAAAAACCGATGACCGCGTCACCGAATTGAGCCCGGCAAACGGTGGTGCGATCCTGATGGTTCACCCGGCAGGTAAGGCCGTTAAAACAGGGCAAGTCACCCTAAAGCTTGTTTTTGATCTTCAGGACGTCGAGGGTTTCAAGGCCAAATGCCTGGCCCAAGGCCTGAGGTTTGGCGCTACGCACAGGGCGGACGGTTACTCTTTCGCCAACGCCAAAGACCCCGACGGTAATTCCATTTCCATCTCCAGCAGGGCGTTTGCATGCAGCTGAACTTTCAAAAAATGCATGCCAATGGCGATGACTTCGTTATTGTCGATTCGCGACATTCGGCCAACCCGGTGACGAGTGCCATGGCCCAGCGAATGGGGGATCGGAACCGGGGTGTGGGCTTCAACCAACTCGCGGTATTGCTCGATTGCGACGATGCCGATGCCCGGGTGATGTTCTGGAACGCGGATGGCTCCACGCTGGACGTTTGTGGCAGTGCGACGCGGGGTGCGGCGGATATGCTGATGCGCGAAGCAAATGTTGCTTCGGTAGCGCTGCGCACTAACCGTGGTCTGCTGACGTGCGAGCGTACCCCAACCGGCGACATTTCCGTCGACATGGGTGTGCCGCTTTTCGGCTGGTCGGACGTTCCCTTGACGCATGAGCTGGATACCGCCGTGTTGCCACTTGCCGGCAGTCCAGCCGCGTGCAGCATGGGAAATCCGCACTGCACCTATTTTGTCGATGATCTGGCAACCGTTGATATCGCGACGATTGCCCCGGCCATTGAAACCAACGCGCTATTCCCACTCAAGACCAACGTTCATTTCGTCCAGATCATTGATCGCACGCATATTCGCTTGCGCATCTGGGAACGCGGGGCGGGTATTGCGCTGGGTTCGGGATCTTGTTCGTGTGGCGCGGTTGTCAATGGGATTCGTCGTGGTTTGTTGGACCCGCGCGTTGAGGTTGAATGTGATGGTGGAAGCGTGACGGTTCAATGGGACGGCGTAGGCGCGGTCTTTCTTACCGGACGGGTGGAGGCCGTATTTTCGGGAACAGTCGCAGATGGCTTATTGAATGTTGATAGGCGTTAAATAAAGGGGAATAGCAAACAATCGAAATCTCGTGGAAAAGTTCTGAAGTAGATTCAGGGTTTCATATTTCTGACTTGTTATAGATTTTTTTGATATTGGTTTTTGCGTGCTTATGTCTTAAAAGGTGCGACGCTAAGCTATTAGTAATAATAGATCAATAAATTCAAGCACTTAAGCTGTTGAGCTGCTCGGAGGGCTCAGCATAAAAAGTAAAAATATAGAAGTGTTGGATTTGAATTTTTTTGGATTGTGGACTTGAGTGATAGCAAATGGCCTTTCTGTCATTTCCCTACTAGAGACAAGGAGGTCAGGATGAATACATCCAGCGTGCTGATTATGTCGGTCCTCGCCGTCGCGCTCACCGGTTGTGGAAATTGGAATAGCGTCTATCGCTCACATAAATTTGAGGAGGGTAACTCAGCATTTATTGATATAAAACAACGAGCAATAATCACGGGTGGTGTCACAAAAAATGCGGACGGTTCTGTGAATAGTGTCGTCACTTGCGCGGAGCCCAGCCCTGATGCACTTTCTGCTTATGCCGGGGAGCTGGCAGCAAAGGGGGATGTCGCAGGAAAGGGCGGAGCGGAATTGGCAGGGGCCTACCAGGAGGCTGCGTCCTTTGTTGGAATGCGAAGCCAATCCATACAAATATTGCGGGATCAGCTGTATAGATTATGCGAAGCAAGGATGAATAATGTCATTTCAGCGCCGCAGTACCAAATGCTCTTGGTTAGAAACCAGAAGTACACATTGCTACTCATGGCGATCGAGCAACTGACAGGCGCGTCGCGTGTTCCTGTCGTTGCTCTTACAAGTACCTCGAGTGCAGAGCTGATGGGGAATGTCGAGGTAGATAGAGCGCAGCTTGCTGAGTCCGAAGCCAAGAAAAAGAATATTGAAGCGAAGGCAAAGGGTAGCCCCACAGAAGATCAGAAGAAGGAAATTGCTGCTATCGATGAAAACATAAAGGTATTAAAAAATCGTATTGAGATGGGCCGTCGCGCAATCGCATCTGGTTCTACAACTCAATATGTTGGAAGCTACACGGGAGCATCTCCCATGACGGGTGCTACTTCTGCCGATGTAAAAGAGATGGTGCTCAAGGCCTTCGAGTCAAAAGATTCCGAATATTTGTGTTTTACTAAGCTTGCGGAGTTGGCAGACCCAAATGCTTCCGGTGGGCACGAAGGAGCAAAAGCACTACTTGTAAAGTATTGCGAAGGTATATTAGTTAAAGAACAAAGTCTTGGCTCTGCTGGGAATGGCGCCTTGAAAGGTTTTAATGTTGTGGAATTTGCGTCAAAGATAGAAAAAAATCCAGTTAAATACAAAGAGTTCATCGAGTTTATGAAGCAGGATGCGGGTAAACCGCTTGCACCAGACTGAACCAGCTGAACATTAGAATTAAAAGTACTTCTGTCGCATATTAGTTGCTGCATCGAACGGCGCCGGTATCGTTTACGGTGCCTTGACATCACTCCTCAGCTCATCAATATCCCCAAAGAAAAACTGAAACTCACCCTCCCTTCAACCCCACTGATTTACAATGCCGTTCCTTCGACAGAGAGCGACCGTTCGTGGATGCGTTTTCCCTTGTCTATCAACACCTGGGCGCATGGGTAATCGAGCCCGTCACCCAGCAGTTCCTCGGCATTTTCAACCTGAACGGCCGCCTCGGGGTCCTGTTTCTCTGCGCCTCCTACGGTGTCGCCTATGGCCTGTTCCGTTTCAGAAAACACCGCGGCCTGACCGATGCCCGTTCGTTCTGGCAATTCATTGGCGGCAACCAGGTGCATCTGCACCGTTCGGCACTGCTGGACTATCGCTACTACTTCGTCCGGGCGATTCTCAAGATTGCCCTGGTGTTGCCCATTGTTCATCTGGTCGATCCGTACATCCTGCGCTCCGGGGATTACCTGGCTTTTTTCAGCAACCTCTGGGGCGCGCGTCCGCGCCTCGGTGAGAATTTTTCGCTCGCATTGCTTTATGGGCTGGGGGTGTTCTTGGTGACGGACTTTGTCCACTACTGGGCGCACCGGGCGTTTCATTCGCGCTGGCTCTGGGCGTTTCACAAGGTTCATCACTCGGCGCCAGTGCTGGTGCCGGCTACGGCCAGTCGGGTGCATTTTGTGGAAAAGATCGTCGAGAAGCTCGGCATCAGCGCCTGCATGGGCCTCTTCGCGGGCGGCTTCTGGTATGTCTGTGGTGGTGAGATCAGCCGCTACACGTTGTTCGGTGTGACGTACCTGGTATTCATCTTCAATAGCCTGGCAGCCAACTTGCGTCACACCCATGTCTGGCTGTCCTTTGGCCCGGTGCTGGAACATGTGCTGAACAGTCCGGCCCAGCACCAGATCCACCACAGCGATGCACCGCGCCATTTCAATCGCAATTTCGGCGTCAACCTGTCGCTGTGGGACTGGATGTTCGGCACGCTCTATGTCACCCGCTCGCAGCCCGAGCACTTGCGTTTCGGCACCGGAGAACAGGACCACGCGCGTTACCTGACGGTGTATAGCCTGATTGTCACGCCTTTCGTTGAAACTGCCCGCAAGTGCCTGCCCGCGTTTTCATATCAACGCCAACACGCCACAATGCGCCCAACGCCTGCCCTTGGATCAGCGAGTGCTGACACAGATGAGGCTCAGCGAAAAACCAGCAAGGAACGCCCATGAATTTTTTCAAGAAGCTCTTCGGTTCATCGAAAGCGCCTGAAACCCAAGACGACCAGCCTGCACCGCAACCCCATGAGCTTGCCGACCTGACCGAGGCTGAGGCCGCCAATCTGGCCGTCCGGGAAGCTGGCGCAGCGTGCCTGGATCGTCATTGGAGCGCTGTCGGCACGGTCGAGCGGGATGTCCTTGCCTACCTGATCAGCCCGACCTTTTCCGGCGGCCCGTACTGGCCTTCGACCCGCCAGGCCTACCGCGTGGTGCGCCGTGGCGACGCGATCATCCTCGCCACTGAAGGCCTGTCCGATCCATTCGATGATACGGAAGGAATGGGCAACGGTTTCGAGATGGAATTGTTCGTCGAAACCGCGAATATCCCCGAGCACGCTTATGGCCCCGTGGGGGAGGTCGATCCTTTCAAGCGCAGTTGGGCATTCGAGCTGTTGGAGCACGTCGCCAAAACGGTGGCCGACGCGGGCGGCATCACCCATCAACTCGACCAGCACGGGGCGCTATCCCTTGAGCTTCCCGGGCTCAGCCAATCCCATCACATGAGCGATCAACTGCCCAAACTCTTCGTGACCGATGACGACTCCACCGGCGTTCTACTTGGCGCCCCGGAACCGGATTTTCCTACCCAACTGGATGACATGCCCTTGTCTGCGGTCAGATTGGTGCCGGTGGTATTGATTACGGCGGCAGAGCTGGAATACGTGCGTTCGGGAGGGCGAGCGGCGCGGGAGGATCTGGTGAGTCGTTTGAAGGCGGCGGGCGTTGGGCATATGAGCAGCCTGCATCGGGCGAGTGTGGTGTGAGGCTGGAGCCGGTCATTGAACCTGGCGGTATCCCTTTGGCCTCCTGCTGACTCTTTCAATCCCATTTTCAAGGACGAACCCGTGACCGCATCCCCCGCCAAACTTATCTTCTTGCCCGGCGCCTCAGGCAACACCCAATTCTGGCATCCGGTCGCTGAGCGCTTGGCCCACCCGGCGCAGCCAGTTCATATCGGCTGGCCCGGCTTTGGAGACACACCGCCCATGCCTGGCGTGACCGGTATGAATGACCTGGTGGCGCGTGTGCTGGCCGAGATCGACCAACCCACGGCGCTTGTGGCGCAATCCATGGGCGGTATCGTCGCGGTGCTCGCAGCGCTTGAACGCCCTGAGCTGATCACCCACCTGGTGCTGACCGTCACCTCGGGCGGGGTGGACATGTCGGCGCTGGGCGCGTACGACTGGCGCCCGGATTTTGCGGCGGCCAACTCGACACTGCCGAGTTGGTTTCTCGACGACCGCACCGACCTCACATCCCGCTTGGTCGAGTTGCGCATGCCGGTCCTGCTGCTCTGGGGCGACGCTGATCCGATCAGCCCCGTTCGCGTCGGCCAGTACCTTGCCCAACTGTTGCCCCGCGCTGAACTGCACGTTTTCCCTGGCGCCGATCACAACCTGGGCTTTACTCACGCGGATGAGGCCGCGAGGCTGATCGAGAGACATCTGGCCAGCGAGTGAGCGCAGCACTTGCCGCTTGTTATCGATGCGTCGGACTGATTGTGCGGCGCGGTGTGTTTCAAGCCCTCTAGGTCCCAATACCTTTTCGAGACAACAATGACTGACTACCGCGGACTCATCCTCGAAGACACCCGTGAAGGCGCCACCGACCGCGCCATCGCGCAACTGGAAGCCCGCCTGGGTGCCCGCTTGCCGGACGACTATCGCCAATTCCTCAAGACCTGCAACGGCGCCTCCGTGGAATACGATGTGCTGGCGACCCTGGCCAATGGCGACGAGGAGCTACTGAGTTTTTCACTGTACGGGCTGGACCCGGACAAAGAATATGAATCCAACCCCTTCGAACTGGAGCAACTGCGTGCGCAGCCCGGCTTCCCTGCAACGGGATTGCTGCCGATCGGTCGCGACGGCGGCGCGAGTATCTTGCTGCTGGACCTGCGGGAAGGGCGCCAAGACGTGGCGGCGATGGTGGCGGGCTTGCCTGCCTGGACTGGGCGCCGCCAGCAGGGCGATGAGTACGTGGTGCTGGCGGATTCTTTCAATGGCTATCTGGATTCGTTGCATTTATCGCAAGAGCGGATCGAGGAGCATATCAATCACTTCATGATCAGCCCTGAGAGTATTGAGGCGACGTTGGAGTGGTTGGATAAGGGAAGTCCGGGCTGGCGGGAGCGGTATCGGGAATTGTGGAATGCGAGGGTTGTGGATCGGTTGATTTGAAGCTGAGTGGTGGGTGAGTTTCGCTTTTATGGGGGTATACAGTAGGCCTCTTTTGGATCGAAAGCAGGTGGTCGTGGCTGATTGCTTTCGGCCAGAAGCGGTCACTCGCCTGGGCTGTTTCCGCCCCAGAGCAGAGCGTCACCGTTGCTGAAGGATATGCGTGGATGGATCTGTACTTACAACCAGTAACTTCAGCGGCACTTACCCTCAATCCAGCAAGCGAGGGAAGAGCCGCCCTCCCTCGCTTAACCATTTAGCCTACTTCGCAGATGGGAGGCTTAAGCTGGTCTTCAAACGTCTTTTCTGTGGTTTTCTTTCTTCCAGAAATTTCTTTGGCAAATGCTCTGAGGCTCGCAATGTCTTGCAGCAGTTCGGTTGGAGCTGGACGATTTTCTGACAGCGCCTTGGATTTGTCATGGCCAAACATCCAATTGCTGGTTTTGGTCATGTTCTGCGTGATGGTACTGGCATCTGTCGGCAGAATCGAGAGCTGGCCAAGGCGAAGTGTTTGAACGCTGTTGCGGCCTCGTGTGACAATTTGACAGAGAAGGTCTTGCTCCACCAAAGCCTCCCATGCCTCGCGCAGCAGACAATATATTAAAGCCGCCTTTTGGTTGTAGCTGTCCACATCGCTTTCATACAGCGGTTTGATGGCGTGGACGTCTTCGTCAAGGTTCTGTGCGCGCTGTGCGGTAGTCATGCCACGCCAAGGAGCCTTGGTATAACAGAAGCCGGAGTCCTTCCCGTTCCTTCTGATTGTGAAGACGGAGCGAGCAGGGCCCTGCCCTTGCTCCAAGGCAATATCTTCGCACTTTCCTTCGATTTCCATTATGAGTGAAAGGTCGTGTGTGAAAATAATTACCTGCCGCTCTAAAGCCTCAATCGCTAGACGATGGGCGATTTTTTCCCGGTAAACATGATCTAGAGAGCTTACAGGGTCGTCTAAAATGATCGCATCACTGTTCTTGAATGTTTCTATCTCAGCTAAGAAGGCTGCAATTGAAATAACCTTTTGCTCACCTTCACTAAGAATTTTTCCGGGACGCTTTGTAGCAATGGTAAAACTATGAGAAGTATCAATATCCTTTACTACAGCTGAGATTTTTACGTCTAAAGTCACGCCCATAAATTCCATTTCGCGCCTAAAGTTTTGAACGAATTCGGGTGTCACTAGCTTGGAGATAAATGACTTAGCTTTGGTGGAGAACTTTTGCTTGGTATTGCGAAGACCCCCAATGGCGTCAGAAATGCGTTTGTTAAACATAAGGTTCTTGTGATTCTGGGTGATCTGGTCTCTAGCCTCGTAGAGCCTATGCTGTACCGTAAGCTCTGTTTGTCGAAGGAGGTTTAGCTTGTGTTTTTCTTCAGAGTTGGTTGCTTGTAGCTCGGAAGCTTTCTGAGTTAGAGAGTTAATTAGGTCGATAGATATTTGAGCAGCGTTAATATCCCCCAATGGAAAAGAGGATGTGCCATTACTATTAAAATATTCTTTGCGCTCCTTTACTATCTTGAACGCAGCAGCTAAACCGTGGTCTTTCCCTATTAACTCCATCAAATCATTGCAAAGTGGCTCATAAGTCTCGGCATCCGGCACGATTAGGTTCTGAATGACTAGCCTAGCTTCGTCTAGTACTTTTAATGCTTGGTCGTGCTGTGTCTTACTTTTATCTTTGATGTAGGCATCGAATCGAGCCATTCGGCTCTTGGCGTCATCCGACAAAGGCTGCATGCAAAGAACGCATTTTGAGCCGTCATCGACTTTAGGATAGCTCTCGCCTATATAGGCATACTGCTCAGAGAAAGATTTCGCCGCATTGAATAGTAGTTTCCAAGCCTCAGTATGGGTGCCCCCCAGGGGCTCTTCTGTATCGAAGCTTTTAACAGAAAGCTCATAGGCAATTTTTGTTGTATTGGCTACCGACTCCAAGTTTTTGACATGCTCGGCTTTATTGCTAGGCAAAACAGAAAGACAGTTGGTGAGTTTTGCTATGGCTCGCGGAACTCTACTTTCGACAACTTCTTTTAATTTCTCGATTCTTTTAATTGTCGTACCATTTTGGTACTCCTGAGTGGATGTATTTAGCGCGGCCAACTCGGACTTGCTTTCTTCTGTCCATATCAGCTTGGCATCTATAGCTGCTGAGGTGGTGTTTTCATCGATATTGGCAAGCCATTGATTTAGAGTTGGTGTGTTCTCGATCTCTTGGATAATAGGTGGTTTGCTGTTTCGCATTTTCTTAGAGGCTGCCTCCCGGATCGCTTCTGCAATGGACGAGACGCTATCAAAAATTTCGACGCCTTTAGGCTTATAAGTTACTTGATTGTTCTTCTCTAGCAAGACTTTGCCGCAGTCGGAGTCGTACACGTTGATGCCGGTGAGGTCGGCGAGGGTCTTTCCAGGGCTCCACTTCCATTGCTGCTTTTCACCATTTTTTATGAAAGTGATTATGGCTGATTGTGGGCCGCTGCCTTGTTTGTAAACATTGGGAAGTATCTCGGGCTCTGCATGCTTGGCAAAGCAGGCGTTTTTTAAAACTCTCGTATAGCCTGATTTTCCTGAGCCGTTTTCACCATATATCAATGTTATCCCTTTGTGGCTAAATGGTAGATTGGATTCGTTAGATATGGCATTGATGTTTTGAACGTCGTGGATATTGCAGAGTCTCACGGGATCACTCGCGAGGATCTCGCCTATTATTTCAGAGTTTATCGTCGGAGCGCTGCAATTCTTTTTTTCATTGTCTTCGGCAATGTCGTAGGTAACGAGTACGTTATCAATTATTTCTTTTAGATCTTGTGACGGCAAAGTTTTCTTGAGAAGTAACCGTCTGACGATATCCGCCTCCCAATCAGACAGTTCACTTGCTGCCCACTCAACTATTTCCTTGACCGAGTTCATATCGCAAATGCTCCTTGCCATCGTCAATGTGCCATCTTTTGTACGCTTAGTCCGGGCACCTGTCTATGATCCGCGTAGCCACACACGCAGGCCGGATCCGTCGAGGCAACACTGAGCTCACTAACCGGATCACTTTCTTGACGCATGCCAGACAGGTGTCGGCGACGCTCAGCAACTGAACGCGTCTTTGGCGAAACATAAGGGCAGCAATCGGAGATAAACCACGAGATTGATGCTGTCAAGCGCATCCTTGGATTGACTCTGCCTATCGTGACTGACCGCTTCTGGCCGTTTGCAGCCTTTCGCTGAAAGGGCTGTGGGGAGGTGACCAAGAAGGGGGCGGATCTATTTTCAGAAAATAGATCCCGTTTCCTTTCCCCTTTTCCCAAAATCACTCCAACTCCGCCATTCAGTCACCACAAGGGGCTTAAATTTCATTTGTTTTCGGTCATGTTACCGACTTAAATTTTTCATGTAACCTCTGTTAAGTGGCGAGCTTTAACCACCACAGTGAACAAAGTGAACGATTTTGAGCGTGTTTTTATGCTTTGCTGTAAAGGGCAACAAGCACATCCCAGAAGTCGTTCGATATTATCGGGCCTTCACCAAATCCTTGGAAGTGAGGGCCCAAACCAAGCGCATGGCCAAACTCATGCACCGCAATATCTGAAGGTGAGTTACCGCACTTGCTGTCATCACAAAATTGCGAACCTAAATTGACATAAAGGACTGTGTCGATTTCTCCTGTATTTTTTAAGAAGCTTTTAGGGTAGCTATAGCTACTGGGTGCATCCCCCACATTTCCGCAGGTGTGTTTGTCCATTTTTGGAGCTACAGCCGTTCCGTGACTTACTATTATGCCTCTTGCTATTTGTTCGTCTGGAAGTTTTGATATTGATTCTCTATCGAATATTGGTCTTCCAAGCTTCTCTTCAATTCTGTTTATGGCGTCCTCTGCTCTTGCAATTCCATTTGTTTTTACTGGAATAAGTCCTTCCCACTTTTTGGGCTTCTGATGTGCAATTCCGTTCCATGGCCAGTTTTCACTATTAAGGTTGGTTTTGTTGAGATTGTTAAGTTTTCTAAATTCTCTATCCATGCTGGCGCATCCGATTATTGTTGCCGCTATGAAGATGATCGCTGGGGTCTTAATATGCATAACTATAAACAGACACCTATTGGTGCCTAACTCCCCGCTGTCGTGGTGTATAACATTCCTTTGTTTCTCTCGCTATCTGTGTCTAGGCTGAAGCTTTTAGAGTTTCGATGACCGTACAAAGGTACACTATGGACGGACAGCTTCGTTTGCTCGACCGGTGAAAAGAGAGCAGATTTCCGGGAAATAAATCTGCCCTTTTATCTATAATCATGGTATGTCCCCAGCTTCCCCAAATTTGTTTTTACAAACGTTGTAAGCCTGGTACTGGTCCGTTAATTCAACGCGCTGCCCATATCCTGTCATCATAACGAGATTGCGTTCAGTGATTCCGGTTTTCTGATAGGACTTACCTTGGGCATCAGTGTGAGGACGGAAGCCGGCGGCTGTCATCTCATCAATCAGCTTTTTACGTAGAGGGACGTCAATAAGCCCCCTGTTGTTGCCGGTAGTAAGAAATACGGGGCGATCGGCTTTCAATAACCACACCGGCTGCGCGCTTACATCACCGTTGAAAATGTACATGCAGTCGGTGGATGCGCTGGTGAATTCAGCTTGGCGAATGTAATGGCCTTTCTCATACCCGACAAGGGTGAGTAAGCCTGGTTGGACTAGAGCAAGTGAATCTACTACCGTATTCATACCTTCCTTTTGAACGCCATAATCAAAATATGACCATTTCAGAGGGACCATGCCTGAGGGTAAATGCTCCAAGTGAAGGTCCTGCTTCATAAGGGCTAAATCTTCAGGTAATCCGAAAGGAATCGAGTTGCTGCAGGCAGCAATCAGCGCGGCACAGCTTCCAGCTAGTAGCAACTTTAGAAAATGAGAAAATGGGGACGGATTTATTTTCATTGTATTTTCATTGGTCGAATGGGTGTCCGAATGGCCGTGGAATCCGCACATATCACCTTGAAGCGGAACGGTTGGGGTGATTCGGTCAGAGCGAAGGCTCACTTCTTTCTACTTTCGTTCAACCTCTGCATTGGACTCTTACCGTCCGTTCTGATGCTCGCAATTGCCTGATAGCTCTTCTGGCCCGGTGGCATAATCGGATCGCCGGGAAAACGAAAGTCGCTGAAGGCTTGCATCACTCTCTGATCAAGGGCGGTATCGCCCGAGCTTTGCCGTATCGAAATCACTGGGGCCGATGCGCCGGGGGTGTTCTCCAGTTGCACTTGTACCGGTTTGCTGGCAGACGTCGAGTTAACGTTGTTCTCCAGGGACTTCTCTACGACAGTGATCCGCCTCTTGAGGCGGCTCTGCACTCTGTCGATAAAGATACTGTTGTAGCGATGTTGCTGCTCGATCGTTAGGGGCAAGCCTTTGGCGCGCAGGCGTTCGATGCCTTGCCAAGAGTCATCGCCGAGGTATTGCGTGGCGTTGAAGTAATGCGTCAGCGCGCCTTGCAGATCCTGCGGGCCACCTCGCCCTTCCTCCATGTATTTGGCCAGTCTGGCTTCGCTGCGACGCTGCTCAGGCTTGCTCACGGCACGCTGATAAAACTGTCGCGCATCGGTGTCGTTGACCGGCCCGCCGATGCCTTCTTCGGCCATGCGCCCGAGTTGGCCGTAGGCGCCAACGTCTTTATCGGCTATGGATTGATACAAAGCCTTGGCTTTGGAAAAGTCCTGGGGTACACCGCGCCCTTTCTCGTACAGGTCTCCGAGCATGATCGTGCAGGGCATGTTACCGCTCTGGCTCATGTCACGGATGTAACGGACTTCCAGGGACGTGATCGCTTTATCGTTCCAGTAGGCGAAGCAGCGTAGTTCGGGGGAATCTACGGTCTGGTTAGAGTAATTGCTGGTTTTGCAGCCCGCGACGAAGGCGGTAAGGGTCAGTAAAGCAACAACCTTGCTCATGAACGGCATCCGTTGAACTCCTGCAGCTATCATCGGCAGGTACACAGGAACCTGAAGTGAATCGCCCATAGTTCTGTAGACGCATAGCGACTGCTCCTGGCCGTATGCTGCCTATCACGAAGGCTCGCAATCGGCCAAAAGTAGTCATCCAATCTCGTTTTTTAGCTATCTCCTGGTCATGCGAAATGACCCACCCTTCGATTTCTATCAGAGGTCGGTTCATGAATTCGAATCTTACAATCTCAAATTTTTTGGGTCCGTGGTGTGGGGATTCACCTACAGGTCTGATGCAGCGTTGCAGGGCGGTCTGGGATACTCCTTTAGCAAATTTGACCGACCTGATGGTTGCCACTTTTTTGAATCAGGGCATCGCTGTCACGCAGATGCTTCTTATAGAAGCAAAGCGCCGCATAAAAGAGCAGGAGCGAGATGGGAGCGAGTACTTTGAGGGCCAGCTTCTCGAAGCCATAAAGAGCGTGCAGTCAGGGGAGTAAGTTTTCCCTTCGCCGCTTGAATCCAGTCCTCAGTCGAGACGTTCGATGGCGCGTGCAAGATTTGCGCGTGCCTGTTGCTCGAATGCGTCGAAGTACGCTGCGGTCGTATAGAGGCGCTCGCGCGCCAGGAAGCCTTCAAGGACCTGGCGCCGTTTTTGGCGGTACACCGGCAGGGGCACAAACTGGTACTCGCGGCGGATTTGTTGGTCGTATTCCTCGAACCGTTCGAATGACGCTCCAAGGATCGCCAGGTCCGTGTCCACCAACACCGCTTCGTCTGCCGATGCCGGGGCGCCGTCGTGTCGCGTCACCATGATCAGGTTGTAAAGCCTGTGTCGCGTTTCATCGCCCAGGCCACTATCACGTGCCACGTCGTCCAACCATTGCGCGCTGCGCAGTTCGTTGTCGCTGCGAAGGGGGTCGTAGATCGCATCATGGAACCATAGCGCGAGATCGATTTCGGCGGGGGCTTGGCAGGCCGCGTTGACGAATCGGCGCACTTGAAGGCATTCCTTCAGATGCTGGAGGTTATGGTAGGCGCGGTGCGGCTCGCAGTAGTGTCGAATGAGTTCTTCGTATGTCTCGCGTGACACGCGTACGACGCCAAGCTCCGCCCAGACGCGAGCCCAGGCGTCGAAACCCGTGACATCAGCCACGTCTAGGTCGCCGTGTGTGCTGGCCGTGATTTGACCGTTCTCTTCTGGCGAACCCGTCATCGTTTCTCCTGCGCTTCAAAAATGAAAAAGGTATTTATTGGGCATCACCCGCCGGTTCATCTTCGACATCTTCCGGTGGCGCTCCGTAAGGTGCGCCAATCTCGACCCGATCAGCCTTTACCCAACCGGTATAGTCGTCGCCGCTCTTGGCGATGAAGTTCACTTCCAGCCATGATTCGTCTTCAAGGCTGGAGTAAACGGTGAGAGAGTCGCCGGGTATTACGAAAATCTTCTTATTGGCACAGGCTTCATCTGGTGCTTCGTGGAAATGCAGGCGCCCGGTGCCAATGACCTTGCCTTGCACTGACGGATGAAACTCAGGCACCGTTCCGGAGATCTTTTCCGCCAGGGCAGAACAGTTGACCGCGGCCTGGCTCAGGCTGCTGAAAAGGCACAGGCACAACACGCTTGAACGCAGATACATCTTGGCGAATTCCGTTTGGGGTGGAGGCGTAAAGGATAGTTCGAACACTGCGCAGGTGATCGGTTACAAACTTCCTTTTTTGTCTGCAGGTGATTGCGCCAGAAACTCCGATATCAGCGATGCGACCTGCTGCTGAATCACCGCCCGAGCACGACCGCCATCACCATCCCGACAAATGATCCCATCCCCCGGCACTTCCTCCTCAAGCATTTCCTCCGCTCCGGGCTTACACATCGACATGAAGCTGAAATGGCTCGCATCGCTGATCTCGATGTAACGGCTAGACGCTGGGGGCAGGCGCTTGGCGAGGTTGGCAGATTCCAACTCAGCGGGAAGTTCTTGCGACGGTACTCCAGCAGCGATCACCAGAGCGGGGACAGGCAGCGCGGCCAAGCTTTTATCGGTCAGGCCCCGTGAAAGGCCGAGGTCCAATGTCACCACCGCAGTGACGCGTTTATCGCGCCAAGCGGCGGACAGTTCGGCCTTTGATTCAGCGGTGCCTGCGGGATTCATCTGTTCGTAAACGGTGCAGCTGGCTAGCTGCGGGTGGGTTTTACAGTCTTGGGCGAAGCGCTCTGGGTCGAAGCGAGCGCCGGCAATCTCCAGGGCCGTCCAGCCGCCGAGTGAATGGCCCACGGCTGCAATTCGACCATTGGCGACCCGGCCAAATTTTTCAGGCTGGGTCGTGACCGCATCGATGGCTCGACGCAGATCAACGGGCCGCAGCCATAACTGCGCCGCCGCTTGGGGGCTACGGTCATGGGTGGTGCTGCCGGGGTGGTTGACGGCGGCGACGATGTAACCCTTGTGGGCCAACGCACTGGCCAGCCAGATCTGGTTGCTCCAGTTACCCCTGTATCCGTGAGAGAGCACCACCAATGGATGTTCGCCGGCAGTTGGCGGCGCGTTACGCACGGCAGATGCGCCGACAAACACCGCGTTATCGGCGATCAGTTGCGGGGTTTCGGTCGTTGAGCTGGGGTACCAGACGACCATCTCCAATGCGCGGCCATTGTGCGGATCCGGCAGGGTGGCAGATTGGAAACCGACGGGGTTTTCGCTAGCAAATGCAGTGGTCGTCAGGCAAGCCAACAACAGGGCGCCGAAAGCTGTTTTCAATGTCGTTTCTTCCTTGATTAGACGAATGGGGGGGGCGATAAGCACGGGCATTAAAGCTCAGATTCGAACCGCTGCGCATCACTTTCATCAACCCGAGAAACTAGTCCCCGAAAGCAAACCCCGACGGTGCGAATCGGTCGCGGGTGTCCATACGAATATTGCGTAGCGCCACGGTTTCCAAGTGTGACGCGTAGAGCGACTCCGAGAAATAGCTGATCAGAATGGAACGACGGCGTGCGCCGAGCACGTTCAGGCTTCCCGCATGCACCAGATCGACATCGAACACCAGGATGTCACCGGCAGAGCCCGAAAGCTGTATGGCGCCTGACTCGTCATTGAAGTCGAAGGGCGGGGCATCCGGCTCGGGGCGGTGGCTGCCGGGGACGATCCGTGTCG
The DNA here is from genome assembly GCF_900119205.1 of Pseudomonas sp. NFACC16-2. Classification (NCBI taxonomy): domain Bacteria; kingdom Pseudomonadati; phylum Pseudomonadota; class Gammaproteobacteria; order Pseudomonadales; family Pseudomonadaceae; genus Pseudomonas; species Pseudomonas sp. NFACC16-2. Next base: position 13,177 of record NZ_FPIX01000012.1, on the reverse strand, counting down.
CGCCGTTTTCGGGGCCGTAGTCGTCGAAGAAAGCCAGGGCGATGGCGATGTCGCCTGGCCGTTGGGCTGACAAGTCGCGGTGCAGTTGTTGGTGACCGTTACCCGCCAGGGGCTCGCGGCCTTCCACTTGGGAGAGGAAGAACCGCTCGCCGATCAATGCTCCTGCCACTGCCAGTAGCTGGGGTAGGCGACACACGGCCTGAATCTTCGGATCATCGTCCAGCATCGAATAGCGCCAGTCCATGCCACGGGGCACTGGCCATTGGTCCGACGGTTTCACTCCTGCATCGAACACGGCACGAAGGTCGGCCAGCCACTCGGTCGGGATTGCTTGACGGAGCAGGGCGTAGCCGTCTTGGTGGAGTTGTTTGTGGTCAGCCATGGTTCGTCCTTGGGCGGGCATTTGGAAGGCTAGTTTGTAAACCAAAGTGGGACCACCCGACATTGGTAAAGGAAGGCGACCAGAGACAATCCCGGTAGGTTTGCAGTTATCATCCAGCCACCATCCAAGAAAAGGACTTCACTGATGAAGCGTTTGTTCGCCTGCACCCTCCTGACACTGGCCGTCATCGGCTACGCCAAGGCCGACCAGAGCACCTTCGAAGAAACGAACCAGTGTTCGGAAGATATCGATTGTCAGGGCGATTTCATCTGCAAAAACGGCCAATGCGACAGCCCTCAGCTCCAGCGAAGCCCTGTTGCAAAAACCACCGTCAAGACTCAAGCCGCACCACCCGCGCCTCCGGGTGTTGCCTATCAACCGCTGCCCGTCAATACCGAGCGTGCCGGACCTTTCACTATGCAGACTGAGGCGATGACAACTGCGCTGAATTATCAATCGCGAGCGGGTGTGATGAACGTCATGGAATCCATCGTCGAGCAGGCCGAGTACACCGGTTATGTGACGATTGAAAAGGCTTATACGTTTGGTCCGAACAAGTATGTGCTGGTTGTTTCCACGGGGGAGGGTGGCAATGCTTGCCCGGCGTCGACCTATGTATTCAGTTTCGACACCCAGGCCGAGCGCGTTGATGGCAAGCGTGAAGTGGACGGGTGTTCTGAGTTGGTCGAGGCCATGGCGGAAGGGAACAAGCTCATGGTCAAGAAGGAAGGCGCTGCGACTGTTGTTTATAACGGGATTGTCGAGTAGTTCAGGTCGATGATGCAGCCGTGGCGAGGGAGCTTGCTCCCGCTTGAGTGCGCAGCGCTCATGAAAGGGGCCGCTGCGCAGCCCAGCGGGAGCAAGCTCCCTCGCCACAGGTTATCGGCGGGCAGGCTTATAGGGGGGAACCTGCCGGTGCCGCATCCAATCTTCGGGCAATCACATCCATCACGTCGCATCCATCACGCAGTGGGATGCAGCACAGTTGTGCGAGGTCCTGAAGGGTTGCGGGATCGATGGTCAATTCATCACGCATCGCCAGGTTCTCCAGGAATTGGGTGGCGGCACGGATTCGGTAGGCGGCTGAGTCGAGCAGGATGTGTAGCGGGGCGGTGGTATCGACGTAGAGGGGCTGGTCGTCGGCGTTGCTGGTAAGGCCCATGTATTGATTCATAAGTAAGCTCCACTGGATAGTTTTGCCCACTGCGGGTCGCCAAACCCGGTCGCCATTTGGGCGACGCGAAGACTATAGTCGCCACCGCGAAAAATACGCAAGGGATTGATAGGGAAGGGGATTCCCAATTACATGTAGGACGTTGCCATAGTTGTAAGCATCCGAACTGCACGTCTTACAGCTCGGTAGGCCATCACCTACATCTTTCGATGGGTAAATGTCATGAGAATGGGATGGAAGCTACGAGCGCAACTAGGTACGGATGGCGGGGCGGGATTTCAATATCGCTAGTAGAAAATCCCTGCGAGATTGCCGTTCTCTACGAATTCACGCGGCTCGCGTAAAACTTGCTCCAAAATTGCGGATCTCGAGCCGCTTTCCTGGCGTAGAAGGGTACCAATGAGTAAGCCTCTTTTAAACGTTGCGAGCCCTGCGCCCGCCTTTCGGCTTCCTGGATACTCAAGGCTCCACTTTGCCAGATTTCCATCCAAAAGCTGTCCGCCCGTAACGTCGCGGAAGGTTTTGCTTTCAAAGTCGTAGCAAGCATTTCGTACCTCCGGCACGTAGAAGGCTAAAGATTCATATGCTGTTTCAAGCATACGCTGGATATTGCCGATAGTATCATCGTCTATCCATTCGATCGACGGGATGCCTAACCGTTCATCACCGTCAATCTGGCGTTGATGGGGCCGGATGTGATTAGTCGTCCGTTGTTTTAGGGCAGAGGAAAGCATCGCGTCAGTCCGTCGGCGCACAGCAATGTCTGAAAGCCCCTCAGGATCACCAATGAATTCTCTTGTCGTATTCGCTGCAAATGCGCCTACCGCAGCGTAGATACCGTTACCTCCTCGACCGGGATCAACCAAACTGACGTCGATCCAAACCTCGCCAGGCGTCACCATCACCGAAAAATAGTGACCATTTGTTCCACCCGTACGGAAGGTATAGACCTCTGTATCGACGTAATGTTTTTCGGCGACGACACTTACGAGTTTAGTGCCAAGACTCACTTCTGGCATTAACTGGCGCAGATCTGTGGCATTGCTGTTTTGGTATAGAAATAGGTCTTCGGTTACTGCCAAGCTTTGTAAGCACCTGGCTGCAAAAGCATCATCGTGTGACTTGTCTCTTGCGGTATTTTCGTCTTCCAGGCCGCCCTGAACCCCTTCAATGTTCTCCATCAACACCAGATGCTCCTTCTACCGAGTCAGCAAACCCATTTGGCATCTGGGCAATCCCAAGACTATGAACGCCCCCATAAAAATCACGCAATAGATTGATGCGCAGGTCAATTCCCAACGATATGTAGGATATTTCTGTAGCCTCACCGCCCGTATCTGCCCATTACCCCCCATTTGCCCCCCGACGCCTCCCACAATCCAATCGCGCATTCCCATCCGGCGCGGGATAATACGGCCCTGCCTGGGGTCATAAGCGTTTCCCCCTTGTTGGTATTGGCGTCTCAGAAGGATCGAACGCAATGACAGATTGGCTTCAGAGCTCTGGAGAAATGGCTGAACGGGTTCGGCGCCATCCTTGGGGGGACACGCCGCTCGGGCCGCCTGCGCAGTGGCCTGATGTGCTGAAGACCACCGTGGCCCTGAGCCTTGCCTCGCATTTTCCCCAAGCCATCGTGTGGGGGCCGGATCTGATCACGTTGTACAACGACGCGTTCCTGCCGATCCTTGGCAGCAAGCCCGAGGCGCTGGGGCGGCGGTTCGATGAGGTGTGGCGGGAGGTCTGGAGCGATATCGGGCCGATCGTGCGCGCGGCCTTCGATGGGCAAGCGACCTTTATAGAGAACTTCCCCCTGGTCATCGAGCGCGGCGGCGGTCCCGAGCAGGCTTATTTCACGTTCTGCTACAGCCCCATCCGTGACCAGTTCGGCAAGGTCGTGGGCATGCTGGATACGGTTACCGAGACCACTTCCACGGTGTTCATGACCCAGCGGCTGGCGGTGCTCGATGCCATCGGCAATGCCGTGGCGAATGCCAGCGACCCGCAGAGCATCATGGCAGCCACCACACGGATCCTGGCGGCGCACCTGAACCTGTCCAATTGTGCTTACGCAGACATGGATGAGGACGAGGACGGCTTCACCATTCGTGGTGATTGGGCCAGGGTGGGTTCGCCCCATATCCTTGGGCATTATCGACTGGCTGATTTTGGCCGACTGGCGGTCACTAACCTGCGGGCCGGCAAGCCGCTGGTGATCAACGATAACCTCAAGGAACTGGCGCTGGAGGAAGCGGCGACGTTCCAGGCCATTGGCATCGCGGCCACCATCTGCGTGCCGTTGATCAAGGGCGGGCGATTGACCGCGTTGATGGCGATCCACGATAAAACGCCGCGGGTCTGGTCATCCTACGACCTGGCGCTGCTGATGGAAGTCACCGAGCGATCCTGGGCCCACATCGAGCGCGCCCGTGCCGACGCTGCCGTGCGCGAAGGCCTGGCGGCCCTGGCCGAATTGAACGCGACGCTGGAAGAACGGGTCGAGGAGCGCACCACGCGCTTGAAACAGACCGAAGCGGCGCTGCGCCAATCGCAAAAACTCGAAGCCATCGGCCAGCTCACCGGCGGCGTGGCCCATGACTTCAACAACCTGCTGACGATCATTCGTTCTTCGGTCGACTTCCTGCGCATGCCCAGCCTGTCCGAGGAACGTCGACAACGCTACATGACGGCGGTGTCCGAAACCGTGGAACGTGCCTCCAAGTTGACCAGTCAGTTGCTGGCGTTTGCCCGGCGCCAGCCGTTGAAGCCGCAAGTCATCGATGTGGGCAAGCAAATGCAGAGCCTGGGGGACATGCTGCAAACCGTCACCGGAGCACGGATCCAGGTTCACGTCGAGTTGTGCGATCGGCCCTGTTACATCCGGGCGGATCTGAGCCAGTTCGAGACCGCGCTGATCAACATGGCCCTCAATGCCCGGGATGCCATGAATGGCCAGGGCACGTTGTGGCTTCGGCTCAGTTGCGGCGGTGGCATGCCGCCGATCCGTGGTCATGCCGGTGCCGGGCAATCCTTTGCTGCCATTGCCCTGGCGGACACCGGTACCGGTATTGACTCGCCAGTGCTCGAGCACATCTTCGAACCCTTCTTCACGACCAAGGAAGTGGGCAAGGGCACGGGGCTGGGCTTGTCCCAGGTGTTTGGCTTTGCCAAGCAGTCCGGTGGCAACGTCGATGTTTCGACCGTGGTGGGCGAGGGCACGGTGTTCACCTTGTACCTGCCGGAGGTGGCGCCCGAGAAAAACCACGAGCCTGTCCGGGAAGAACACACGCATCTGCTGCCGGAAAAGGGCAAGCGTCGGGTGTTGATCGTGGAAGACAACCTGGAGGTGGGGCGTTTTGCCAACCAGATCCTTCAGGACCTGGGCTACGAAACCGCCTGGGCGACCAACGCCGAAGAAGCGCTGGAAATGGTCGGCCCGGATGCGATGGCATTCGATGCGATATTTTCTGACGTAATGATGCCGGGGATCAGCGGCATCGCCCTGGCTAGGGAACTGCGCCAGCGTCGCCCGGATTTGCCGGTGGTGCTGACCTCGGGTTACAGCGAAGAGTTGGCCCACAGCGGCCATGAGGGCTTTGAATTCTTGTCCAAACCCTATTCGGCCGATCAGGTTTCCCGGGTTTTAAACAGGACGATACTGGGGGCTGAATGAGTGTTTCCTTGTTGAAACAGTGAGTTCCATTCGTCGGCCAAGGGCTTTGTTGAATCAACAGTCTGTTGATGACCGACTAGTCTCATTGTCGTGACGGTCGATATTTTCAGGCAACCGGTTGTTGCCGGTATGGGCCTCGATGAAAGGGGAAAGGCAATGGGAGTACCGTACAGCGAGGAGAACACTGCCGCGTATCCGATCAATGAAGGGTTGCAGTGTGGCCAGTCGGCCTATCATGCAGATTTCGGTGACGAGCCGATCAAGTCCATCAAGACAAAGGTGGCCAAAGTGCAGCGAGGGGAGAAGGCCAAGTTCTTGCCCAGGGTCCCGGTCAGAAAGTGACGGCGGATCATGGTAGGGGAGCTTGCTCCCGCCGGGCTGCATAGCAGCCCTTTTTTTTGACCGTTTTTACGCTCCTGGGTGGGAACGTCGCCAGGGACGCTCCGCGTTCCGCTTCTGGGGTCTCTACGCAGATATTTTTCATCTTTTTTCAACGGGCGATTTCTTTCACGTTTCTTTCACAAGCAAGTACGTACTCTCAGCTCATCCGTTAGAAAGCAGTACCTGCCCGTTTCCCCAGCGGGCTTTTTTTTGCCTGTCATAAAATAAACCGCCGTTTCGTTGTCCAACCGTCATGGCTGACGCTGTCTGGCGTAAACTCGCGCCCGCGCGCACCGGCCATTTCTCCCCGATGCGGCATTTTTGAGGTTTCTATCATGCGTTTGACTTTGTCCACCTTGGTACTGGGGTTGGTGGTTGCCCAGGGCGCGATGGCTGCCGGCGACGGTACCGCCGCGGTCGGCGGTGGTCTGGGCGGTGTATTGGGCAACGTGGTCGGCCAGCAGATGGGCGGCAGCACCGGTGCCGCGATTGGCGCGGGCGTTGGCGGCGCAGCCGGCAGTGCGGTGGGCGCTCGCAAGGGCAGCCGCACCGAAGCGGCCATTGGCGGTGGCTTGGGGGCGGCCGGTGGTTCGGTTGTCGGTAACCGTCTGGGCGGCTCAACCGGCTCCACCGTCGGTGCAGGCATCGGCGGCGCGGCGGGCGGCGCGTTGGGTAGCAACCTGTCCAATGACAACGACCGTCATTCCAGTGGCAAGAAGTACAAGCACAAGAGAAAGCATCGTTAAGCGGATGCTTGGATGAAGAGACCCGGCCTTGTGCCGTGATGCTGTTCATCTGGAAAAAACGGCGCTTCTTTCAGAAATGGGAAGCGCCTTTTTTTGGGCTTCTTTTGGTTGAAAGTGTACGGACCGGACACATGGTTGACGGGTGTGCGGGGACATGGTTGACACTTTCCAGCGAGCCGCCGTAAGGGCGGAACCATAAGCGGCCGTTACCACAAAAACGGATATACACTCCAACCTGCCCCCCCAAAAAAACGGCAAATCAAAATCTCCGGAACGATTGCCATCCCCCCGCTTCGAACACATACATCCATCAACAATTGCGAGGTGTACCATGACGCCGCAAACGCAAGGCCAGGAAGAACAAGACTCCTCGGGCACGCCTGTCGTCAATGACCCGGGCAATGAAGACCCCGGGTCCCTGATGGATGACGCCCAGGTTCCCTTGATCGAGGAGGATGAAACCCCGGAATACCCGCTGCCTTCGCCCACCAACTCCCTGAGTCGCGACCAGCGTCCGCCCGATGACGATGCGGGCGTCGAGCAGGTACCCAGCGACGATGATGATGTCGAAGCGACCCCGGATGACCCGGACATCGCCGGTGACGATGCCTCCGGCAAGCCAAGCTGATCGCGGGCCGTCTGTCGATTCAGTGGCACCATCGTCCCGCCACGCGTGCCACACATCAGGTAAGGATCTTGAAAAGGAGACTCACCATGATGAAGTCCAACATGACAGCGCTGACACTCGCCGGGATTCTTTCGCTCAGTTCACTGGCCGCCTTGGCAGAATCTTCGGGCGGCACGCCCCCCGTGGACAAGGGCGGGATGCCACCTTCCACAGAAATGGAGGCCGGCTCCAATTCCGGTGCCAACGGTAACGCCTTGCCCCCGGGCTCCGTGAGCGGCGGGAACGGCGGCGATGCCAACGGCAGCAGCACCAGCCCCGGTACGGGTAGCGGTTCGATGAGTGGATCCAGCACGATGGGCGGTGCCGACGCCGGCGGTGGGACCAACGGAGGAACCGGTACCAGCGACAGCGGCAGCAGCTCGGGCGGCAGTGGCTCGGGGTCGGGCGGCTCCGGCAGCTCGGGACAATAACCATCCCTTCACACCCATCCGCTTTCTGTGGCGAGGGACCTTGCTCCCGCTGGGTTGCGAAGCAGCCCCCACGATCCTACGGTTGCTGCGCACCCGAGCGGGAGCAAGCTCCCTCGCCACGACCCCATCCATGGATTTCCCATTGCCGGTTCCAAGCCCCCTTCGTTATCCTGCTGAATCCTTTAAGGCGAACACGCTGTCCTGGCCGCACCTGAGCCATCCCTGGAATGTTGTGTTGATAACGGATCAGATGCGATGAATGCACCGCTGAAAGAGTTTGGCCCGATCAAAGCTGTGATTTTCGACATGGATGGGCTGTTGCTGGACACCGAGGGGATCTACACCGAGGTCACGTCCATCATCGCCGAGCGCTACGGGCGCACGTTCGATTGGAGCGTCAAGCAGAACATCATCGGGCGTGGGGCCACGGACTTGGCCAATTACGTCGTTCAGGCGCTGGAGTTGCCGATCACCCCCGAAGAGTTCCTGGTCATCCGCGAGCCCTTGATGCGCGAGCGCTTTCCTCACGCCCTGGGGATGCCCGGCGCCGAGGAGCTGGTGCGGCATTTGAAAGCCCACAACGTTCCGATTGCGGTGGGCACCAGTTCGTCGAGCCCTACGTTCGCATTGAAAACCACCTTGCACCGGGACTGGTTCGCACTGTTCGACTTCATCGTGACGGCGGACGACCCCGAGGTCGGCGCGGCGAAACCCGCGCCGGATATCTTCCTCACTGCTGCCCGGCGCCTGGGTGTCGATCCACGCGATTGCCTGGTGTTCGAGGATTCGCCGTTCGGCGTGACGGCCGCGAAAGCCGCCGGCATGACCGCCATTGCCATTCCGGATTCGGCCATGGCGGATGAAAAATACGCCCACGCCGACGGGATCATCCGCTCCTTGAAAATGTTCCAGCCCAGCCTTTGCGGTCTGCCGGAGTTGGAGTGGGTCTGACAGCGAAGGGCTGCTGCGCAGCCCAACGGGAGCAAGCTCCCTCGCCACAATGATCGGCTCGGATCAGGCGCCGAAACCACCGTCGATGGTCAGGCTGGCACCGGTGATATAACCTGCTTCCGGCCCTGCCAGGTAGGCGACGAAACTGGCGATTTCATCGACGTTGCCGTAGCGCCCGATAGCCATCAGCGACAGCAGGCTGGAGGCGAAGTCGCTGTCGGCCGGGTTCATGTCAGTGTCCACCGGGCCGGGCTGCACGTTGTTGACGGTGATGCCGCGTGGGCCGAGGTCACGGGCCAGGCCTTTGGTCAGGCCCACCAGCGCGGATTTGCTCATGGCGTAGGTCGCGCCGCCGGCGAAGGGCATGCGGTCGGCGTTGGTGCTGCCGATGTTGATGACCCGGCCACCTTCGCCCATGTGCCGCGCTGCCGCCTGGGTGGCGACGAACACGCTGCGCACGTTGACGGCCAGGGTCTGGTCGAAATCTTCGAGTTTGAATTCATCCAGCGGCCCCATGGCCAGCACACCCGCGTTATTGACCAGGATATCCAGCCGTCCAAACGCTTGGACGGTGGCGGCGACGGCGTTACGAACGGCGTCGGCGTCGGCGCTGTCTGCCTTGATTGCCAAGGCCTTGCCGCCCGCTGCGGTGATGCTGTTCTGCAGTTCTTCTGATTTTGCGCCAGAGCTGACGTAGGTGAAGGCCACGGCGGCGCCTTCCGCGGCAAGGCGTTTGACGATGGCGGCGCCGATGCCGCGAGAACCGCCCTGGATCAAGGCGACTTTACCGTTCAGTGCTTGGGTATTCATGATGTTCTCCAAAAAGTGCCGGGGCGAGCTGCCGCGGTGATGGAGCGAGTATCAAGAAGGTGCCGTGGGCTGTGTAGACCGCCATTGCTATAGTCTGTCTAAACCAAAAGTTTAGAGTGAGGCCCATGGAGACCTTCAACAGTATCGAATGCTTTGTGCGCAGCGCCGAAGTCGGCAGCTTTGCCGAGGCGGCGCGACGTCTGAGCGTGACCCCGGCCGCGGTGGGTAAAAGCGTCGCCAAGCTGGAGGCGCGAATGGGCGTACGCCTGTTTCAGCGCAGCACCCGCAGCCTGAGGCTGACCGAAGCCGGCCAGTTGTTTCTGAGGGAAGTCGGCAGCAGCTTCAACACCATCCAGAACGCCGTCGCCAACCTGGCCAGCGCCGGTGGGCAACCGACGGGAACGCTGAAGGTGAGCATGGGCACGGCGTTCGGTCGATTGTATGTCGTGCCGTTGCTGGGGGAATTTCTGCGACGTTATCCGGCGATCAACCCGGACTGGCATTTCGATAACCGCCAGGTAGACCTGATTGGCCAGGGGTTCGATGCCGCCATCGGCGGTGGTTTCGAGCTGCCCCAGGGCGTGGTGGCGCGCAAGTTGACGGTAGCTCATCGGGTGCTGGTTGCATCCACGGACTACCTGAACACTCACGCTGCATTGGTGGAGCCGGAAGATCTGGCGCAGCACCAGGGCATCCTGATTCGCTCGCCACAAACCGGCCGCGTGCGTTCCTGGCAACTGACCAGCCGAACCCAGCAACACAGCCCGCTCATGCTCAAGACCCGCATGACCATGAGCGATTCAGAAGCCGACTGCGCGGCCGCGGCCCAAGGGCTGGGCATCGGGCTGGTGAGTATGCCGGTGGCCGTGCCTTACCTGGAGTCCGGCGCGCTGCAACGGGTGCTGCCGGACTGGTATGTCGACGATGGCAACATCTCCATCTACTACGCCGAACACAAGCTGTTGCCAGGCAAGACCCGGGCGTTCGTGGATTTCATCATCGAGCAGTTTGCCGAGCAGGGGTTGGCGCGGCGGTTTAGTGCGGTTTGAGCGGGGCACCAGACCGAGTTGGGCCGAATCGCGAGCAAGCTCGCTCCCACAGTTGATGGGTGCTGATCAGAAGTTTTGTGAACACCACCCACCCTGTGGGAGCGAGCTTGCTCGCGATTCGGGACACTTCGGTCCAAGCCTGTGAACTCACCGCCCAAACCGCCCCGGCCAGCCAATGATGGTCTTGGGCCGAGGCGTCGCGTAGGTGCGCACTTTCGATGTCGACAACCCCAGCCGCACCAGCGATTCAGCAATGGTCACCGCCGCCGTCACCCCATCGACCACCGGCACGCCGGTGCGCTGGCGGATCTGCTCGTCGAGCCCGGCCATGCCGCCGCAGCCCAGGCAGATCACTTCGGCCTTGTCCTGGCTCACTGCCAGTTCCGCCTGCTGCACGATGGCGTCAATCGCCCGTTGCGGGTCTTGCTCAAGCTCCAGCACCGCCAAACCACTGGCCCGTACCGAGGCGCAGCGGTCGAACAGGCCGGAAAGCTTGAGCCGGTCTTCGATCAGCGGCACGGTGCGGTCCAGGGTGGTGACCACCGAATAAGCGTGGCCGAGGAACATGGCGGTACTGGCACCGGCATCGGTGATGTCCACCACGGGCACGTTCAGCAGTTCTTGCAGACCTTCGCGGCCATGCTCGCCGTAGCCGGCCTGGATCACCGCGTCGAACGGCTGGTCGTAGGACATCACCCGGTCCATCACCGCAATGGCCGCCAGGTAGCTTTCAAAATTGCCCTCGATGGAATCGGCACCGAAATGCGGCGTGAGCCCGACGATTTCGGTGCCCGGCGCGGCCACGGCCTGGGCCTGGCGGGCGATGGCCTGGGTGATGGATTCGGTGGTGTTGACGTTGACCACGAGAATTCGCATGAGCTGTCCTTTTCGATGCAAAATAAAGCGGCCCCAGGCCTCCGCGGTGCTGCGGTTTTTTCAAGCCTTGGATTTGCTGATGATATTCCCGGCGTGCAGCCCGCATTCTTTCTGCGTGGCTTCTTCCCACCACCAGCGGCCTTCGCGCTCGTGCTGGTTCGGCAGTACCGGGCGGGTGCAGGGTTCGCAGCCGATGCTGATGAAGCCGCGTTCATGCAGGCTGTTGTAAGGCAGCTCGAGCATGCGGATGTAGCCCCAGACTTCTTCGCTGGTCATCTGCGACAGGGGGTTGAACTTGTACAGGGTGCGCTCCGGGGTGGAAAACGCCGTGTCGATTTCCAACACCGCCACCTGGCTGCGGGTGCCGGGGCTCTGGTCACGGCGCTGACCGGTGGCCCAGGCGCGGACATCGGTCAGTTTGCGTCGCAGGGGCTCGATCTTGCGGATGCCGCAGCACTCGCCGTGACCGTCCTTGTAGAAGCTGAACAGGCCTTTTTCCTTCACGAAGGGTTCAAGTTTCGTGTAGTCCGGCGAAACCAGCTCGATGTCGATCTTGTAGTGCTCGCGCACCTGATCGATGAAACGATAGGTTTCCGGGTGCAGGCGGCCGGTGTCGAGGCTGAACACCTTGACGTTCTTGTTCAGTTTCCAGGCCATGTCCACCAGCACCACGTCTTCGGCGCCGCTGAACGATATCCACAGGTCGTCGCCGAACTCGGCGAAGGCCAGCTTGAGGATGTCCTGGGGGGACTTGTTGGCATAGGTCGTGGCGAGTTCCACGACGTCGAACGATGGGCTCATCAGGGCGGTTTCCTACAGGTCGGTGGCGCTGGGCGCTCTATATGGGGTTGATGGTAACAAAAGCTGTCGGGGCTGGCGCGTTCCTGTGCGTTGCGCAGGCTTCGACGAATGGCTAGAGTCGGCAAGCCTTTTGTTCGCTCAACCGATAAACATCAGAAAAAATGGGAGTGTCTTGTGGAAATTGCCTGTCTCGACCTGGAAGGTGTGCTGGTCCCGGAGATCTGGATCGCCTTCGCTGAAAAAACCGGGATTGACTCCCTCAGGGCAACCACTCGGGACATTCCCGACTACGACGTGCTGATGAAGCAACGGTTGCGCATCCTCGATGAACACGGCCTCAAGCTTTCCGACATCCAGGAAGTCATTGCCACCCTCCAGCCGCTGGACGGCGCCATCGAATTCGTCGACTGGCTGCGCGAGCGCTTCCAGGTGGTGATTCTGTCCGACACGTTCTATGAGTTTTCCCAGCCGTTGATGCGCCAGTTGGGCTTCCCGACATTGCTCTGCCATCGCTTGATTACCGATGACAGCGGGCGGGTGACCGGCTACCAGTTGCGTCAGAAAGATCCCAAGCGCCAGTCGGTCCTGGCTTTCAAGAGCCTGTACTACCGCGTGGTTGCGGCGGGGGATTCCTACAACGACACCACGATGCTGGGTGAGGCCGACGCCGGGATTCTGTTCCATGCGCCTGAAAACGTGATCCGTGAATTTCCGCAATTCCCGGCGGTGCACACGTTTGCCGAGTTGAAGCAGGAATTCCTCAAGGCCTCGAACCGCAATCTCAGCTTGTAAACCAGAGCAGGTTGTTGATCGTTCCCACGCTCCGCGTGGGAATGCATCTAGTGACGCTCTGCGTCACAAGCGGACGCAGAGCGTCCAAGGGGCGGCATTCCCACGCGGAGCGCTCATCGTTCTACATAACTCTGTTTTCAAGTATTTTGGGAATTCGGAGAAATGGAGAACGATGATTGAATTGGGCACAGGACGAAATGAAAACCGCCGACTTGGGTGATGGCCGTTTAAATGCCAGGCTCGCCAGCTTTTTAGGACGCCTAGCCGATCATCCCGGCAACAGCATCCCGACCGCTTGTCGAGGGCTGGCAGAAACGACGGCGGCTTATCGATTTCTTGATAATGAGAAAGTCACGTTCCAGAAGGTGTTGCAGCCCCATCAGGACGCGACCCTGCAACGGATGCAATGCAGTCCCGTGGTGCTGTTGGCGCAAGATACGACCGAGA